>JBNJGG010000171.1:0-5148 GCA_051747545.1 Halobacteriota archaeon | reverse complement strand
GCGTCGTCGATGTACAGACGAAACACGCCAGAACCGACGGCGTAGGATACCCTATGGCAACGTCACTAACCAAACCGGAAACCACGGTTCGCCTGTTCGTTCGAACGGGCGAACCCGCCGTGTGGAACCAGCAACGGTCGGCTATCGAGAAACTCGAAAAACTGGAAGACGAGGGGACGATAAATCACTTCTCGGTCGAGGTCTGGGGTAGGGAAATCTGTCTCTCGGGTGCGCTCGCAGAGACCGAGTTCCACCGGTCTGCACGGGAGTACGCCAGCGAGTTCGAAGCGTGGGCTGACGAGCAAGAATCGAGTGTCTCTCTCCCCTTCGATCGTCGGGAGTTTCGGTCGGCTATCACCGGTGAACGATTCGAAACGCTGGCTCCACCGACGCTGTGTCTCGCCGTGTACGAACGTGGGGACCTCGAGGCTGTCTTTCCGTGTCGAGAAGAGCACACCCCCTGCTCAATTCACGAGGCGCTCGAATCGTTCAACGAGATGGTAGACACCCCACTCTCGGCCACCACCTGACCAGTCAATTATTTTCACCACCCGATCGGTCGCTGACGACGGTCGTCTGAGAAATCGTCGGCGTTCTCACTTCCAGATGAACACGTCGGTAGCGCGATAGACGAATATCGCCACCTGCGGGGGGCAGCACCACATCGGAATCCCTGATCATTCGTCGACGCCGCACCGCCGACCGATTTGTGGATGACAGTCCTAGTGGTGTAATGTTCTCGTTAACGGCGTCAACCACCTATTTATCCGTTCTCCCGAGTCACAATCCAGGGGCAACTTCCCGTGGAGATGACGTGTGTCCTGGCCGAATCGTGGCGAAAGCGACCCTCGCGAAACGCTCCGACGACGCCCCGACCACGGACGGGAACTAACGCGAGGTGGTATGCTGGTATGGACTGCCTGTGGCCGGGATTCGATACCGACCGCGCCCGTTTATGCGGGTGGCACTCATACAGACGGTAGAGCGATGTACAGACGCATCCTGATTCCGACCGATGGCAGTGCCGGTGCGAGGAAGGGGGCTGAACAGGGGCTGACCCTCGCGGCGGAGTCCGACGCGACGGTTCACACGCTGTTCGTCGTCGACGACCGGGTCTGGTCGACGCCGGCACTGAGCAGCGACGAACTGTTCTTAGAACAAGTCGAAGCCCAGGGGGAAGACGCGATGGCGGTGATTGCACAGCAGGCGGAGGAACTCGGGCTCGAGACCGAGAGAGCGTGCCTTCGAGGGCGGCCCGACGAAGTGATTCGCAGGTACGCGGCCGAACACGACATCGACCTCATCGTCATGGGCCTACACGGCCAGTCGAAACACCCACGGCCCCACCCCGGAAGTTGCACGGACAGCGTCATCCATCGGGCGAGTGTGCCGGTGTTACCCGTATGAGAGACCGCACCGAGAGACGACGCAACCGAGTACAGAACCGTCAGGTGCGACAAACGAGGGAGCGATGAAACTAACCAGCCCGGCTTTCGCCGACGGTGAAGACATTCCCAGCACGTACGGCTACAGGAATCGTAACGTCAATCCGCCACTCGACATTCACGGAGTCCCCGACGACGCGGTGTCACTTGCACTCGTCGTCGACGACCCCGACGCAGTGGTCCCAGCCGGTACGGTGTGGGTTCACTGGCTCGTCTGGAACGTCGACCCCGACCGGTCGACGGTTCCCGAAGACTGGTCTCCGACGGACGCCCAGTTCGGCAACAACGACTTTGGGTCTATTGGATACGGGGGACCCAATCCACCGGATCGCCCACACACGTACGTCTTCGCGCTCTCTGCGCTCGACACGACGCTCGACGTGTCGCCGGGGAGCCCCCGCGAAGTCCTGGAAGACGCGATGGCGGACCACGTCATCGACCGGGCCGAGCTACGTGGAACGTACAGCCCGGATCGCTAGCGAGACCACCAATCCGGGTGACGAGGGTATCGGCGACGAGGACTCTGTCTCTACGACCCCTCGTAGCGAGCGCCCACAGGTCGACCAGCGTGTCGTGACGACCCCCAGAGAAGACATCGAACGACTCACCCAGAAACTGAAATGTGAGATTGAAGCGGCAGAGTCACGGATTAGGTGATTCCTGAAGAACCGTTGGAAATTCGCCGCCTGAAGGGCGTTCTCGACGTAGGACCCCACTTCACGTTTTACGTCTCGTTTCCCAGCCCCGAGAAGAGCGGTTGGGAGTCCCTTACATTCACCGAAGGGACGGCCACCAGCCCGAGATGGGATTTTCGGCCGTAATCACAGCAGAAGTTCCGAAACTCCAGAATCGTCGACCGGCGACGTCGATAAATAGAGAGTTGTCCCTGCGATAGCGCACGATTGAGCGGTGAACGGTCTCCCCGTTTTATTGGAACTCCGATACGCGAGAAAAATGGATGTCAAGGGGAGTATCTAGCTATCAAACGACGCGAATCGTCTCGCCTCCGCACCCTCGAACGGCGGCAGTGTGTATCGAGGAAGAGATCGACCGAACTGCCGCAAGAGCCGACCACATCTCCTCTCGTAGCCGACGTGATAGTCGTGATAGTGACGGAGCGATAGGTGAGATGACTCAGTCGACCGAAGACAACGTGAAGATCAACCGGAGCTAATCAACAATGGAAAAGATTCAGGCTGGCGCGTCGAACGACGCGTCGAACGCGTACCGATGCAGAAACTGCGGCCGCCACGTCACTGCGACGTTCGCTCGGGTGTTCGGTGACAATCAGAACCTCGTACACGGCTGTCTCCACTGTACGACACAACGAGAGCGAAAGAACGCAGAGCACATCAGCCCAGAGCAACGAACCGTCTCCTCGGTCCCGAACTCGGAGTAAGGTCTCGTAAACGAGGAGCGTTCTCGATTTCTCTCCGAACGGTTCTGTACGTTCATCACCAGAACGAGACGGAATGGCGACGGGTCTCGACCGGACTGTCGCATTCGACCCCGTCTCTCGATGGCCGAACCCGGACGGACAGATCGAACGTTGCCTCGACGGGGGAGAGTCTTCTTCGTGGGGCACGCGGTACCGGGGCTCGGGGGCATCGGACAGCGGTCGTCGTAGGTACCGGTGAGTACCGAACGAGAACCTGGTCAGCCGCCGAGGGTATGGTGGGGGTAAATACCTTGGATCGAATCAACGACGAGTTACGGAACGGGGAGGACACGGAAACAAGAGAGTATTTAATGAGCATTGTTTATCAGGCACAATCAATTAGCCAAATGTAAGCGACAGTGAAACAACGCTTAGATTCGGTAGAGACTGAAAATAGAAACTAGAGATTTACACCAGCAACCGAACGCACGTTACGGATGGATATCAATGAGCCAAACTCAACACACCAACGCCGTTCTCGAGGAAGCAGAAGTGTTCCACATTCTGGGGAACGATCGGCGCAGAGAGGTAATTCACCGACTCAGCGCGACTGAGCGGCCGGTACCGATTTCGAACCTTGCAGAGAGCATCGCCGAAGAAGAGGCCGGACCGAATTCGTCCGGCGACGACCTCTATCGAAGCGTCTACGTCTCGTTACACCAGACCCACCTTCCCAAACTCGTCGAAGAAGACGTCGTAGAGTACGACGTAGAGCTCGGTGAGATACGTCCCGGGTCGAGGCTCAAGGAGGTTTCACTGTACGTCGGACAGTCGTCGAACTATCGCAAGACGCTCGACGAGGCACCACTCATCACGAGTACGATGGCTCTCCTCGTCATTCTGGGTTCTTACTACGGCTTCCCCCTCCTAAGCAACGTCAGTGTTGGTGTGTGGGGCGTCTTCTTCCTGTGTCTCATCGCCTTGACGACCATCGTGCTTAACGTCCCGTCGGTTTCTCAAAGGTTCTAACCGAGCAGTACGCGTCGATGGTCGGTCGGACACGATTCTGTGACGTTTCGGGTACACCGCGTGTGAATACCGGCACACAGTCACCACGTCCGGTGCGAACTCGTGACAACCAGCGTCGAATCGATAATCAGTCCAACGTTTACTGTCTGTGATCACAGTTCGGATTCGACGTCATCCCGGATACGGCCATCACGAAACAGGTGGAACGGGTCCGACGGATTCGACCGGAGACGACGGGTCACGTTCGGTCAGGACCAGCGTCGGTGTCGAGAATCCGCTCTACTTCTCGTCGAGTTTCGCTCGCTTGCTCATCCCGATAGGCTGCGTGAGTCGTCTCGATGGATTTGTGCCGGAGTACTTCCTGGGCGAGTTCCGCACTTCCCTGCGTGTACAGTTGATTGCCGAGACCCCGCCGAGCACCGTGGGGTTTCAAGTATTCGCCGTCGATGTCGATGTCAGCCTGGTTACAGAGTGCAGACATGAGGTGCCGGACACCACTGGTTGAGATGTTGGGCGGAGATATTTCGTTGGAATTCAGTACTGCGGTCGTCGTGTGCTGTTCGAGGGCGTCCTCGATGGTCGATTCCTCCCACCCACGACGTCGCAAGACGTGACGAGCGTGGGAGGACAGCGTCGGCGCGTGGTAGGTCGGAAAGACTGCCCACTCGTCGGTCGGAGGCGACTGGACGGTTCGGTGTCGTTCGAGCCGAGAAAGTGCTTCAGTCGGGAGCGACGCCCACTCGTACGTGCGCGATTTCCCGAGGACGCGAACGAGACCCCTGTCGAAGTCGACGTCTTTCCACCGGAGTCCCGGGCGATCGTCGTCACTCGGCTCTCTGAAAATTTCGGCACCACGGACGCCGGAGAGAGCGAGAACGAACACGATGGCACGGTCACGGAGCGCTTTCTCGAGTCGCTTGGTCCCGGACTCGGCGCGTTCGACGCGGCTGTCGACGTACGAGAGAAGCGCCGCTCGGTCTTCGACGCTCCAGAACTGTCGCTCTCGCGTACCGTGCGTCTGTGGGAGCGCCTCCTTCACACGGTTGGACTTCGCCGGGTTAGCTTCGAGTCGCTCGTCAGTGACACACCACTCGAAGAATGCCCTGACGATGGTGAAGTATGGCCCATCTGCGGCCGCAGAGGCCGCAGAGAGGTCGTCGTCACCGTCCCGTGTGCGACGACGGAGCCACTGTGCGTACCGTCGACAGTCCGTCGTCGTGACGCGCTCGAGGTGGACTACGTCCCGCTCGCGAGCTAACCAGTCTGCGAACTGCGTGAGGACGTACTCGTTCGAGC
>JBNJGG010000170.1:0-5212 GCA_051747545.1 Halobacteriota archaeon | reverse complement strand
CGACATCGTTGCGGAGGCCGAAGCAGAACGCGACGAACTCATCGCGGACGCGCGGAGGGAAGCCGAGAAGATCCGGGACGAGGCCGAACAGAAGGCCGACGAGTTGGAAGAACAGCGTCTCGCCGAGGCTCGTACCGACATCGAAGCCAAGCGTGATGAGATTCTCGAGTCGGGCGTGGAAGCACGCGAAGAACTCGTCGCCGAGGCGCAAGAGAACTTCGATGAGGCGGTCGAGTACGCGTTAAGCGCGTTCGAGGAGGCGGTACATGCTCAGACCTGAGCAGATGAGTAAAGTCTCGGTGACGGGCGCAAAGCGCGTCATGCGCGACGTTATCGAGACCGCTCACGACCTCAACCTCCTCGACATCAGCGACTACGACGGCTCGTGGGAGGAGTTCGAGCAGGGTGACCCCGTCGAAGGTGCCGAGGAGGCCTCGGATAAGCTGGTGACGGTTCGCTCTATCGAGAGTATCCTCGACGTCGACGCGGCCGACGCCGGCCCGACACGCATCGTGACCGAGGAGGCACTCGACGAGGAACTCGCCGAAGTTCGCGAGCGCGTCAACGAACTCGACGACCGCCGCGACGACCTCAGAAGCGAACTTCGGGCGGTCGAAGAGAAGCAGGGTTCGATAGCCCCGTTCGCGTCGCTCGGGTTCGACCTCGACTTGCTGTCGGGGTACCGTTCGTTGCAGGTCGCCGTCGGCGAGGGGAAGGCTCCCGAAATCGAGCACGCACTGACGGACGCCGACTCGATCGGGACCTTCGACCTCGAAGTCGCCGATGGCGTCGTCGGCATCTTCGCGCGGCCGACCGACGACGGTGACGAGGACGCGCTGTCGGACGCGCTCGTCGGCACCGACTTCACGAGCTACGAAGTCCCCGATGCCGAGGGCAGTCCCGCGGAGTACGAGAAGGAACTCGAACACCGCGAGCAGCAACTCACCTCGAAACTCCGCACCGTCGAGGACGAACTCGAAGACCTGAAACTCGAAGTCGCGGGCTTCCTCCTCGCAGCCGAGGAGAAACTCTCTATCGACGTCCAGAAGACGGAGGCACCCCTGTCCTTTGCGACGACGGAAAACGCCTTCATCATCGAGGGATGGATTCCCTCGGCCAAGTACTCCGAGTTCGCCAAGACGCTCGACGAGGCCGTCGACGGCCACGTCGAAATCGAGGAACTCGAACGCGCGAGCTTCTCCGCCCGCGGCCACGAGGCGGTTCGCGAGCAGGTCGCAGGCGACGGTCGACCCGCGGCGGCCGACGGCGGCGAGGGCGAGGCCCGCGCCGACGGTGGTGCCGTCGTGATGCGAAACGACGACCCGCCAGTCGTTCAGGACAACCCCAGTGGGGTCAGGCCGTTCGAGGTGCTGGTGCAGGCGGTCGGACGACCGAAGTACACGGAACTCGACCCGACGGTGATTCTCTTTCTCACGTTCCCACTCTTCTTCGGATTCATGATTGGGGACGTGGGTTACGGGATTCTCTACACGGCGATCGGGTACTACCTCTACAGTAACTTCGACAGTGATGCCTTCCGCAGTATGGGTGGCGTGACGATATTCGCTGGGGTGTCCACGACGCTGTTCGGCGTCCTCTACGGCGAGCTATTCGGACTCCACCTCATCACCGAGTGGTTCTGGCAAGGAGTTGTCGGCCTCGGCCACGCGCCCATCGAGAAGGGCCTCTCGCCGGCGACCGGTGAGTGGGCGCTCGCGTGGCTCATGGTGAGCGTGCTCCTCGGCGTGCTTCACCTCAACGTCGGCTACATCTTCGACTTCGTCGAGAACAACGAGTTCCACGGATTCAAGGAGGCGATGTACGAGAGCGGGTCGTGGATCCTGATGCTCAACGGCATCTGGGTCTGGATCTTCTCCTCGCACTACGCGGACACGAAACCCGACTTCATCTACCACGTCTTCAACGGCGAACCGTTCGGCCTCGGCTTCACGGGCTTCCCGACGGTCGTCGGTCTCGTGGGGCTCGCGGTCTTCGCGGTCGGCCTGGTGCTGTTGATCGTCGGTTCGCCCATCGAAGCCGTCGAAGCGCTGAACGTCGTCGTCAACGGCCTGTCGTACACTCGACTGGCGGCGGTTCTCCTGGCGAAGGCGGGGATGGCCTTCACGGTCAACCTGCTGTTCTTCGGCGTCGGTGCCGTCGAGACCGACCACGGCGCGGAGTGGCACTTCCTCATCTCCGAGTCGCCCCAGCACTTCCTCGAACACCACGAGGCGGCGAGCATCCTCTTCCCCGGGCTGATGCACGGCGGCGCGGCCGCGGTCCTGCTCGGGCTGGTCGTGCTCGTCCTCGGGCACCTGCTCGTCCTCGCACTCGGCGTCACGAGCGCCGGTCTGCAGGCTGTGCGTCTCGAGTACGTCGAGTTCTTCGGGAAGTTCTACGAGGGTGGCGGGAAGGCGTACACCCCGTTCGGCCGCGAGCGTCGCTTCACGACCGAAGACTGAAGCGCGCTCCTGTCGAAGCGGTATCACGTCTCACGCTTATACCCCGACGATACACGCACCGAGAGTTGCTGCACTCCCCCGTTAGCCCGTCGTTGGCCAACTTCTTTGGGAAGCTTTATGATGACGCTGTGGCGAACTACGACCGTTCGTAGGCAACAAGGACACTAAGTCCACACTACCACCATGTTCGACATTACAACCCTGGCGAACGTTGCACTGCAAGCCGAATCCGGATTCCCTGCCATCCCGCCGCAAGCGGCGGCCGCTCTCGCGGTCGGTCTCGCTGCGTTCGGTGCCGGCTACGCTGAGCGGGGTATCGGTGCTGCGGCGGTCGGCGCTGTCGCCGAAGACGACGACATGTTCGTGCGGGGCCTCATCCTGACGGTCCTGCCGGAGACGCTCGTCATCCTCGCGCTCGTCGTCGTGTTCCTCGTCCCGACGTACGTCTAAACCCTCCTCTTTCAACCAATGAGTTTGGAAACAGTTGTCGAGGATATTCGAGACGAAGCCCGCGCGCGTGCGGAGGAAATCCGATCGGCGGGTCAAGAGCGCGCCGACGAGATCGTCGCCGAAGCCGAAGCCGATGCGGAGGCCCTGCTCGAATCGCGTACTGCCGAGACCGAGCGTAAAATCGAACAGGAGCGCGAGCAGGCGCTCTCGAGTGCCAAGCTCGAGGCCAAGCAGCAGCGCCTCGAGGCGCGACGTGACGTACTCGCTGACGTCCACGACGCCGTCGAGGAGGCACTCGTCGACATCGACGGGAACCGCCGCGAGGAGCTCACTCGGTCGTTGCTCGACGCCGCAGCAGAGGAGTTCGAGGGGGACGACGACGTATCCGTTTACGGACGCGCCGACGATCGGGAACTTCTCGAATCGGTGCTCGCCGATTACGACGGCTTCAGCTACGGCGGCGAGTACGACTGTCTCGGCGGCGTCGTCGTCGAGAGTACCGCCTCGCGCGTTCGGGTGAACAACACCTTCGACTCTGTCCTCAAGGGCGTCTGGGAAGACAACTTGAAGGAACTGAGCGACCGACTGTTCAACCGATGAGCACTGCCGGTAGTTCGAACCCGGAATACGTCAATGCCCGCGTTCGGTCTCGTCGGAGTGTGCTCTTCACCGAAGAGGACTACCGCAAACTCCTTCGAATGGGCCCAGCAGAGATTGCCCGCTTCATGGAGGAGTCCGAGTACGAGACCGAAATAAACGCACTCGGGAGTCGCTACTCCGGCGTCGACCTCATCGAGTACGCGTTGAACCGCAACCTCGCAAAGCAGTTCGACGACATTCTCGATTGGGCCGACGGTCGGTTGTACGACCTCATCGCTCGGTACCTTCGACAGTTCGACGCGTGGAACGTCAAGACGGTCATCCGAGGTATCTACTCGGACACCGACCGCGAAACCGTCGAGTCGGACCTCATCCGTGCCGGTGAACTCGACGACCGCCTCATCGACCGTCTACTCGACGCGAGTACCATCGAAGAGGTCGTCGAGCTCCTCGATTCGACCATCTTCGGGAAGGCACTCGCCAGCGCGTACGACGACTACGAGTCGTCCGGCGTGCTGGTTCCACTGGAGAACGCTGTCGACCGCGCGTTCTACGAGACCCTTCTGGACGACCTTGTCACTGGTGAAGCGACGGCGAAGTACCGTGAGTTCCTGCAGGCCGAAATCGACTTCCGGAACGCGCGCAACGCGCTCCGACTCGCACACAGTGGCACAGAACTCGATCCGACCGATTACTACATCGAGGGTGGTCGACTGTTCAGCGCCGCCGAACTGGCGACGCTCGCCTCGAACCCGACTGAACTCGTCACGCGGATACGAGAGAGCCCCTACGGCGAAGATCTTTCGGTTGCACTCGACGAACTCGAAGACGCCGAGAGTCTCATCGTCTTCGAGCGCGCCCTCGAGGCGGCACTGTTAGAGTACTCCGACAGTTTCGGTCGCGTCTTCCCACTGTCGGTGACCGCGGTGCTCGCTTACATCCTCGCAAAAGAGCGCGAGGTGGCGAACATTCGCGCTATCGCTCGTGGCCGCGAAGCCGGGCTCTCGGACGAGCAAATCGAAGAGGAACTGGTGATACTATGAGTCAGGAAATCGCGGTTATCGGAAGCCCCGACTTCACGACGGGCTTTCGTCTCGCGGGCGTTCGAAAGTGCGAGAACGTCCCCGAGGACGAGAAACCCGAGCGACTCGACGACGCCGTCATGCAGACACTCGAAGACGAAGGCGTCGGCATCGTCGTCATGTACGACGGTGACCTCGACTATCTGTCGCGTGCGACGCGGCAGGCGGTCGAGACAAGTATCGAGCCGACCCTCGTCACCCTCGGCGGTGGCGCTGGTAGCGGCGGACTGCGCGAACAGATCAAGCGAGCCATCGGTATCGACCTGATGGACGAAGACTAATCATGAGTCAGGCAACACAACAGGAGACCGTCCGCGAGGACGGCATCATCCAAAGCGTAAGTGGTCCGGTCGTGACCGCCCGTGACCTCGACGCCCGAATGAACGACGTCGTGTACGTCGGTTCGGAAGGGCTGATGGGAGAGGTCATCGAAATCGAGGGTAACATCACGACCATTCAGGTGTACGAAGAGACCTCCGGCATCGGTCCCGGTGAACCCGTCGAGAACACGGGCGAACCGCTTTCGGTCGACCTCGGGCCGGGAATGCTGAACGCCATCTACGATGGTGTTCAGCGCCCGCTCGACGTGCTGGAGGCGAAGATGAAAAGCCCCTACCT
>JBNJGG010000169.1:0-5249 GCA_051747545.1 Halobacteriota archaeon | reverse complement strand
CACGCGATGGCGAGGCCGTCGGCGGTGCTGGTGCCGCGGCCGACCTCGTCGAGGAGGACGAGCGAGTCGGCGGTCGCGCCGTGGAGGATGTCGGTGAGTTCGACCATCTCGCGCATGAACGTCGACTGGCCGCCCGCGATGTCGTCGCTCGCGCCGACGCGGGTGAACACGCGGTCGACGAGCGGGAGACGTGCCGCCGACGCGGGGACGAAACTCCCCATCTGGGCGAGGACGACCACGAGGGCCACCTGACGCATGTACGTGGACTTGCCCGACATGTTCGGGCCGGTGATGACGGCGACGTGACCGTCGTCGAACGCGGTGTCGTTCGGAACGAACTCGGTCTGGGTTCGTTCGACGACCGGGTGCCGACCGGCCTCGATTTCGATTCCCCCGTCGTGAAAGTCGGGGCGGGCGTAGTCGTTCTCGACGGCCACGTTCGAGAGCGTCGCCAGCACGTCGAGTTCCGAGAGCACCTCCGCGACCGCTTGCACCCGGTCTGCGGCCTCGGCGACCTCGGCGCGAACCTCGCAGAAGATGTCGTATTCGAGCGCGTCGGCGCGCTCGGCAGCCCCGAGGATTTCGTCCTCGCGGCGCTTGAGTTCGGGCGTGTAGAATCGCTCGGAGTTCTTCAGCGTCTGTCTTCGAGTGTAGGCATCGGGTACGCGGTCCAGGTTGGGGTTCGTCACCTCGATATAGTAGCCGTGAACCTGGTTGTAGCCCACCTCCAGCGAGTCGATTCCGGTTCGCTCGCGCTCGTCGGCCTCGAGCGTCGAGACCCACTCGCGGCCCTCGCGCTCGGTAGACCGGAGGGCGTCGAGTTCGTCGTCGAATCCGTCGCGGACGACGCCGCCCTCGGTGATTTCGATTGGTGGGTCGGTAGCGACGGCGCGGTCGATGAGCGCGCGGACCTCGGGGAGGCCGTCCAGCGAGTCCCGGAGCGTGACGAGACGGTCGGTCTCGACGTCCGACAGTGTCGCCTCGATGTCGGGGACGGCGTCGAGCGTCGTCTGTAACGAGCGCAGGTCGCGGGCGTTGGCCCGACCCCGAGAGACGCGGGCGATGAGGCGCTCGATGTCGTACACGTCGGCCAGTCTGTCACGGAGTTCGTCGCGGACGAGTGGTTTCTCGACGAGTTCGCCGACCGCCTCGTGTCGGGCCTCGATGGTCGAGCGGTCCAGCAGCGGGCGGCGAAGCCACTCGGTGAGGCGGCGGCGACCCAGGGCGCAACTCGTGTCGTCGAGCACGTCGAAGAGCGTCTCTCCTCGACCGGGGCCGCGGGATTCGAACAGTTCGAGACTGCGGAGCGCGGTGGCGTCGAGCCGGAGATATCGAGTCGAGTCGTAGTGCGTGATGCGCGAGACGTACTCAAGTGGGCCGTCGTCACCCTGCGTGTACTCGGCGTAGGCGAGCAGCGCACCACAGGCGCGAGATTCGGCGTCGTTGTCGACGACGGCGTCGGGTCTGGGAACGTAGTCGGCGAGGCGGGTTCGGGCGACCGCCGACTTGAAGGCGTCGGGGTCGTAGGCGGTGACCATCGGGTCGAACGCGAGGGCGTCGGCGTCGAGGGCGACGCCCGGCCCGCAGAGCAATTCGGCGGGTTCGAGTCGCGCCACCTCCTCGACGATTCGGACGCGAGAGCCGGCGCTCGTCACGAGACACTCGCCGGTCGAAACGTCGAGGAAGGCGACGGCGTGGCGGTCGTAGCGGCCCGCGGCGTCCGCACCTGCAGAGCCGTCGTCACGCGAGGGCCCGTCGCCCACGTCTCCCGGACGTTTGTCCCCCTCGTCGCCCGGACGTTCCGCGGTGACGCAGGCGACGTAGTTGGTCGTTCCCGCATCCAGCAGTTCGTCGTCGAGGACCGTACCGGGCGTGACCAGTTGCGTCACCGCGCGGTCGACGAGCCCCGACGCCTCCTCGGGATCTTCGACCTGTTCGGCGAGGGCAACCCGGTAACCGGCGTCGAGCAGCGTTTCGACGTAGGAGGCGGCGTTGTCGATGGGGATGCCCGACATGGGGTAGGTGCCGGTGCTGTCTTCGCGCTGGGTGAGCGTGATTTCGAGGAGGCGCGCCGTCTCCTCGGCGGCCTCGCAGAACGTCTCGTAGAAATCGCCGACCTGGAACAACACGAGCGAGTCCGGGTACGACTCGCACAGGTCGTAGTACTGGCTGAGCATCGGCGTCAACTCCTCGCGCTGGTCGGCCATCCCGGCGGGCGGCCCGGTCACGCGCCCCATGCTGTCACCCCAACCATAGACGGTACCGGGCGACCGAGCGATAAAAGCCCCACGGGACGAGTGAGCCTGCTGACGACCCACACCCGAGACGGCGCGGCTTCGGCGGCCCGGTCGGGAGACCAGAGCCACTGCGCCCGACGAAGCTTCGTATGAGAAACGAGGCGTGCCAGATCTCCGTATGAGACACGAGTTCACACGATGCGTGAGGCACGCTCACGCCCAGCAGAGTTAGGTATCTCCGGACGCTATGCTTGATGAGCGAGCGCTTCGTGCGCGCAGCACTCATAGACGGCACCAGGTAGCCGTCGAACGACCTCCCAGCCTATCCATGACCGAGACACGTACGCCGGATACCAGCCTCGACGATGCAGCGATGTCGGTCGAGGCTGCCGCCGACATCACTGAACGTATCACCGAAAACGTCGAGCAGGTCATCGTCGGCCAGCACGATGCCATCGAACACATCCTCATCGCGCTATTCGCCCAGGGACACCTTCTCCTCGAAGACGTCCCCGGCGTCGGCAAAACGATGCTGGCCCGCTCTGTCGCCACCTCCTTCGACTGTTCGTTCAAACGCGTCCAGTTTACGCCCGACCTCTTGCCCTCCGACGTGACCGGCGTCAACGTCTTCAACCAGAAGACACAGGAGTTCGACTTCCGTCCGGGCCCCGTCTTCGCGAACCTCCTCCTCGGCGACGAAATCAACCGCGCACCGCCGAAGACGCAGGCGGCCCTGCTGGAAGCGATGGAAGAAGAGCAGGTCACCGTCGACGGGGAGACCCACCTCCTGCCGAACCCGTTCACCGTCATCGCGACGCAGAACAACGTCGAGGCGAACCGGACCTACAACCTCCCGATGGCCGAAATCGACCGCTTCATGAAGAAACTCAAACTTGGCTACCCGGACGAGGAGGAAGAGACCGACCTGCTCGGCCGCGTCGCAGGCGCGCACCCGATTCAGTCGCTCGAATCGGTCGCCAGCGTCGAGGACATCGTGCGCGTCCGAGCGGTGGTCACCAGCGTCGACGTACGTGAACCGGTACGCTCGTACGTCACGCGACTCGCGAACTTCACTCGCAACAACGCCGAACTCGGCGTGAGCCCACGCGGGACCATCGCGCTCCTTCGGGCCTCGCAGGCCCGTGCGATGACGCACCGACGCGGGTACGTCATTCCAGACGACGTCCAGCACGAGGCGGCGACGGTCTGGCCACACCGCGTCAGGACCGGGACGGGCGAGGACGGCGCGGGCGTCGTCGACCGAGCGCTCGAAACCGTTCCAATCGAATGAGGCTCACTCGTCGCGGCAAGGTCGTCGCGGTCCTCGTCGCCGTCGGCTTCGCCATGGCGGTGACGTTCGGAGCCCGGTCGCTGAACGCCGTCGTCTTCCCGGGAGTCATCGGCCTCCTCGCCGCGGTGGTCCAGCAGTGGTGGTGCTCGCCGCCCGAGGTCTCACACGAAGCCCCGCGCGACGGCTTTCCCGACGAGACGGGAACGGTTGTCCTCTCCGTCGAGACGGATTCCCCGTTCGTCGCGACCGTCACCGACGAACTCTCGGCGGGACTCTCGGGTGAGTCGACGGTGCAGACGACCGTCGGGGCCGAACCGATCACGTACGAGATCACGTACGAGCACCGCGGCAAGCAGCGAGTGGGACCGACGAGGGTGGTCGCCCAAGACGTGCTGGGACTGACAGAGCGTCGCTTCGATTGCAGGGGCCACAGCGAGATACTGGTCTATCCACGAGTGTACGGCCTGACCAGGGGTGCCCGAGAGGAGCTTCGGGCCCTCTACGACGCCGGGCGAGCGACCACCGCGACGAGTTCGACAGCCTCCGCGAGTACACCCACGGGGACGCGCTCCGCGACATTCACTGGAAGACGAGCGCCAAGCGCGACGACCTCATCGTCAAAGAGTTCGCCGCAGATACCGACTCGGAGGCGGTTTCGATAGCCGCGGGCGCGGCCCCCGGCCGCGAAGACGACATGGCCGAGGCAGTCGCGAGCATCGGCCTCTCGTTGCTGTCGGCCAGCGTCCCCATCGAAGTGGCGACGCCGACAGCGCAACTCAGCGTCGGCGTCGGCGAACACCGGTTCCTGCTCGAACACCTCGCGGCCGTCACGAACGGACGGCTCCCGAACGCGGACGCCGACATCGTGATTCGGGCAACTGACGCCGAGACGCGCGTCTCCATCCGCGACTGGGAGACGACGCTCTCGTGGCTGACCGGCGAGGAGAGTCGAGCGGCCAGCGAGAGTGAGCGGGCGGACGAAGAGGCGAGTCAGGTCGACGCGGCGACGAACGCGTCGGAGGTGACCGCGTGAGTACTATCGACGGCACCGACGTCGGAAGCCGTCTGTCGGCCACCGTGGCCGGGGGCGGATATCGGTGGTCGGCGCTCCTCGGCGTGCTGTTGCTGACGCTGTCGTACACGAGCGTCCTCTACCACGTGACCGATGTCGTCGGCGGGTCGGAGGCGTTCGCCCTCGTCGTCGCGGCGGTACTGCTGCTGGCGACACTCTTCGGGCGCTCGCTCGCGGTTCGGGACGCCGCACTCCTCTCGGGTGCGCTGGTCGTCGTCGGCTTCACCATCTACTTCCTCTCGATTCCGAAGAGCCAACTCGTGCTCCTGTCGGTCGGGCGCGTGGTCTCCGACGTGCTCGCGCTCTTCACCGGATTGTCGGTGCTTCGGCTGACCTCGGCGGGCATCTGGTCGCTCGCGTTCGTCCCGGCACCGCTGTTCTTCTCGTGGTATCTCGCCCTCCGCGGT
Organism: Halobacteriota archaeon; assembly: GCA_051747545.1. Lineage (GTDB taxonomy): Archaea > Halobacteriota > Halobacteria > Halobacteriales > Haloferacaceae > JBNJGG01. Next base: position 242 of record JBNJGG010000169.1, on the reverse strand, counting down.
CGGTACGTCGGCGGGGTCGTCGTCGGTGGGGTGGCCCTGTCGCTGTTCGTCATGACGGGCGACGCCGACACGGTGACGACGCTCGTCGGGGTGACCGGAACTGTCGTCGCCGTCGGCTTCGGCACACTCGACAGGTTCGGCGGGACGACCGCACAGGTCGACGTGCTCGCACTCGTCATCGCACTCATGATCGTCCTGTCGGCGACGTTCTCGGTCGTCCCCGGGAGCGGTTCCCAACCGTT
>JBNJGG010000168.1:0-5250 GCA_051747545.1 Halobacteriota archaeon | reverse complement strand
CGACGGTGTCCTCTACGACCAGCTCTGCAACGAGGAGACGGCGTACAAGTTCTACGACGACCTCATCTCGGCAATCGAGAACAGCGACGCGAGTTTCTCCGTCGACCGTGACCGACTCGTCAGCCTCCTCTCGGACATCCGCGCTGAAGAGGCCGAGGGAGTCGAGACGGTGACGGACATCATGGAGCGGCGCGACTGAGTGGTGATTCGATGAATACGGCAGACCAATACCTCAAAGCGATATATCTACTTCAACGGCTGGAGGACGCGCCCGCCGCGACTGGGGCCGTCGCCGACATGCTCGGTGTGAGTCCCGCCAGCGCCAACGAGATGATCGGAAAGCTCGAAGACCGCGGCCTGGCCGAGCACGAGAAGTACAAGGGCGCAAGTCTCACCGACGAGGGCATTCTCCGTGCTCGCGAGGCGCTCCAGACGTACTGCATCATCGAACGGTTCCTGGCGAACGTCCTCAACGTCGAGGAGTTCCGCGAGGAGGCACGCCAACTCGAATCGGTCATCGACGAGACGGTGGCCGACCGCCTCGATACGATTATCGACCGCCGACCAAATTGTCCTGACTGCTTCGACACCGAACTCGACGCCTGTCAGTATCTCGAAGTCGAACCGGAGAACACAGCCGATTGACGGATTCTCACTCTCTTCGGACAGTCATCCATAGTGTTAAGATGGGGGCTCGTGAGCCACACACTGCATGGGTGGAGGAGAGGATACGTTCGGGCGTCTCAAACGACTCGCAGGGCTCACAGAACCTGAGGCTACGCCCTACGTCTGTCTGGGATGTCAAACTGCGTTCGACGTGCAGTATCACGTCTGCCCCGAGTGCGGCGGCTACTCCGTCGAACGCTGTGAAGAGTAAGCGACGCAAACCGCAACGGTGACAAGGGTCTATCCGTTACCTACCGATAGCCTGCGGGTCACTAGTCGAGACCTGGAGGACGACGTGAGACGAAGTCCCGTGGTGTAGCGGCCAATCATAACGGCCTTTGGAGCCGTTGACCGCGGTTCGAATCCGCGCGGGACTATTCTGCGAACGTCAGTGAGCAGTGATCGTATTACCGCGGTTTCGAAGCATATCACGAGCGTAGCGAAGTGATAGCGGTTCGAATCCGCGCGGGACTATTCTGCGATGGGTAGTGTGCTGTGATACTGTAACCGACGAGGACGACGACCGAAACTAAGCCCTCTCGGTTCGTTCGTGACAGCAATGGTCGAAAACGTCATTCACACGTCGCTGTGGGTCTCGGACGTAGAGCGAACCGAGGCGTTCTACGTCGACGCCCTGGGACTGCGTCGGACCCGCGAACAGGGTGGCTCGGCCTACCAGGAGGGCGTCCAGAACGTCTTCGTGGCTGGCCCCAACGGAATCGAAATCCAGTTCAAACACGCTTCGGGGCAGGACCCAGACCCGCCGGCGGGGTTCGACCACGTCGCCGTTTCGACGGTCGATGTCGACGCCGAGTTCGAGCGCATCGTCGAGGAGACCGGGTGTCCGGTGGTGATGGAACCGACGACAATCGGGAGCGGCGCGCGAATCGCCTTCGTCGAGGACCCCGACGGCTACGCCGTCGAACTCGTCCAGCGGTAGCGGCGTCGCACCACTCGATTCGACACGAGACGCGTCGTCAACGTGGCAGTGGCCGTTCACGCGGCCACGGACGCTCAGTCGCTCGACGCGCCGTCGCGGGCGTCCATGAGTCGTCCCGCTCGGTCGAGCCAGCCGTTGCGACTGAACCAGATGCTGACCAGCGAGGCCCGCCAGATGCTGTCGCCGACGATACCGATCGCGACCGCGACAGCGCCGTAACCCAGGAGGACCCCACCGACGTACGGCAGTGCGAGCATGAAGAGCGCCACACCACTCAGGTCGACGACGAACGGAATGCGCGTCTCGCTGCCCCCTTCGAGCGCGCCGGAGAACACCCTGAACAGCATCATGCACGGCGCGGAGACGGCGTACGCCTGAATGAACAGCGCCGCCGCAGCGACGGTTCCGGCGTCGGTCGAGAAGACGACCGCGAGAGGGACCGCACCGAGGTACATCCCCGCGCCGACGGCGACCGCCACGAGGACGCCGAGCAGTGCCGTCGAACGGCCGAGAAATCCGGCTTCTCCGTTCTCTCTGGCTCCGATGGCCTGTCCGACGATGATGCTTGCCACGACGTTGAAGCTTCTCGCAACCGGGCCGGTGACCTGCTGAAACACGCGTCGGCTGACGTGGTATCCCGCGTTCGCGTCGACGCCGAACGTCAGCAGAATCGCGTTGATTGGGAACTCGGCCAGCGTTCGCAGGAACCCCTGACTCGCCCTCGGGGTCGCAATCTGAACGACCTGGGTCACGATGCGCGGGTCGCGCGGCCGGACGAGCGATATCTCTGACCAGTCGGTGACGAACACCCCAACGACCAGGGCCGCGGCCAGCACGTTCGCGACCGCGGTTGCGATGCCCACCCCGAGGACGCCGAGTCGGGGTGCGGGTCCGATTCCGAGGCCCAGGCCGACGGTCCCGACGATGTTGAGGACGTTCGCTACGCCCCGAATGTACATCGGTGTGAGCGTGTCTCCGGTCCCCTGCAGGGCGCGAGCACCGATGAGCGTGATGTGTCTGGCAGGGGCGGTCAACAGGACGACCACCAGGTACAGACTCCCTGTCCGTACGACCGCTGCGGGCGGTCCCAGAAGGAGCATCGCCTCCTCGGCGAAGAGCACTCCCAGAATCGCAATCGGCACCCCGAGAATCACCCCGAGAGCGAGCGCGGTGGAGATTGCCGTGTCCCTCGTGACGGTCGCTCCCCGACCGGTGTCTTGACTGGTGAGCGCTAGCGCACCGCTTCCGAGTCCGATGCCGAGAAACAGCGGAAACTGGGTATACAGGTTGGCGATTCCGATTGCCGCGATCGCCGCGGGTGAGATGAGGCCAGTGACGAGGAGGTCGGTCGTCCGCATCGCGGTCCTGAGTATCGACTGGAGCGCGATGGGCCACGAGAGCTTCCCGACTCGCTTCCAGACCGCCACCACTCGACTAACCGAGGCCGACTCCACGGCTCACCGACCCTCTGGCAGTGTCGAATCGAACCGTGCTCGCAGGCAGGCGGCCCGGTGGTCCGCACCCACCGAAACCGAACGCGGGTGGGTTCGCTCACAGGCGGTGGTGAACTCCACGTTCGCCACGTTCCTCGCTCGCTCCGTTTCGCCCTCGGCGATGAACGCGAGCGTGTTTCGTAGTGCGTCCTCTGCGTACTCGTCGCTGAGACGAGGGGGGATGTCGAACAGGTCGCGAAGCACGGTCGTGACCGCCTCGTTGTCGTTCGGGTCGACGTCTTGTGTGTTCACCAGTTCGTAAAGCGCGGTCTCCTCTAGATTCCCCTCCGCGAGTGCCAGTTTCAGGTCGAGGACGCTCCGCCACTCGTCGGTGTCGAGGTCACTCTCTTCTGGGGGAATCACCGCCTGACAGCGGGTGTGGAATCGACATCCCGACGGCGGGTTCCGGGGCGAGGGGACGTCCGTCTTCAACGTCTCCACCTCTCGGGTGGCCTCGTCGATGGACACGCGGGGGACGCTACGCAGCAGCGCCTGCGTGTACGGATGGGCCGGGTTCGCGAAGATGTCCGCGGTCGGCCCGATCTCGACGACCTCCCCGAGATACATCACGGCGATTCGGTCACAGAGGTGTCGAACGACGGAGAGGTCGTGACTGATGAACAGGTAGGTCAGTCCGAACTCCTCTTGAACTTCCGAGAGGAGGTTCAGTATCTGCGCCTGAACGCTGACGTCCAGCGCACTGGTCGGTTCGTCGAGGACGACGAAGTCCGGGTCGAGTGCGAGCGCCCTCGCGATACCGATTCGCTGCTGCTGGCCGCCGGAGAACTCGTGCGGGTACCGGTCGGCCTGCTCTGCGGACAGTCCGACGCGCTCGAGTAACTCCTCGGCGCGCTCGATTCGCTCCTGTTTCGTCAACGCTCGATGGGCGTCAAGCGGTTCGCGCACGCTCTCTCCGACCGTCATCCGTGGGTCGAGGCTCGACGACGGGTCCTGGAAGACGATCTGCGCTCGCTGTGAGAACGCTTTCCGTTCGGCGCGGTCCATGTCGTGGACGTTCTGGCCGTCGAAGCGAACCTGACCGTCTGTCGGTTCCTGCAGTCCGAGCAGCGTCTCTGCGGTGGTGGACTTTCCGCATCCCGACTCGCCCACTACTCCCAGCGTTTCTCCCCGTCTGACGGTGAACGAGACGTCGTCGACTGCCCTGACCTGTTCGGGTTCGCGGTCGAGCAGTCGGTCCAGGAGTCCGTCACCGTCGGTGAAGTACTTCACGAGGTTGTCGACGCGGACCAGGGTGTTCGATTCAGTCATCCGCGTTTCCCTCCGCCGCTCGTGGCCCGGCACCTGCCGGTGTCGTCGGTCCCGGGTCGTCGACCAGCACGCACCGCACGTAGTGGTCGGTTTCACCTGGGACCGCGCGTTCTGCGGGCTTGCACTCGACGCACGCGGGTCTCCGCTCTGGACACCGCTCGGCGAAGTGGCAGTGGTCCCCGAGCTCGTCGTCGTTTAGACTCGGAACGTTCCCTTCGATGGGTTCGAGCGATTGCGCGTCGGCGTCGATGTGCGGGACGCTGTTCAGTAATCCCTGCGTGTACGGGTTACGTGGTCGACGGAGAACGTCTTCTCGGTGTCCCCGCTCGACGACTTCGCCCGCGTACATCACGCCGACTCTATCCGCCAGCCGAGCAATCACGCCGAGGTTGTGCGTGACGAGCAGGATGCTCATCCCCGTATCCCGTTGCATCGACGACAGGAGTTCGAGGAGTTGGGCCTGAATCGTCACGTCGAGCGCCGTCGTCGGTTCGTCGGCGATGAGCACGTCGGGTTCGACCGCGAGCGCCTGTGCCACCATCGCGCGTTGGAGCATCCCGCCACTGAACTGGTGGGGGTACTCCTCGACGCGGCGTGCGGGGTCCGGGATGTCGACCTGTGCCAGCAACTCGATTGCTCGGTCCATGCTCTCGTCGCTGACGTATCCGCGCCGTGGGTGCAGCGAGTCGAGGACGAAGGTTCCGAGACCGTAGTCGCGGGTTCGCGAGCGGGTCGACCGGGGATTCGCCGCTGCCCGGCGCTGGCTCTCGACGGCCTCGGCGATCTGTTCGCCGACCGTCAGGCTCGGGTTGAAACTGCTTCTCGGGTCCTGAAACACCATGCTGAACGAGGTCCCCCGGAGTCGGTCCCGCTCCTGAGCGG
>JBNJGG010000167.1:0-5253 GCA_051747545.1 Halobacteriota archaeon | reverse complement strand
GGGGATGCTTCTGGCGTCGATTTCCTCGATGAGGGATTCGAGTCGCGCCCGGTGGTCCGCAGACTCCTCGGCGGCGTGTTCGAGCAACGACTCGATTTCGGCATCCAGTTCGCGCTCGTCTGCCGAGAGCGACTGGTAGTGATGATACGCACGCGCCTCGACGACCTCTTCGAGCACCACGCCGATTTGCAGCAATCGAGCGAGCTGGCGGTCGGAGGTGACTCGAGAGCCAACGCTCACGCCGGGCCTCCCGCGTGGACGGACGATGCCCCGCATCTCATATTGCACACTCTGGGGGTGACGGACTTAAACAGTTCCCTCGCCGACCGGCGAGGCACCGTTGGCGTGACGTCGCTCGGTAGCAACACGGTGGCGAGGATGTCGTCGCCGGTGATGGTGCCGAGTCACGACAGAAGCGTCAATACATCGCCGACCGTGAGCGTCGACATGGGTACTCGCCTGCTCACCGTGGCCGTCGTTCTCGCCCTGCTGGTAGCCGGGTGTACAACTGGTCTCGACGGGGTGACGACGAGTCCGACGCCGGGAGCAGGAAGCGACACCGCAACACCCGGAGCGCAATTCGAGACGTCTAACGGGACCGTCGAGGTCCACTTCATCAACGTCAAACAGGGAGACAGCACCCTCGTCGTCGGGCCGACGGGGGAGACGCTACTCGTCGACACGGGCGACTACCGCGACGACGGCCAGACCGTCCTCTCGTACCTCACAGCGCGCAACGTCACCCGCATCGACGCGCTCGTGACGACCCACGCCGACGCCGACCACATCGGCGGGCACGCGAAGATCATCGAACACTACGAGACCCGGGGCGAAGGTATCGGCGCGGTCTACGACACCGGCATCGTCTCGGGGTCGCAGACGTACGCGGAGTACCTCGACGCCGTCGAGGCCTACGACGTGGCGCTCTATCAGACCTACGCGGGAGATTCCATCTCGATCGACGGCGTCGACGTGTCGGTGCTCGGCCCGCCGGAATCCGCGCTCGACGGTGGTGACCGAAACGAGAACAGCATCGTGTTACTGCTCACCTACGGTGAGACGACGGTCCTGTTACCGGGTGACGCCGAAGACGACGAAGAGTCGTACCTCGTCGACCACTACGAAGAGATTCGGGACGTGACGGTCCTGAAGGCCGGCCACCACGGGAGCAGGTCGAGCTCGGGCGAAGCCTTCCTCGCGGCGACCGAACCGCAGGTCGCGGTGATTTCGAGCGATTACGACTCCCAGTACGGTCACCCCCACGAAGAGGCACTCCATCGACTCGCCGACGCCTCGGTAGAAACCTACTGGACCGGCGTCCACGGCTCTGTCGTGGCGGTGAGCGACGGGGAGACGGTGACGATGTTTACGCAAGCGAACGCGACGACCGACCCGATGAGACTCTATGCCGCGTCGCCGATTCCTCCGGACAGCACCGCACCGCAGGTCGCGCGCGCCACGTACAACGCCGACGGTAGTCGTCGTGGTAGCCCCGAAAGCGCTGAAACTTCGATTACCCCCTCGCCAGGTGTCGACGACGAGTCGTCGGGAATCGAAATTACCGAGATACACGCAGACGCCGCAGGCGACGACCGAGAGAACCTGAACGACGAGTACGTCACCATCGCGAACACGGGTGACGGACGGGTCGACCTCGCGGGGTGGACGGTCAGGGACGAGGCGGGAAAGACCTACGAATTCCCCGACGGAGTCGTCCTCGGTCCCGGTGAGTCTGTGACCCTTCGAACGGGGGACGGAACCGACGGCGGGGGCGACGTGTACTGGGACGCCGAGTCGCCGGTGTGGAACAACGACGGCGACACGGTTACGGTCGTCGCCACCGACGGTGATATCGTCACGACGGAGGCGTACTGATGGATTCGAAAGCCAAGGCGAGTGGGGTGACCCACTGATGACCGGTGGAGGCGACTACTGGTGACCTGTGGAGGCGACTACTGATGGAACCGGGGACGTACGTCGCGGTACTCGACCGGTTCGAGGGGGACCTCGCAGTCTTGCTGCTCGAACGGGATGGTGAGACAGTCGACGACATCTCCGTGCCGCGAGCCGTGCTCCCAGCGGACGGTCGACACCCCGACGCCGTCTTCGATTTCACTGTCTCCCCGAATCGGACGACGCTCGAATACGATCCCGAAGCAGGAACAGAACGACTCGACGCGGCTCGCGACCGATTCGAGCGTCTCGCGCGTCGACCACCATCGGCCACGAGTAACACGGACGAATCGACCCTCGACACCGAAGAGGTCGACGACGACGTGAGCGACGAGACCAACTAAAGCCACTCCAGTCCTTCGACTCACTCGCGAGTATTCCGAGCCGAGACGAGAGTGACATCGTCAGCAGGGTGACGGACCATTCGGATTGTCCGACCTCCTGTTTTCCCGAGTATCGTCCACCAGAACGATGAACGGAGCGAAACTGAGGTGACGGAGACGCCACCCACAAGCACCAATTCGAAGGAACCGAACACGCGGTGCGGAGCGGACGCTCCGGACAGAGAGCTGGAAACGAATCAGCCACACCGGCCCGAAAAAATCTGCGGGATCACAGAGTCAGTGCAGTCGTGCCGCGATGAGTTCCTCGAGGTCGTCGCGGAGTTCGTCGACCGCGATTTCTTCGAGAACAGGGACGAAGAAGCCCTCGACCAACATGTTGCGCGCGGTGCGCTCGGGAATCGACCGCGAAATCATGTAGAAGAGGTCCTCCTTGTCGACCTGTCCGACGGTCGCAGAGTGACTCGCCTCGGTGTCGTGGTTGTGGATGATGAGTTTCGGCGACGCGTCGGCCTCGCTCTCGTCGGAGAGCATGAGCGTGTTCTCGCGCTGGTAGGAGTTCGTGTCCCACGCATCGCGGCCGACGTCCTGGACGCCCTCGTACACCGAGCGAGCGTGTTCGTCGAGGACGCCGCGGGTGACGAGGTCGGCGGTCGTGTGTTCGGCTTTGTGCCACACGCGGGCGTTGACGTCGAAGTGCTGGTCGTCGTGTCCGAAGAACGCGCCGACGATTTTCGTCTCCGAGGAGTCACCGTTGAGTACGGTCTCCACGTCGCTTCGGGTGAGTCGGGAGCCGAGGTTCCCCTCTATCCAGTTGATAGTAGAGTACCGGTCGGTATCGCCGCGCTTCATCGAGAAGTTGTAGGTATTCTCGCTGAGATTCTGCAGCGACCCGTACTGGACGTAACTGTTCTCCCCCGCAGCAATCTCCACGAGACCGCTGTAGTAGCGATTGCCGTCGACGTGGTCGCCGGTCGACTGCCGCTCCAGAATCGTTACCGACGACGACGCCTCCGTGACGACGAGCGTGTGGTTGAACAGCGACCGCGAGTTCATCGTCGTCCGAATCTTCACGTCCTCGGCGTCGACGCCCTCGGGGACGTACACGAGCGTACCCGCACCGAGGAGTGCGACCGACAGCGCGGTCAGGTAGTTCGTCTGCGGGTCGAGGACGCTCCCGAAGTGGTCCTCGATGACGTCGCCGTACTCGTCGAACGCGTCCGTGAACGAACTGACGACCACGTCGTCGGGAGCGACGAGGTCCTGTTCCTCGGCGGCGTTCAACGGGTCGGCCAGTTCCTCGAAGTCGAGTTGCTGGAGGTTCGTCCATCGACGGCCCGGCGTCCGGATGACGTCCGGAAGGTCGAGAGTGCCGAGCGCTTCGAACGCATCGAGACGGGTTTCGAGCAACCATTCGGGTTCCTGACGCTCCTCGGAGAGGCGGCGTACAGTCTCTTCCGAGAGGTTCGCTGGTACCTGCGCACTCATGTTTATCCGAGACTCCCCTCCATCTCGAGTTCGACGAGGCGGTTGAGTTCGACGGCGTACTCGATTGGCAGTTCCTCCGTGATTGGCTCGATGAACCCCGAGACGATCATCTGCTTGGCGTCGTCGTCGTCGAGGCCGCGCGACTGCAGGTAGAAGATGTCCTCGTCGCCGATTTTGCCGACGGTCGCCTCGTGGGCGACGTCGACCGTCGACTCGTTGATCTCCATGTACGGCATCGTGTCGGACGTCGACTCGTTGTCGAACATCAGCGCGTCACACTCGACTGCGGTCGAGGAGTCGTGAGCGCCGTTAGCGATGTGCACCAGACCACGGTAGTTGGTGCGACCGCCGTCCTTGCTGATACTCTTCGACTCGATGGTGGACTTCGTCTCGGGGGCGTTGTGGTAGACCTTCGCCCCGGTGTCGATGTTCTGGCCTTCGCCTGCGAAGGCGATGGTGATGTGGTTGTCCGACGCGCCGCGGCCCTTGAGGATAGACGCGGGGTACAACATCGTCGCCTTCGAACCCATGGAGCCGGAAATCCACTCCATGCGGCCACCGGCCTCGACGATGGCGCGCTTGGTGTTGAGGTTGTAGGTGTTCTTCGACCAGTTCTGGACGGTCGAGTACTGCACGTGGGCGTCTTCGCCGACGAACACCTCGACGCCGCCGGAGTGAAGGTTGAACGCGGAGTATTTCGGTGCCGAACAGCCCTCGATGTAGTGGACTTCACTCCCTTTCTCGGCGATGATGAGGGTGTGCTCGAACTGACCCATCCCCTCGGAGTTCATCCGGAAGTAGGCCTGGACGGGCATTTGAACCGTTACGTCCTCGGGGACGTAGACGAACGACCCGCCCGACCAGATAGCGCCGTGCAGCGCCGCGAACTTGTTGTCCGACGGCGGCACGCACTTCGTCATGAAGTACTCCCGAACGAGGTCCTCGTGCTCTTTGACCGCCTCGTCCATGTTGCAGAAGATGACGCCCTTTTCCTCCCACTGCTCCTGCATGTTCTGGTAGACGACCTCGGACTCGTACTGCGCGCCGACGCCCGAGAGCGCGTTCTTCTCGGCTTCGGGGATACCCAGTTTGTCGAAGGTGTCCTTGATGTCGTCGGGGAGCTCGGTCCAGTCGTCCACGCCGCCGCGCGTCTCCACGTCGGGACGGATGTACGGGACGATTTCGTTCACGTCGACTTCCGAGAGGTCCGGCTGGCCGGGCCAGTCGGTCGGCATCGGCATCTTCTGGAACTGCTTCAGTGCGCGCAGGCGGCGCTTCAGCATCCACTCGGGTTCGCCCTTGTCCTCGGAGATGAGTCGAATCGTCTCCTCGGTGAGGCCCTTGTCGGCCTTCAGCGCCGACTTCTGCTCCTTTTTGAACTCGAAGCGAGCCTCGGTGTCAGTCTCTTTTAGGTGGTCTTGTTCGGAACTCATTGGTATCTCCTGTCTATTACGCGGCTTCGTACACTTCT
>JBNJGG010000166.1:0-5314 GCA_051747545.1 Halobacteriota archaeon | reverse complement strand
GACGCTCGCGGCGACGGCCTCGGTGCTTGCCCCGTCCGACAGCTTCTCCAGTTCCTCGACGACTGCGCGGGGCGTGACGAAGTCGAGGGCGTCGACCGCGGTTTCGAGGACGCGCGAGAGTTCGTCGAACACTCGCACGTCGAGTTCCACCGGCATCATCAGCGCGCTCGTGTCCACGGCCACGGTCGTCACTGGAGCGTTCCAACGCCGATGAGTCGCCAGCGAGCGCCGACGCGCCGGTTGATTGCGATCTTCGCGCCCGGGTCAGCGCAGACGGGTCGCTTCAGCGACACCTCGCACTCGTCGCCGCGAGCGCTGGTGACCGCACCGACGGTCGTCGCCGTTCCGACGGTGAGCATCAGCGGTTCGCCGGTCGAAATCTCCTCGACCGACCCCTCTTCGGCACCGACGACGCGGTCCAGCAGGTCGACCGACATCTCGAAGTCGTGATGCACCGGCGGGAGGGTCCCCGGTTTCCCCGCGACCTGCCCACCGAGGGCGTCCCCCTTCGTGAGGCTGGGGTCCAGCCCCGTGCCGACCCCGAGCAGGCCACCGGGGTGCGCCTCCTCGACCTGCTGGCTGGCCGCCTGCAGTGACCGAACCGAGGTCTGAATCGGCCGCCACTCGGCCTGCCCACCCGCTTCGACTTCGCGGCCGGGACGGAGTTCGAAGTCGTCACCGACGGCGAGTTTCCCCCGAACGAGACTGCCGCCGATGACGCCTCCAGAGAGGTTCTCCCACGTCGTTCCCGGGCGATTGATGTCGAAGCTCCGTGCGACGAACATGCGCGCCTCCTCCCCTTCGTCGCGTTCGGGCGTCGGAATCTCGCGCTCTATCGCGTCGATGAGCAGGTCCATGTTGACGCCCTGCTGGGCGCTGATGGGGACGATGGGCGCATTCTCGGCGACGGTGCCCTCGACGAACTCCTGTATCTGACCGTAGTTCTCGACGGCACGCGCGCGGTCGACGAGGTCGATTTTGTTCTGCGCGATGACGATGTTCTCGATGCCGATGATGTCGAGCGCCATCAGGTGCTCTTCGGTCTGTGCCTGCGGAACGTCCTCCGTGGCACTGACCACGAGGACGGCACCGTCCATGAGCGCCGCCCCGGAGAGCATCGTCGCCATCAGCGTCTCGTGACCGGGCGCGTCTACGAACGACACCGTCCGTAGGGGATCGCTCTCGGAGCCGTCTTCGCACGTCTCCTCGACGGTGTAACACTCCGGCGGTTCGACCCCTGGGCAGCTTCGGAACGTCGCGTCTGCGTAGCCCAGTCGGATGGAGATACCGCGCTTCATCTCCTCTGAGTGTTGGTCCGTCCACGAGCCGCTCAGCGCTTGCACGAGCGTCGTCTTCCCGTGGTCAACGTGACCGACGAGTCCGATGTTCACCTCCGGTTGTTTCGGTGTTTCCGTCGCCATTGAGAGTAATCTTGGGAAAGATTCGCCCCGAACGACTGATAAAGGTGCTGTTCTCGCCCTGTCGGTGAGGCCCTGTGTCACGCCGATTTTCGCCATCACAGCGCGTGTAGCTGTCTGTCGCCTCGCCGGTGTCCACACCCTGGAATCTCCCGTGTGCTTTTGCCCGTCGAGTGCCCACCCCGAGTATGGAGTTCGGCTTCGAGTTGGCGCTGTGTGCTCACCTCGAAGCGGAGACCGACTGGCTCCTCGGCCGCCAACTCGGTGCCGCCGTCGCCGCACCGGGGAACCGAATCATCGACATCTGCGGGGTGGTCCCCGGTCCTGCCTTCGAGGACCGGGTCGCCATCACCAGCGAGGCGATTCCCAGCCGCGCCGTCGAGAGCGCGGTCGGAACCGGCGAATCGGTCTACTGGAAGGACGCCTTCGACTGCCACCCCGAGGCGGCACGGCGGGCGACAGAGCGCGCCGTCGAGGTCGGGTTTTTCGAGTCCGAGCGTCGGGGCGGCCGCGAGTACGTCCGGCAGGCGGTTCGCTACCCCGACTGGTTCGACCGCCTCGTCGGAGTCGAGAACAAGCCCGACCTCGGGACGCCGGGGGACTTACAGCGGCAACTCAGGACGGACGTGAGCCTCGCGCTGTTCGACGAGGTGATTCTCGCAACCGAGAGTTACGTCACGCGTGCGCACCTGAACCGTGTCCCCGATGCCGTCGGAGTCTGGCGGTTCGACACCGACTCTGGCGATCGAGACGTACTGCGAGAGCCGACCCGTCTTCCCGTCGACCGTCCGAGCGTCGAACCGGTCGGCTGGTCGCCGACGCGGACGGACGTGCAAGTCGTCACCGTGGCCGAGAAGACCCGAGCGCGACGACGCCTCGCGGAGAAAACCTACGAGAAGGGATGGCGGACCTTTCCCCTCCCGGCCTGCGAGCGAATGGCCCCGACAGACGACGGCCGGCCTTATTGTGCGCACTTCGACCGCGTGGTCGACCCCGGTGTCGCCTGTGACGCGTCGTGTCCGGGGTACGAGGCTGGCGACCCAGTCGAGATAGACGGGCGAGCCCTGCGCGCGGCGCGAACCGGGTGGGACCCCGACCCGCCCGGCGTCAGGCGACGACAATCGAGGCTCGACCGATTCGGGTGAGTCGCCGTCGAAACCGTGAGTCAGGTGGGCGTCGAGACCAGACGCAAACAACCATTTGACTTTAGGGAAGTCATTACTCCCCCTGAGACGTTTGCCTCTCCATGACGAATCGCGCCTCCTCGACGGCGACGACGATGGCTGGCCTTGCGCTCGCCGCGCTGGTAGTCGGTGCGGCCGTCGGCGCGGGTGCCATGGCCGTCCTCGACGGCGGTGTCGACGCCGCCCCACTGCCGAAGGAACCGACGCCGCACGACGGCGACACCGGCGAGAGTGCCGGCGTGAGTGTGTTCTCATCGGCCGACGAGTTCCGAGCCTACCTCGACGCCGGGTCACAGTCGTCAGCGGGCGGCATGAGCGGCTTCGCGGTCGGTGGGGGAGTCGTCGCCGAGGAGCGAGCCGTGGCAGTGCCGCAGGCTGCGACGCCGACGTCGGGAACCAGCGGTGGGGCTGTCACAGGTGGCGGCGGCGTCGGTGATGGCTCGGGCAGTGGCGGTGCCGGTAGTGCAACGGGCGAGGGGGCCGAAACCGTCACTCGGCACTCGACGACGAACGTGCAGGTCGCCGGAATCGACGAACCCGATCTGGTGAAGACCGACGGCGAGACGACGGCGTACTCGCGGGCGCTGGGGTACACGCCCGCCTACTATCCGAACAAGTATGGCCAGACGCTCGTGGTGAACACGTCGAGTCCGGCAGCCCCCGAAGTCGCCTCCAGCGTCGATGCGTCGGGACAACTGCTGCTGTACACTGACACGATGGTCGTCCTCTCGAACGAACGAATCGTCGCCTACGACATCGCCGACCGAGAGGACCCGAAACAGCGGTGGGAAACGTCACCGAGTGGGAGAATCGTGACCGTCCGGAAGGCGAACGGGATGCTGTATCTCGTCACCAGCGAAGGCGTCGACTACGAGGACCCGTGCCCGGTTCGACCCCTCGGCCCCGAGGGCGCAAGCGTCCCCTGTGACGCCGTCTACCACCCCAGCGAACCGCTCCCCGCGGACACGACGTACACGGCGATGGTACTCGACCCCGCCGACGGCGACGTGACGAACGCCACGTCCTTCGTCGGCGCTCGTCAGTACTCGTCGACCTACGTCTCCTCGAACGCCATCTACCTGACCTACACCGAGTACTCCGACGGAGGCGATCGCTACGTGGACTTCCTGCTGACCGAGGAGCGCGACGTGCTCCCCCAGACCGTCGTCGACCGCCTCGAAGAGCTACAGACGTACAATCTGAGCCCGCAGACGCGACAAATCGAGGCGAGGTACGCACTCTCGGGGTGGTACCGCACCCTCGACGCCGACGAACGCCAGCGGGTGCAGACCAGACTGAACAACGACTGGCGAAACTACCTCGAAGACCACAAACGCGACCTCGTGACGACGGGTGTCGTAAAGGTCGGTCTCGGGGAGCGCTCCGACCCGTCGCTGTCGGTCGAGGCGGTCGGCACCGTACCCGGCCGACCGCTCAACCAGTTCTCGATGGACGAACACGAGGGTCACCTCCGAATCGCCACCACGGTCGGGTCGCGAGGGACCGAACCCGAGAACGACGTGTACGTCCTCGACGGGAACCTGAGCGTCGTCGGGTCGGTCACGGGCATGGGGGTCGACGAGCAGATATTCAGCGTCCGATTCGTCGGTGACGAGGGCTACGTGGTGACGTTCCGGCAGATAGACCCGTTCCACGTCCTCGACCTCTCCGACCCCGAGAATCCGACGCTGGAGGGCGAGTTGAAGCTCCCCGGCTTCTCGTCGTACCTTCACCCGCTCGACGAGGACCGCATCCTCGGCATCGGTGAGGAAGACGGCGAGGTGAAGGCCGTCGTCTTCGACGTGTCGGACCCCGGAACCCCGACTATCGAGGACGATTACGTGCTCGACGACCACTGGTCGGCGGTGAGTCAGAGCCATCACGCGTTCTTGCTGGACGAGAAACACGGGGTGTTCTTCCTCCCTGGGTCGGAGGGCGGGTACGTCTTCAACTACCGGGACGGCCTCGAACTCGAGACCGTGGTGTCGACAGCGCAACCGCGTCGGGCCGTCTACCTCGACGATTACCTCTACGTCTTCTCCGACCGGGAAGTGGTCGTCGTCGACGAGAACTCGTGGGACCGAGTGACGACGCTGGACCTGCCAGAGCCAGCGCCCGCCGACCCACCAACCGACCCCGAAGAACCGACCGACCGCACTGGAGAACCGGCACCGTCGCGGGAAGAGTAACCGGGGTCACTGACCGGTACTCACTGCGAGCGCCACCGGTTGTAGAACCACGTGAAGCCGACGAAGGCGACGACGAAGAAGAAGGTCCCGACGAGGTCGACCTCGCTGGTGAAGAGATACGAGATGGCGACCCAGACGGTGACGCCGATGATTGTGGTGATGACGATACCCGTCGAGGTGAGCGTGTTATCTGCCATGTGCGTCCGACACGAATTCGAGTGGTAAAGCTTAGCTCATTTATTCGAGTGGTGAAGCGTAGCTCATTTCGGTGGGTGAGCGGGCGAAGGCGGCTATTCAGAGCGTGTACTGCTCGCCGTCGACCGCGAGCGGTTCGTCGAACGCCTCCGACACCGGGTAGAAGTGGGCGGTGTGAACCAGCCGAGTCGTCGTCGCCGACAACTCGGCGGCGAGGTCGAGCGCACCCTCCCGCGTCATGTGCTTTCGTCCGAAGGTCCGCGGAACGCCCGCGTCGTCGACGTGTTGTCCGCCGAGTGGGTGATAGTCACACAGCGACGCTGGCACG
>JBNJGG010000165.1:0-5340 GCA_051747545.1 Halobacteriota archaeon | reverse complement strand
CCGTCTACGACGAAGTGTCCGAGGCGATCGCCGCGGCGCGCAACGGCGAGGGGCCGCAGTTCGTCGAGTGCGAGACCTACCGCTACTTCGGGCACTTCTCGGCCGAGCAGGACCTCCTCGGGGACCGGCCCTACCGCACCGAGGAGGAGATTCAAGAGTGGCGCGAGAACAGGGACCCGCTGAAACTGTTCAAAGACCGGGTGACCGACGCTGGCGTGATGGACGATTCGGAGTTCGAGGACATCGACCACGCGGTTGACGAGACCGTCGAGGAAGCGGTCGAGTTCATGCGCGATAGCGAGGAACCGGCCGGCGAGCGAGCCCTGGAAACGATCTACGCCGAGGACAACGTCCAACCGGCGCCCAAGTACCGGTGAAACCATGTCAGAAAAAGCGTACCTAACGGCGGTCATCGAAGCGTACCGGCAATCAATGGCGGCAGACGACGACGTGATCCTTCTCGGAGAGGACGTCCAGAAAGCGCTGTTGAATACCTCGATCGGGTTGGCCGACGAGTTCGGCGAGGACCGGGTCAGGGACACTCCAATCGCCGAACCGGGGTTCACCGGTATCGGTGTCGGCGCGGCCATGGACGGCAAACGGCCCATCGTCGAGTACCAGATCAACACGATCCCGCACCTGACGATGGAACAACTGGTGAACAACGCCGCCCGGATCCACCACATGAGCAACGGCCAGTACTCGGTCCCCATGACGGTGACGGTCCCGATGGCCGGGTCGCCGGGCGGACTCGGACCCCAGCACTCCGAGGCACCACACGCGGGACTGATGCACTACGGTATGAAGCAGGTGATCCCGAGCACACCGTACGACGCGAAGGGGCTCCTGCTGAGCGCCATCGAGGACGACGACCCCGTGGTCGTGTACTTCCCCGTAGTCCTACAGGGGGACACCGGTGAGGTCCCCGACGAAACGTACACCGTCCCGCTGGGGGAGGCCGCAGTCAGGCGCGAGGGCGACGACGTGACGGTGGTCGCCGTCGGCGAGACGGTGCCACAGGCGACTGCGGTCGCCGAGGAGTTCGAGGGGGAGGCGAACGTCGAGGTGCTCGACCTCCGGACGCCACTCCCACTCGACGAGGAAGCGATCCTGAACAGCGTCAAGAAGACCGGTCGCGTCGTCGTCGTCGACACCGGAAACCGGATGTGCGGGACAGCCGCAGAGGTCGCGGCCCGGATCGCCAACAAGTCGTTGTTCGACCTCGACGCACCGGTCAAGCGCGTGACCCGGGCCGACACCCCAGTGTCGTACAGCGAGCCCGAGGAGGCCGAGGTACTGCCGGATCAGGCAACCATCTCGCAGGCCGTCGAGGACGTGCTCTCGCCGACGTTCTGACGGCCTCGGGGGCGAATGCCGGCGAACGGCACCGCTCGCCGTTGGGCCGGTGGTGGTGACGCTGTCTCGCGGATACCACGAGTGATACGCAGCACCACCCACAGATTTACATCGGAATCGGAGGAGGGTCCTGTATGGCGTACATAGTGACGATGCCGAATCTGGGGATGTCGATGACCACCGGCGAGGTGCTCCAGTGGTTCGCGGACCGCGACACGGCGGTAGCCGATGGCGACCGACTCCTGGAGATCGAGGCCGAGAAGACGACGGCCGAAATCGCGGCGAAAGAAGACGGCGTCCTCCGGGAACGGTTCGCCGACGTCGGCGACAAAGGGCCGCCGGGCGTCCCCCTCGCGATCGTCGCAAACGGGGGTGCGGACATCGGGGACCTCACGGCCGAGGCACGGTCGCGTCTGGACGATCTCGAACCTGCCGAAAGCGATGCGTCAGCCGGCAACGACGGGAGTGAACTACCGGCCGACGACGCCGAGGGGGGCGCCATCGACGACGAGCGCTCGACTGACGATGCCGGCGACTCTTCGGATGGGCCGGTAGGCGTGAGCCCTAGGGCTCGCCGTCGGGTAGCGGAACTAGACGTCGACATCGATCAGGTCACGGCTACCGTCGACGAGGGAATGGTCACCGAAGACGATGTCGACGCCTGGCACGAACGCCAGACGGCCACCCCCCGGCTGACTCCCCGGGCGAAGCGCCGTGCGGAGGAGCTGGGGCTAGACCCCAGTGATATGCCCGTGCCCGACGACGGGGCGGCGGTTACCGCGGACGACCTCGACGCCCTCGCGACCGGGGGCCCTGCCTCTCAAACGGTCCGTATCGAGCGCGAACTGGACGGGATGCGAGGACAGATCGCCGACCGCCTGAGCGAGAGTTACCGGCAGGCAGTACACGTCACCGTCGACCGTTCGGTCGATGTCGAGGCGCTGTTCGAGGCGGTCGATGCGGCCAGGGCGGAAATCGACGGCGACGTCTCGGTGCAGGACCTGCTCCTCCGAGCGGTGTCGCGTGCACTGTCCGAACACCCGGCATTCAACGCGACGTTCGAGGACGGCGTCCACCGCCGGTACGAGGAACACAACGTCGGCATCGCTGTGGACGTCGACGACGGTTTGCTCACGCCCGTGGTGCCCGACGTGGCGTCGAAGTCCCTGAGCGAGTTGAGTGCGACCCGCCGAAACCTGACCGAACGCGTCCAGGCCGGCGAGTACGACCTGGACGACCTCGCCGGAGGGACGTTCACGGTCTCGAATCTGGGGCCACTCGACGTGGACTCGTTCACACCGATCATCAATCCTCCGGAGGTGGCCATCCTCGGTCTCGGTCGTGCAGAGCAGAGAGCCGTCCACACATCGGAGGGGACCACGTCTCAACGCCACCTGACCATGTCACTGTCGTTCGACCACCGTGTCGTCGATGGGGCAGATGCGGCCAGATTCCTCGAGACGATCTCCGAGGGCGTGACGGAGCCAGAACGCCTCCTCCCTGAGGGAGTAGCAGTCGGCGGCGGAGACACCGACGCCGAGGAGATAGAGCCGGCAAACCGGCAGGTTACCGCCAGCAACGACGACGGTCTGGCCGGCGACGTCGACTTCGGTGAGTACGCTTGGCGATTCGACGAACCGACAGATGTCGGCGGAAGTGGCACCGCACCGACGCCCGTGGACCACTTCTTGGGGTCACTGGCGTCCTGTCTCGCCGTCTCGACGCGCTTACAGGCCGAGAAGTACGACGCCAACCTCGCGTCGGTCGATGTCGACGTGACAGGGCGGCCAGACCACGGTCGGATCGAGAGCATCGACGCGACCCTCACGCTGGAATCCGACGCCGACGAGGAGACCGTCGAGCGAATCGTCACGTCCGCCAAGCGAATCTGTACCGTCTCGAACCTGATCCGGGACGACGTCGGCCTCGACGTTCGATACGAGCGGTCGTGACTCCGGGTGGTCGTCTGACGGCGAATCGACTCTCGACCGTGGCGGTGCGACGGCTCAAACCCCCATCTCTACCGAGGGCCACTCCAGTCGACGGTACCACTCGTCAGAGTGTGGCGTCGTTTGATGGCGTTCTCGTCAAAAAATCTCGGTGGCGTCGGTGGTTGCGGGGGTGTTCACTTCGCCGCTCCGTAGTCGCCACACGACCGTGTTTTGCGTACTCTGCCGCGTGTGATTGACCCTGTACACGTGCGGTCCCGGTGACGAACGCTACCTGACAGTTGAAATCGTACTGAACCATCGTGTTCACCTGAACGAACCAGCTCCTCGAAACGATGTCTCGCCGACACTCACCTGTAACCGCACCCGTCGCATGTGTAATTTGTTCACGATGAACTAACAGAGAACTGATTGAGAAAACTAGCCGGAAAGGGACCCAACGGAACGGGTCGAGACCGATCTCGACAGCCCCGCTACTTCGCGGTCATCCCGGCGTCGACCTTGAGCGTCGTCCCGGTGACGTAGCGGGCGGCGTCGCTGGAGAGCCACATGTACGCCTCGCTGATCTCCTTGGGTTGCAGCATCTCGCCGGGTTCGAAGACGTTGGCCGGCCCGGTCATCGCCATCGTCTCCTCCAGCAGTTCGTCGCCGTACGATTCGACGTACCCCGAGATCATCGGCGTGTCCATGCCCGTCGGTGCGACGGCGTTGACGTTGACGTCGTACTCGGCGAGTTCCAGCGCCAGCGTCTTCGTCAGGCCACGCACCCCGTGTTTCGTGGCGACGTAGTGGCCGTTCCCGGGGGCACCGGTGAAACCAGCAGTCGACGTCGTCGAGATTATCTTGCCGCCGTCGCCCCGCTCGACGAAGTGCTGGCCGACGTGTTTTGCGCAGAGCCAGACACCCTTCAGGTTCGTGTCGATCATGTCGTCCCACATCTGCTCGTCCATCTCCGTCATGTCCGTGGCGTTGAAGATGCCGGCGTTGTTGGCGAGGATATCGACGTGACCGAAGTGGTCGACGGCCTGGTCGACGGCGGCCTCGACCTGGTCCTCGTCGCGGACGTCCATCTCGATCATCAGCGCCTCCTGACCGTGGTTCTCGACCGCCGAGGCTGTCTCCTCCAGTTCCGTCGACGTGCTCATGTCGTACGGGTTCGTGTCGATGTTCTCGCAGATGTCGGTGACGACGACGTCCGCACCGTGTTTCGCGTAGTGTTCGGCGTGCGATTCGCCCTGACCGTGACCGGCACCGGTGACGAACGCCACCTGGCCGCTGAAGTCGTAGTTTACCATCGTTCTGGGTTATTTTGCGGTGTGTCCAGTGTCTACAGGTAGCACGATACCGGTAACGTAGCGGGCGGCGTCGCTGGAGAGCCACATGTACGCCTCGCTGATGTAGCGCGGATCGATACCCGGGTCCTCTGGCGTGAAGATGTTCATCGGCCCGGCAACCTCGCCGATACTGCTCAACGCTTCCTCTCCGTAGGCTTCGATCATCCCGGGGACCATCGGACTGTTCACAACCGATGGGGCGACAGCGTTGACGTTGACGTCGTACTCCGCGAGTTCGAGCGCCAGCGTCTTCGTTATCCCGACAACACCCCACTTGGAGGCGACGTAGTGAACGATTCCCGGGTTGCCGGTTAGCCCCGCCTGTGAGGTCGTCGTGACGATTTTCCCGCCATCGCCGCGATCGATGAAGTGCTGGCCGACGTGTTTCGCGCAGAGCCAGACGCCTTTGAGGTTCGTGTCGATGACCTCATCCCACATCGCCTCGTCCAGTTCGGTCGCGTCGGAAACAGTGACAATACCGGCATTGTTCGCGAGGACGTCGATCCTGCCGAAGTGATCGATCGCTTCCTCAACGGCGGATTCGACCTGTGCCTCGTCGCGAACGTCCATCTCGATCGCGAGGGCTTCCTGGCCTTCGTCCTCGACCAAACCTGCTGTCTCTTCGAGTTCGCCCGACGTTCCGAGATCGTACGGTACAGTGTCCATGTTCCGACTGACGTCGTCACCGACGTCAGTCGGAA
>JBNJGG010000164.1:0-5365 GCA_051747545.1 Halobacteriota archaeon | reverse complement strand
ACGGGTCGACGCCGTCGGACCTCCGCGACATCCGACCGAATCTGGACCCGGCAGCGTCGTCCGGGACCCCGTCCGACGCCAGAACTGACGGGGACGAAACCGGCGACGCATCGACCGCCGGAGGGCTGCCCAACTCAATCCCGACTGGAGTCTCGTCGAGCGTCACCGAGGCCCTGGGATTCGGCTTCGTGACGGCTCTCGTCGCTCTCACATCGGTCATCGTCGCCGTTCGAATCGTCCGTCGCCGGCGGTAGGGGGGAAGGGCTTTTCGCGGTGCGTATCGAACGCGTCCGTGTGCGATTGGTCTCCCTCGTGGTCGTCGCGTCCGTCCTCCTCGCTGGGTGTGCCGCCCCCGCTGCCGGTCCCGATGGCGAGTGGACGTGGCCGGATGACCCTCCGTCCGACCGTCTCGGGTGGGAGGCAGGATACTGGTACAACGAGTCTATCGTCGTCGACCAATCTGACGGCCTGAACGAGACCGAACGCGAGGCGTTAGTCGGGCGCACGATGGCGCGTGTCGAAGTGATCCGCGGTCTCGAGTTCACGAACGCTGTCCCGGTCGAAGTAATCTCTCGGGAGGCCTACCGGCGCAGGTCTCCCGATGGTTCTGGGACCGACAGTCCGTGGGACGAGCAGGTGTGGGAGTCGCTGTTCCTCATCGGAGAGAACCAGACCGTTTCGGCGGTGTTCGACGACCTCTACGGCGGAGCCGTCCTCGGGTACTACACCGGAGCAGGTGACCAAATCGTCATCGTCAGCGAATCGGACACGCCCACAATCGACCGCGGAACGCTCGCACACGAACTCGTCCACGCCCTCTAGGACCAGCACTTCGGACTGCAGAGCGACCGCCGAACGCAGGACGGCCAACTCGCTCGAAACGGCATCGTCGAGGGTGACGCCGGGTACGTCGAGCAACTGTACGAGGCCCGCTGTGCCGACGAATGGGCGTGCGTCCCGGAGACGACGGCCTCGCCGAATGGGTCGCCAGCTAACCTCGGCGTGTATCTCACTATCTACGTTCCGTACAGCGATGGTCCGACCTTCGTGCACCACGTCTACGAACGCGGTGGGTGGGAAGCGGTCGACGCCGTCTACGACCGGCAACCCGCCAGCACCGAGCAGGTCATCCATCCCGAGCGGTACCCCGACGAGACGTCCGTGGAGGTTACCGTCTCGGAGCGGTCGACTGGGTCGTGGTCCCGTTTCGACCACGACCCCGTGAGTGACACTGTCGGCGAGGCGTCGCTGTACGCCATGTTTTGGGCCAACGGCGTCGTCGACCGCGACGACCTCCGGTCGACTCCGGGGGCGTACTCGGTGTACAACTACTCCGATTCGCGGACCGACGGATGGGCCGGCGACGCCGTCGTGCCGTATCGAAGCGACGACGGTCGGTACGGCTACGTCTTCGAATCGGTCTGGGACACCGAGTCCGACGCGAGGGAGTTCCAGAGCGCGTACAGGTCGATGCTGATTCGGACCCACGACGCAACCCGAGTCGACGACAGCGTCTACGTCGTCGACTCGGGCCCCTTCGCCGACGCCTTCCGCCTGACTCGACGGGGGCGAACCGTCACCGTCGTGAACGCTCCGACGGTCGCGGACCTCGACGACCTCCACCGGCCGTCCCGAGGGTGATCGGCTTCGCGGTCTGCGACGGTACCACGTCGTCACGGACCCGTGACGGGGGGCTTTTTGGGTCCGCACGCGAACCGCCGGGCAATGACCCCCTTCGATATCGTCGGTCCCGAGGCCATTCTCGACGGGAGGGCGACCGACGCGTACTTCGACCGCACGGAGACGACGCTCCGGCACGCGGGGCGGAATCCACGCGTCGTCGCGGAGGTGACCGCCGACCAGTTCCCCGACGGCGACTTCGAGGTGCTCGCCGGGGTGAAAGACGCCGCGAATCTACTCGCCGGGCGTGACGTCTCCGTCGACGCCGTTCGCGAAGGCCGACTGTTCGACGGCGGCCCAGTCATGCGCGTCGAGGGCTCCTACCTCGAGTTCGCCCGACTGGAGACGTCGTTGCTGGGCTTTCTCTCTCACGCCAGCGGCATCGCCACCGCCGCGATGGAAGTGCGTCGCGCCGCACCGGATTCGCCGGTCCTCTCCTTCGGTGCCCGCCACGTCCACCCTTCCATGGCGGCCGTCGTCGAGCGTGGGAGTCTCATCGCGGGTCTGGACGGCTTTTCGCACGTCGCCGCCGGGGAGGTACTCGGCCGGGAGGCCAGTGGGACGATGCCTCACGCCCTCCTGATTTGTTTCGGTCGGGGTAACCAGGAGGCGGCGTGGCAGGCGTTCGACGAGGCGGTACCGTCGGACGTTCCGCGAGTGGCGCTGTGTGACACGTACAGCGACGAGAAGGACGAGGCCATCCGGGCCGCAGAGGCACTCGGTGATAGTCTCGACAGCATCCGTCTGGACACGACCCGGTCACGTCGCGGCGACTTCCGACACATCGTCCGTGAGGTTCGCTGGGAACTCGACGCACGCGACTTCGACGACGTGGGCATCTTCGTCAGCGGGGGTCTCGGCCCCGAGGAACTTCGAGCCCTCGCCGACGACGTGGATGGCTTCGGCGTCGGTGGCTACATCTCCAACGCCGACCCGGTCGACTTCGCGCTCGACATCGTCGAAGTCGACGGCTACCCATCGGCGAAGCGAGGTAAACTCACCGGTGCGAAGGAAGTGTACCGAACGGCCGACGGCGGTCACCACGTCGGGTTGCGCGGCCGGGATGGGCCGGACGACGGCGAGGCGCTCCTCGAACCGCTCATCCGGGACGGCGACATCGTTCGGGAGTTCGACCTCGACGCGGCGGCCGAGCGCGCCGCCGCGGACGCCGACCTGACAGGTTTCGGCTCAGAAGACTAGCTGAACGAAGTCGCCGACAGCTCGTGCTGTGGTGTCTATAACAAGGCGTGGAGTTCACGAGGATAGTCCACCGCGAGCGAGGCCAAAGGCCGAGCGAGCGGCTTTTTTGGCCGAGATTTTTTGGCGTCGTCGGAACGCACAGCGTTCCGACTGCCCGTCAGGTCGCATTAGAGCTCTTCGACGCTGCCACCGTCGGGTCGCTCGCGGAACACCTGTCCTTCGAAAAGGGTGATCATGGTGTCGTCGTCCTGCCACGCGATGGGCGACAGTTTCGCCTTCCGGCAGGCCCGGGTGAGATACTCCTCTTTGCTCCAGCCGTTTTCGACGGGTATCGTCGGGTACAGCCACGCGTGGCGATTGCCGTTGTCGATGGCGACGCCGTGCGTCCCGAGTTCGAGGTCAGACAGTGGGTCGCTGGTGAGAATGTGGTTGCAGACGATACAGACAGAAACGTTGAGATTGGGTAGTTCCGGCGGCTCGATTTCGGAACCACACGAATCGCCCGAAGCGGCTTGAATTGCCGCGTCGACGATCGCGTGGCCGAGTTGGTTTTTCCCTCGATACGCCCCGGCACACCCTCGCAATCGCCCACGTCCTCGGGTCGATGTCAGACGAACGAATGCACCGGTTCGGGCGTAGAACGCGTCTCGCATGCTCCCCGGTTGTTCGCGTTGCCCGTGAAGAACGTACGATTCAACCGATTCCCGCGCTAATTCGACCGCCCGGGCCCCATCCTCGTAGGTGAGGTGTACGGTCTGCGCCTCGGACATACCTGTTACTGGAACCCTGTGAACTTGAACGCTTCCCTTCACACATATTGATTTATGTCAAATTTGTTCGCACGTCGTCAGGTGATTTCAGACGTTCATTCAAATTACACGATCTCACACTCGATTGGCGGCCGTCGCCCCACGACGAAACTGGACACGTCGACGAACTCCTCGCATCACCGGGCTCGACGTCGATGTCGTCACGACCGAACACCTTATGCGAGACACGCGATTATGTTCGACGTGGCAGAGAGAGCCCGGCCTCCGTGAGTCGCACTCACCGTGTCGACCTCGAAGTCGGCCCTGCGCGACGCATGAGGAAAGTCCCCCCACCGTCTGGACGGGTGACCGGGCGCAAGCCCGGAGTCGGAGACGGCTGGCTATGGAACAGAAACGAGACCACTCGACCTGACCGATGAGATGATCGCCCGAGTCGGCACCGACGCCGACGGGGTGATGCCCGAGTCGGCACCGACGCCGACGAGGTGCGCGAACCCGACCGCAAGGAAGGGGAGTTAACCCATCGAGGGACGTTCGGTGGCACTGCCACCTCGAACGAGTGAGCGGCGGACGCCGCGCACGCTGACGGTTGAGAACGGATGGAACGGCGAATCCTCACCGGTGCAAGTCCGCGCCGCAAAGGTAGTCCGGACAGCATCGTCGGGAACTCCCCGGCGTGCCCCCGGATTCGATTCGGGGAGGACGCGGACGCTCAGCCGAATGCCGGGACGAACAGAAGGGGGCTTACTCCTCTCAGCCACTCATTTCGACCCGTAGCGACAGCGCACGCGCTTTTCTCGCGTACACTCGTCACGAACCGGCTTCATCGCTAGTCGATTTCGTCCTCACGTGAGCCGCTTCGGCGACGTTCGACGACTACCGCAGAACGTTCATGCGACTGGCGCACCGAGTCGGTGGCGATGGACGCCCACCCCGCCCTCCCCGCCGTCCTCCTCGTCGCCGTCGTCGTCGCCGCGGGCTTTGCCATGCCCGCTCTCCCCGAGTCACCGGACCTCCCTGTGGGTCCACTCGGGTCCGACGACGGCCCCGGTTCCTTCGGGTCGTCCGGAGCGTTGCCCTTCCAGGTAGGTGAGTCAAACGCTTCGCCGTGGGGTGACGACCCGATTGTCGTCGCGGTGAACGGTTCGACGGCCCCCGACCAGGAGTTCGTCCCGCTGGTTCGGGAGGCCACCGCCTACTGGAACGAGAACGCCTCTCGCTACACTGGCTACGAGGTCGACTTCGTCGTCCGACCCGACGCCACCGAACCGGACGTGGTCGTCACGTTCGTCCCGGAGGTCCCCGAGTGTAACGGGATGGCCGAGGCGGCAGGCTGTGCTCCACTCGTCACCAGCGCACGCGGTATCGAGCGGCCCGAACCGGTCTGGGTGAAGACCGGACTCTCGGACGAGTCGACGGCGCTCGTACTCACCCACGAGTTCGGCCACGTCCTCGGCCTCTCGCACGACGACCCGCCGACGTCGGTGATGGGGGCGTCTTCGGTACTCTACACCGAGCCACAACCGAACGCCACCGACCGGACCTTTCCGTGGAGGGACGGCGAGTTCACTGTGTTCGTCGAGTACAGCGCTGCGGACGACCCTGCGGCCGCGCGCCGACAGGTCCAGTACGCCTTCGACTACTACGAGGACGACCCGCCGGGGATGCCGACGAACCTCACGTTCCGTCCGGTCGAGGACCCCACAGACGCGGAG
>JBNJGG010000163.1:0-5427 GCA_051747545.1 Halobacteriota archaeon | reverse complement strand
GTCACCCTGGGCGGCGTGGCAGTCGCCGACCGAGAAGAGGCCGTCTGCCGCCTCGATGGGCAGGTACACCGTCGACCCCGCGGTCATGTGCTCGACGTCCATGTTCCCGCCCACGTCTCGGGGCGGAGGCGTGCCGTGTTCGCCCTCGGTACCGGGTGCGACGCCGATGACGCCCGGGAACGAGTCCAGTGGCACTTCGATGCCGTCGACGAAGCGACCGCGGTCACCGTCGAGGTCCCAGATGTGGAGACCGGGGTCGTCGAAATCCTCCGGGAGCAGTCCGAGTTCCATGTCACCGGGGAAAAAGAGCGTGTACCCCCGGCCCTTGTGCCGGAGGTCCAGCAGGTCGACTTCTAACACGTCGCCCGGGGACGCGCCCTCGATGGCGACCGGCCCGGTCAGCGGATGGACCGGGTCGAAACTGATGTCGGGGACGTCCTCGACAGTCGTCTCGACCGTGAGTTGCCGGTCGACCGCGTCTCGGCACTCGAATCGGACCACGTCGCCGGATTCGACCGTCAGTACCGGGTCGAGGCTGTTGTCCCACTTGTGATGGATGTTACCGTCGTCGTCGGATAGTCGATAGTCCACGTCGTACGTCTCCCGGGTGTGACCGTCGTGATGCGTCAAACACCACAATACGTAGTGATGATTAATGAAGAATAAGGTCTCGAACGTCGCTCGCTACAATCTGTGAGCGACGTATCCGGCAGACCCTGGCGAAATCCTCACTCCAAGACACGAGTGGCGAGTTTGTCATCGAGGTTGCATAGCACGGACGAATTCCGTGACGGAGCATTACGGAGGGGAGAATCGAGAGATCGCAGAGCAGTTTATTCAAATTGAACAGAAAATATTTACGGTAACTTGAAAACCATCTGGTATGTCCTCGCCCTCCGCTATGGTGTGGTTCAAGCATCATTCAGTTTTACTGGTCACGTTCGTTATCCTGGCGGTTGCCGCCCTCATCGTACCTCCGGTCGTACTGGGTGAAATGACGCCAAGAACGTATGCAATAACAGCGGCAGTGGTCATCCTCGCTGTCAGCGCCGTGTTTCCGTATGCGATGTTCGTTGCGCTGGGAACGCTTCCGTTTCTTTATGCAGGGAGTGCGAGTTTTGCGGCACCACAGACGGCGGCAGACGTTCCACACCCGTTCTCGACTGTGACAGCCCTGCGACACGTCGTCGCTGGTATCTTCTACGTTCTGGCGGCAGCCGCTGTCGGTGCCATCTGGATTGCCGCTCAGATAGGCGTGGGGAGTGATTTCACGGTGATTCCAGCGGTCTTACGGTCGTCGTTCCTGTACTTCGGCGGGGTGATTATCGCTGGAGCCTTTAGTTGCCTCCAGTTGTGGCGATACGACACGCCACTGGGCGCGCTGGCTCGACGTACCATCCTCGAAACAGTTGCTCTTGGAATTCTTCTGGCGCTGTCTCCAGTCGTCGCATTATGGATGTTCAATGGTGGCTTCTACTGATTCCCGACAACGTCTCGGGTGACTACATCTACGTGGTACAGACGCTCGTTGTCTTCGGCACGGCTGCCGAAATCCGTCTTGTACTGAAGACTCCAAGAGGGCCATCTGTCGTCAATTTTCTGACTCCGGCCACGCCTCGTCGAACAGTGCGAATCGGTGAGTCGCTGGCTCGACGACGCTCACGCCTCGTCGAACAGGGTTTCACCGTCGACCATGTGGGCGTCGACGGCGTCGATGTCCAGCGTCACCCCGAGACCCGGCCTTTCGGGGATTTCAATCCCCCCGTTCTCGATGACTGGTTCCTCGACGAGGTCGACCCACCAGTCGAGTTCGTACGCGTGAAACTCGACCGCGAGCGCGTTCGGGACCGCCGTGGCGACGTGGGCCGACGCGACCGTTCCGACGGGCGAGGAGACGTTGTGCATGGCGACGGGAATGTAGTAGAGGTCGGCGAGGTCCGCGATACGGCGAGCCTCCCGCATCCCGCCGACCTTCGGCACGTCCGGCGCGACGACGTCCACCGCCTGCGTTTCCAGCAGGCGGCGCTGTCCGTGGGTTCGGTAGACGTTCTCCCCGGCAGCGACGGGCGTCGTCGTCGCTCGGGTGACCTCGCGCTGTACGTCGACGTTCTCGGGGGGAACGGGGTCTTCGAGCCACCAGACGTCGAACGGTTCGATGGCCGCGGCGAGACGGGCGGCGCTCGACCCGCTGTAGGACCAGTGGCAGTCGAAGGCGACGTCGGCGCGGTCGCCGACCCGCGCCGTGACCGCCTCGACGACCTCGGTCTTGTGTCGGATCTCGCCGGGTCGCAGGTGGCGGTTCGCGCGGTCCTTCTCGTGACCGGACGGGACGTCGAGGTCGAATTTCAGTGCGTCGTACCCCAGTTCGTCGACGACGCGTTCGGCTTCGTCGGCGCAGGCGGTCGGGTCGGCCTCGGCCTCGGTGTGACAGTCGCAGTAAACTCGAACCCGGTCTCGGTACTTCCCGCCGAGTAGTTGGTACGCCGGCAGTTCGAGCAACTTCCCCGCGAGGTCGAACAGCGCGATTTCGATGCCCGAGATAGCCGTCACGGTCACCCCCTGAATCGAGCCCTCCCCGGACATCTTCTGAACCAGGTGCTGGTACAGACGGTCGATGTCGAGAGGATTCTCACCCAGGAGGAAGGGTTTCATCCGCGCGACGAGTTCGGGGACGCCAGCACCCCAGTACGCCTCACCCGTCCCGACGACGCCGGCGTCTGTGTAGACACGCACGAGCGTCCACGGGAAATTGCCGTCGACCATCGTGGTCTGTACGTCGGTGATTTCCACGTCGCGGCCACCCCCGCGCTTGGCGGTGACGCCCATCGCCTCCGCGGAGAGGTCTCGCATCGTGTACTCCGCGTTCGGGTCCGAGAGCGACCCGTAATCGACTGTCATACCGAGTGAGTCACACCGCAGGACGGTTAACTGTACAGCCCTCTCGAACGTGTCGCCGGTCTACGTCACCGAGATAGCCCGGGCGAGTTCCGGACTGAGCGATAGCCGGTCGAATTCCCAACCGACGTCGACTTCGAGAACCGCGTCCGAGTCGCGGTTTCGAATCGCCCCCAACGCGTCGAGATACGACAGTCGCAACACCCACAGTCCGTCTCGTACGTCTGCGAAGTCTCGAACGTAGAACGTAATCCAGGACGAGGTCGGCAGGACGTGATGACGGTCTGCGCGTCCTTCGGTCAGCAGTTGGTTTCTGACGGCGCGCGACACCGGCAGGTCGAGGAGACCAACGTCGTGGACGTGACCGATTTTACGCCCCAGGAGACGAAACTCGATCCCTCCGTATCGGTGGGGCGCCGTTTCGACACCGGGCCAGCGAGACGCCCGGTCGGCGATTGCTTCGATGTGCTCGATTGTCATACTTCACCTCCGAGTCGATGCCGATAACATACGCGCCCGGTAGACATAACGGCGTCACGATACGTGACAGGTGTCAGCACTGAACGGCCGCGAACGCCACCCCGATACCGGGCGAACGCTGTGCCCACCGCCAGAGCGGTTCCGCGTCCGTCACTCTCAGCCGAGTTGTGCGAGGAGGTTGAGGACGTAGACGACGCGGAGCATTTCGCCGGACTTCCCCCGGTCGAAGACGAGTTCGTCGGTGGTGACGACGTGTTCGAGAACGTCGCGCGAGGCGTGCTCGGGGGCGGCGGCGAGGCCACACCCGTTCGATTCGGCCCACTCCATGACTCGCAAGTCGGACTTGCTGTCGCCCATGACGAGGACGAACGGGTCGTCGACGTCGAGGACGTCGAGCGCTCGCCTGACGCCGACGACCTTGTTGAGTTCGAGCGAGCCGATCTCCGCCGCGTCGGCGTGGTAGTAGGCCACGTCGATGCGCTCGAATCGGTCCCGGAGGTCCGACGGCACGTCTTCGCCGTCGACACCGGGGTACCCTCCCTGTCTTTCGAGCACCTCTCTGATTTCCGGGTCGCTGTCGGCGTAGTACGCCCGCGCCCACTCGGGTCCACGCTCGTCGTCCGTCAACGCGTCACCGAGCAATTCCAGCAGATAGACGAGTGCTTCGTCGATGACAGCGGCGGCACGCTTGCTCCCGGTCTCGTAGTTCGGCTTGAGTGTGACGTTGAACTCGTTTCCCTGCAGGTGGACGTCTCGGCGGAGCGTCTCGGGCGCTTCGGGGAGCACCCGCGACCGCACGGCGTCGAAGACGGCGCGAACGTCCTCGTCGAGTTCCTCGTAGAGCAGTTGTTTCGTCCGAGAGCCGTGTCCGGGGGTGAAGACACCGGTTCCGGCCTCGTAGACGATGCTCATCGACCCCGAGTGGACGAGTTCGTTGCCGAGACCCTGAATCATGAATCCCTTGACGTTCTCGAGGGTTTGGCCCGTGCAGATGACGATGGGAACGTTCCGTTCGTGGAACTCGGTGAGAACGTGGAGCGTCTCGCGCGGAATCTCGTTGTCGGTGCTGCCCGTAGAGCGCAGGGTCTCGTCCACGTCGAGAACGAGCGCGTTGACCGCGCGCCCGTACTTCGAGTGCAAGTCGAGTGCCGTAAAGGCCTGCTCGCGGTCGGCGTGGGCGGCGATTTCTGCGAACGTGCCACCCGACGGGAACGACCCTCGGATCTGGTCCTTGCGACGGGCGAGTTCGTCGCTGGCGTCCTGCCAGTGCGTCAGGGCGACGCGGGAGTCGACCGGCGGGAAGACATCGACGAAGTCCTGATAGTCGCGAAGCGTCTCGGTGTCGAACTCGTCGTACAACCGATACAACTGGTCGTACCGTTCCATACTGCCAGACCGAGAGCCGGGATGATAAGCCCAGTGAACCGAGGCACCGCACGGCCCAGACGACGCAACCGAGACGCACCCCCGCGTAGTCCGGTCGGCCGACCACCGCAACACGCCGCACGCCCGACGCGGAAGGGAAAACCCTGATACAGTCGCTCACCCAACACACCCCCATGGCAGACTGGACCGATGCGGTCGTCGGCGAGCGCTTGGCGGTAGACAACGAATTCAACAAGCGCCTCTCCGACTCGATGTTCTCCCGTCAGGAGTGGGGACTCATCATGACCGTCACCTCGTTCGAGATAGAGAACGCCGACGACCCGGAGGCCGCTCGAATCGTCGCGAACACCGAGAACGTCCCCTACATCATGTCGGACCTCGAGAAGATACGGTCGACGCCGGGACCGATGGGCCCGGCGGGAGACAGTGGGTCGTCCTCGTCGAAGAAGGGCGGTGGGTTCCTCGGTAACCTGATGAGCGCGCTCGGCCTCGGCGGTGGAGAACCGGATTACAGCGAGGAGATTTCAGCGGCCGAACGATTGACCCAGGAGTACGCCGAAGAACTGCAGGCACACCTCGAAGCGAACGACAAGTGGGAACAGGTCAGAATCGCGTACAACGAGTAAGCGACCGGAGGTAATCGGGCCGACGCGCTGTTGAGTCGAC
>JBNJGG010000162.1:0-5499 GCA_051747545.1 Halobacteriota archaeon | reverse complement strand
GGGTCGTCGGACCATCCCGGTTGCGGGCGGCGTCCTCGTCGAGTCCGAGGACCTCCCCGCCCACGGCGAGCGCGTGTGGCTCAAGGGGTACGGTTGCGTCCGGCACGTCCGCGACGCCTTCGAGCACACCGGCGACGACATCGACGCCGTCCGCGACGAGGGGGTGCCCGTCGTCCACTGGGTCCCAGCCGACGACAACGTTCCCCTCCGCATGCGGACGATGTCCGGCGACGTGGTCGGGTGGGCCGAACCAGAGTTCGCCGCCACCGTCGTCGACGACGTCGTCCAGTTCGAGCGCGTCGGCTTCGCCCGCGTCGACGCCCACGGGGAGGGCGACGAAGACGGTGGCGAGGACAGCGGCGAGAGAGACGAATCGGTCAGCTACTTCGCGCATCCCTAGGCGCACCCTCTCGGGAGACGCCTTCACGACGCTCACCGCTTCACGACCATCCCGACGCTCACCGCTTCACGACCATCCCGACGCTCACCGCTTCATGACCACGCACGACCTCACCCATCCGCTCACCGACGGCATGCCGACGTACCCCGACGACCCGTCGGTGTCCGTGACGTCCGACGCGACGATCGAATCCGACGGCTACCGCGTGACTCGGTTGACCCTCGGGAGTCACACTGGCACTCACGTGGACGCGCCGAGTCACACCGAATCCGACGGCAAGACGCTCGGGGACTTCTCCCTCGACACCTTCCGGTTCGACGCACGCCGAATCGACCTTCGGGAGTTGGGGCCGCGCGACCCGATACCCGTCGACGCGCTCCCCGAACCCACGTCGGACGACCTGCTAGTGCTTCACACCGGCTGGGACGACTACTGGGGAACGCCGCGAGCACTCGACCACCCGTACCTCACCCGCGAGGCGGCGCGGTGGTGTGTCGATCACGGGTACCACGTCGCCACCGACGGCCTGAGCGTCGACCCGACGCCCAGCGATACCAGCCGCGACGACGAACCGGAGGGGGTCCCCGCCCACCGCGAACTGCTTGGCGCAGACCGTCTCATCGTCGAGAATCTCACCGGTCTCGCCGCGCTCCCGGTGCGCTTCGTCCTGCACGCGTATCCTCTCGCCCTCGACGCCGACGGCGCGCCTGTCAGGGCGCTCGGTATCACGGAGTGACGGTGTCGCCCAGAGGCCCCGATTACCGCCCTAGAGGTGAGACGACCCAGCGGGCGAAATCGGGGGCGACCCCGAGAGTCTGCTAGTTTTAAATAAGTAGGATTGCTGGGTCTAGTTAGCAATGCCCATCGACCCTAACTTCGAGCAGAACCGAGAGAAAGCCGGTGAAGAGGACGGCGTCGCCGTGTGGGGACCGGTCGACCCGCCGGAGCAACTCGGTATCCGCGGCACCCACGTCGCCGTCGACTTCGACATCTGTCTCGCGGACGGTGCCTGCCTCGAAGACTGCCCCGTGGACGTGTTCACGTGGGTAGACACACCCGGCCATCCCGAGAGCGAAATCAAGGCGAATCCGACGCACGAAGACCAGTGTATCGATTGCATGCTCTGCGTGGACGTCTGTCCGGTCGACGCCATCGACGTCGACCCTGGACGCGCTGGCCGAATCTAAGGTCTCTCGGCCATCCGGCCGCGAACAGTTCAATTATCTGACGCTCGGCAGCTAGCTGAAGCGCCGCAGGTCGGTTCCGTTCTGACTGTGCTATGATAAAGCGTGATAATAAAAATCTATTACCAATTGGCCACGAGTGTGTCTTATCGACATGGCAGGACTAGACATGGTAACACTAACTAAGGGGGTCCCGGACTTCCGCGAGGGGATGGTGTCGTTCGACGAGGACGGCCACCTCGAACGCGGGAAGACTCCCACAGTGATGAACCCCAACGACAAACACGCGTTGCGCGCCGCGTTGCAGACGCGGGTGCGACACGGCGGCAACCTCAGCGTCATGAGCATGGGGCCGCCGGGGTACAAGGACGTACTCCGCGAGGCGATGGAGACGGTGTACGCCGACGACCTCTACTTGCTGTCGGATCGTGCGATGGCCGCCGCCGACACGTGGGCGACTGCACACACGCTCAGCACCGGTATCGAGAAATTGGGCGGTGCCGACCTCATCTTCGCCGGCTTCAAAACCGCAGACGGAGAGACCGGTCACACCGGTCCGCAGACCTGCTGGGCGCTCGACATGCCGATCATCACGCACGTCATCGCACTCGACGTGGACCCCGACGAGAACCTCGTTCGCGCGAAGCGTCTCGTCGAGGGTGACATCGAGGAGATAGAGACGGTGGAAGCGCCCATGCCGGCGTTCATCGTCGCCGACCCCGAGTTCGAACCGTCGTATCGGACGGCGACTGACCGACTGACGCTCAAGGACCTCCGCGCCGAAACGAAAGCACGCGCCGAGGAGTTCGAAGACCACCTCACGGTGTGGGACCACGAGGCCCTGAATCTCGACCCCGACTACATCGGCCTCGACGGGTCACCCACTATCGTCTCTTCGGTCGACCCGATCCCAAAGCCGCCAGCAGAGCGCGAGGCAACGATGGTTCAACAGGGCGACACCGAGGGGATGCGCGAGGTCTTGGAGGAACTCCGGCCGCTCGCGGCGGGGGGTGACTGACGATGGCGCTCGACCCCAACGAGTTCGAAATCGACGAACTCGGCCCGAAACTCAAGGACATCGAAGACCTCGACGAGTTACAGGAGATACTCGACGCCGAGGAGGCGGGACAGGACCGCGCGCCCGTCAAGACGCTCGTCCAGAGTCGCATCGACAAACTCTCCGAGAGCGACGAGGACGGGGACATCGACCCGACCGAACTCACGGTGGCCGAACTCGGCAACAAACTCCAGAACGTCGACGACCCCGAGCAGTTGGAGGCGATTCTCGAAGCCGAGAAGGCTGGCGAAGACCGCAAGACAGCCAAGACGCTCATCGAGAACCGAATGGACTCGGTCAGCGGGAGCGAGGAAGAAGAGGAGGCCGAAGCGGTCATCCAGTCTCCCGAGGAGAAGTACCCAGAACTCGACCACCCGACGGCCGACAAACGTCACGTTCGGTCCGTCGAAGACGGCGTCTACCGCGACATGTGGGTCTACTGCGAGACGCAGGCCGGCGAACTCGTCGACGTGTCCAAGGAGATGCTCGGGAAGGCCCGCGAGTTGATGGACACATACAACGACGACTACGACACTGACGAACGTGTGGTCGCGGTCCTCATCGGAAGCGACGTGTCCAAGCACGTCGACGACGTCGTCGCCCACGGGGCCGACGTGGTCGTCGTCCACGAGGACGACCGCCTCGAACGCTTCCAGCACAAGCCCTACACCGAGATATTCTGCGACATGGCCCGCGCCGGGGCGACGCAAACCAGCGGCGAGAGCGAGGGCGGACGCGACGAGGAGTGGCGCGACTACGACAAGCCGAGGTACGCCATCTTCCCCGCGACGAACAACGGACGCGACCTGTCGGCGCTGGTGCAGGCAGAACTCGACTCTGGACTGGCGAGCGACTGCTCGGGGCTCTACATCGAAGAGAGCGTCATCTCGAACCCGGTCAAGACCGGCAAACCGGGGTCGAACAAGACGTTCCAGCGAATCCTCCACATGAAACGGCCGGACTTCAGTGGCTTCGAGTACTCGACGATTCTGTGTATCGACAATCCGAACCGCGACTTCCACCCCCAGGGTGCGTCGGTCATTCCGGGAAGCTTCGACATCCCGGACCCCGATTACGAGCGCGAGGCGGAAGTCGTCGACCACGACATCCCCCTCGAGGACGACTGGTTCCGCGTCGACGTGACCGAGTACGACCAGCTCGACGAGGGAATCGACCTCTCGGCGTTCGAGGTAGTCATCTGCATGGGTCGGGGCATCGGTGACGACCCGACGCGCGGGATGGAACTGGCAGTCGAACTCGCGAACCAGTTCGAGGACGCCGCAATCGGTGTCACCCGCGGCATCGTCACCGGGTCGTACAACTTCGACGGCCACGTCGAGCAGTACACCCACGAGGAGCGCCAGATTGGCGAGACGGGACAGGTCATCTCTCCGGAACTCTACATCGGTGCCGGCGTCAGCGGGGCAATCCAGCACAAGGTCGGCATGGACGAGTCCGAGACCATCGTCGCCATCAACACTGACCCGGACGCCCGAATCCGAGACTTCTCGGATTACTTCATCGAGGGCGACCTGTTCGAGGTCATGCCGCAACTCGTCGAGGCGCTGAAGACGGGTGAACTGGACGCTCAGGCGCTCGCCGACGGCTCAGGGGGTGCTGGCGATGACTGAGGAGTACGAGGAGTTCGAGGCCGTCGTCGTCGGAGCCGGTCCCGGCGGTGCCGCGGCCGCGGCCACGCTGGCTAACAACGGCGTCGAGACGCTGGTCCTCGAACGAGGCGTCGACGCCGGGTCGAAGAACGTCTCCGGCGGTCTCATCTACGCAGAGGAGTCCGCTCCCTACACCATCGACGACCTGTTCCCCGACTTCCGCGAGCAGGCCGCCGAGCGACCCATCACTCGGTACTATCTCCACAACGTCGCCGGGACGAAGGTGAAGACGTTCGACATCACCGACCTGCACGAGCACGACACTGACTGGTCGGACGCCGTCCTCAGACGCAAGATGGACTCGTGGCTGGCCGAGCAGGTTCACGAGCGAACCCGAGAGACGGGCGGCGGGTTACTGACCGACGTGCGGGTCAACGGTCTACTGAGGGAGAACGGGCGTATCGTCGGCGTGACGTGTGACGAACTCGACCCCATCAAGGCCGAGGTGGTCATCGCCGCCGACGGGGTCAACTCCGAACTCGCCCGCGACGCGGGATTGATGAACTGGGAGAACCCCGAAGAGTGGTTCCAGGGCGTCAAAGCCGTCGTCGACATGCCCGCCGACGTGGTGAACGAGCGATTCAACGTCGGACCCGACGAGGGTGCCGCCCACCTGTTCTCGGGAGACCTGTTCGAGGACGTTCGCGGCGGTGGATTCCTGTACACCAACGAGGACTCGCTCTCGCTCGGGACCGTCTTCCACCTCGACAGCCTCGTCGCGGAGGCGGCCGAACCCCACCAACTGCTCGACGCGCTGGTGACGCACCCGCTTCTCGCTCAGTGGTTCGACGACGAGTACCACGAACTCGAGTACGCGGCGAAACTCGTCCCCGACTCGAAGAAGGTGGCCCACGAGTCGCCGTACCGCGACCGCTTGCTGCTCGTCGGCGACGCCGCCGGACAGATGCAGGCGCAGGGGCCGATCATCAAGGGGATGAACCACGCCGTCACCGCCGGCGCGCTCGCGGCCGAGGCCTACGTCGAAGCCAAGCGGAGCGGCATGGCCGCCCAGGCCGGCGAACAGTACACGAGAAAACTCGAATCGGAGGGCGTGATGAAGAAGCTCCGACCCGCCCGGTACCGCGCGGTCGGCGCAGTCGGCGAAAACGAGTCGGTGGCGAACCTCACCGACAGCCTCATCGACTCGTCGCTCGGTCGATTCGGAGTCCGGATCCTCGGGAGCCAACT
>JBNJGG010000161.1:0-5563 GCA_051747545.1 Halobacteriota archaeon | reverse complement strand
GCGTAGGCACTGGCGTTGTCGCCGTCGACGTTGACGAACCCGCTCCGGATGTTGTCGACCGCCTGCTTCGCTCGCTCAGGGTCTAGCCAGAAGTGTGGGTCAGCCCCGCCAGAGTGGTTGTGGCCGTGTTCCTCCTCGCCTTCGTGATCGGCTTCTCCCTCGTGCTCGCCTTCGTGTTCTTCTCCACTCTCGTGGCCGTGTTCACCCTCATGCTCGCCATCACCCCCGTGCCCGTGTCCGCCCGCACTCTCGGTCACTTCGGGTTCGATGACCGACCCACTGCCGTCGGTGAGCGTCGCGTCGAACTCAGCGGGAGCGTGCTGGGCAAAGAGGACATAGTGACCCTCTGTTTCGATGTCGATGGAGAAAGTCGTCTCACCGGAGTCCGCGAACTGGAGGTGATAGAGTGACTCACTGGACGGCGTGAGTGTCTCGCCGCCTTCGACCGGTGTGTGCGTGTCGTGGTCGCCGTAGAGGGCGGCCGCAGTTTCCTCGACGTGGTGAATGCCGTGGTCGCCACCCTCGTCGGTCGCGATGACGGCGAGCTGCATCCTCGGATCGGGGCCCTCGTGGAACGTGTGCGTGTAGGTGCCAGCTTCGAGGTGGTAGAGGCCAGCCCACTCCCAGGGAGTCTCCCCACCGTGATCGTGCTCTCCTTCACCGTCGTGGCCTTCCTCGTGTTCGCCCTCATGATCTCCTTCGTGACCGTGATCGTGGTTGTGTCCGCCTTCGATGAGGTTGATACCAGCACCGGCAGCGACGATATCGACGTCGGCGTCGTCGTCACCGAGACTCGTCACGAGGTCGTCAGCCCACGGCTGGAAGCCCTCCATTCCGTAGAGAAAGAGGTCAGATTCGAGGATTGCTCCCTGAATCTGTGGCCCTGGTTCCCACCCGTGGCCGTGTTGGCCGATCGGGACGAGCGTCTCTGCGGTCGCGGTGTCGCCTGCAACCTGGCTGGCCAAGTCCCCGAATACGAAGAACGAAGACTGGGCTTCCGGCACGGTATTCTCTGTCGCTGTTGAGCCGTCATTCTCCGCCGCGCCGGAATCGCCATTGTTCGATGTACAGCCCGCGAGCGCACCGATGGTTGCCGTACCGAGTCCAGCTGCGATGAGTCGACGTCGGGTGTATCGAGGCATCTATTGATAATAATAGCAGACCAGATAATAAATACTGTGATTTCAGACATCTAAGTTAATAAGAAGCACTAACTGAAATCTGAGTTTAGTAACCGGTGTCGGGGTAACTAATGCGAGTCGTAGAATTACTAATGATTGCTACCTCGAAATCCGTATTACACAACCCTGAGAATGGTGCTAACAGGTTTTTCCTACTCGTAGCCCGAATGAATGGATGTAATGTGTCACTGCTTCAGCGACCTAGCCGAGATGAGTGATGAAGAGCGTACGGAAATCCTCCGCGAACACTCGACCAAAGAACTCCGCGCGGAATACTCCAC
Organism: Halobacteriota archaeon; assembly: GCA_051747545.1. Taxonomy (GTDB): domain Archaea; phylum Halobacteriota; class Halobacteria; order Halobacteriales; family Haloferacaceae; genus JBNJGG01. The sequence continues at coordinate 4,101 of JBNJGG010000161.1, read as the reverse complement.
GGAAGAACTAGAAACCCTCGGCGTTATCGCCTGAGGCTAGTTCACGTTGGTCTTAATCGGACGACCGACAGCGTCAGCCCATCACTTAGACCCAGTCGCTGCCCGTTTCTTTGCGTACGCGAGCGTGTAGTAGTCTCGATCAGTTACCTCTCCGGGATTGTTCGTAACGAGGGCCTCTTCGGTATCCATGAAGAGTCGCCGTCCGAACGTCACCTCGTACCCTGCTTCAGTCATCTTTTCGTAGGTCGTCGGTGCGTCAGTCACTTTGAACAGGATCAACCGATTCGGACCGATCGGTGCTTCTCCGTCGGTCGCCTCGCGGAGCGTCAGTTCAGCGCCAGCGTCGATGTCGACCCCGAGGACCGAAGCGAACGCCGTCACACTGCTGACACCGGGGACGACTTCGATGTCGACGCTGGGGTGCTGCTCGCGAAGCGTCCGATGCAGGTGCCCGAACGTCGAGTAGATACAGGGATCGCCGAGCGTGACGAACGCCGCGTCGGCGTCGCGTGCGTTCGGCGCGACTTCCGCGGCCGCCACCTCCCACGCCGCTTCCAGCTCTTGTGGGTCGGTCGTCATCGGGAACTCGAGGTCACCCAGTTTCGAGTCGGGAACGTACTCGGCCGCGACGCGCCGTGACAGTCGTCCGGGTGAGTAGACGATGTCGGCCGATTCGAGCCGTCGCTTGCCGCGAACCGTGAGCAGGTCAGTCGCGCCCGGCCCCAGCCCAATTCCGTACAGTGTCATCGGTTACGTGCCCCCCTCATAGTTCTTGACGCCGTCCTGAACCACCTTCTCCGCGAGTACAGCACACGGGACGCGCATTGGCGTCAGCTCGATTCCCAAGAGATCGAGGGCGTCCTCACGGTCGAGATCATGAACCTCCGAGAGCGTCATTCCCGGGAGCTCTTCGGCGAGCAGGCTCGCGCTCGCGATGCTGATCGCACAGCCCTCTCCAGTAAACGTGACCTCTTCGATCGTTTCACCGTCCTCGGCGAGTCTGAGGTCGAAGGTGAGTTCGTCGCCACAGGAAGCGTTCTCGCCAGTGTGAGAGACGGTAGCTGGCGAGAGGCGCCCCCACCTTCGAGGATTGCGGTAGTGATCCAGGATTACCTCCTGATACATTTTGGAACCCTGCATCTACTCCACCCTGTGTCGCGTCGCGAGTCCGGCGAGATGCGGGGCTTCCTCCGCGATAATTTCGGCCGTAGCGAGTTCAGCGGCGTTCACGCTTCCGGGCAGCACGAATACCGGGACCTCACGGGCGATACCCGCCGTCGCGCGGGTCGCGACGACTCGGGTTCCGACCTCCTCCCACGAGAGCCGCCTGAACGCCTCGCCGAAGCCTGGTAGCTCGCGGTCGAAGAGTTCGCTCACCGCGTCCGGACTGACGTCGTCGACAGTGACTCCCGTCCCGCCGGTAGTCACGACGAGGTCAACGTCCGACCGATCCAGACACTCGCTCACGGTGGTCTTGATCCGGACGTAGTCGTCCGGAACCGTCCGGCGTGACGTGACGACGTGACCTGCGTCGACGAGAGTGTTTGCGACGGCGTCACCGCCGGGATCAGTTGGGTCTGCCTCCGTGGCGGTTCCTCGGGACGACGAGACGGTCACGATTGCGACACCGAGCGGATCAACGCAGTCGTGACCGTCTGTATCCGTCGTCCGTCGGTCCGCCCGCGACGGGAGTTCCGAGTGATCCCCGGTCACTGCCCTTCACCGACTACGAGACGCTGTTCCATCGGTGGCTGTGATCGATCCATCGTTCCTGGAAACGGATTCTTGAGCTCGTCCCAGTTCTCCGCCATCTCCGGTTCTGAGAGGAGACAGTCATCAAGGGCGGTAGTAATATCTGTGTCGTCCATTCCGGCGCCGATGAAGACGAGTTTTACCTCACGATCTCCCCACTGTTCGTCCCAGTGGAGATTCGGTCGTGACTCACGGTAGGAATCGCGCTGGAACTTTGGGACCGTGACCGCCCATCGGCCGTTGACTTCGACATGCGTTTGTGTGCCTGCTTGACTTAGATCAAGCGCGTATCGCTCACGTCCAGCGACCCACAAGTGGCCCTTCGCTCGGACGACAGACTCAGGGAACGAGCGGAGCCACTCGCTGAACCGTTCGGGATGGAACGGCCGGTGGCGCTCGTAGACGAAGGAGTCGACACCGAACTCCTCCGGCGGGTGAAGGTGATCGTGGCCGTCACCCTGACCATCGTGGGTATCGTCGTGAGTGTTGTCGCGCTCGGAAATCTCGTCGTTGCTATGACCGTCACCGTGGTCGATCTTAGCCGATTTCGACTCGCCAGTTTCTCCGTGGCCGTTCGAGAGCACCTGCTTCCACCGGGCAGACTGTTTTGCTTGCTCTCTGTCGAATCGTCCAGTTCCGAAAATCTTGTCGGGTTCGACGGTACTCTGGGTCGTGCGGACGATGTTGATGCCGGGGTGGAGCGTTTCGAGCACGCGTTCGACCGCCTCGCGCTCGTCTTCGGAGACGAGATCGCACTTGTTGAGGACGAGTACGTCGCAGAACTCGACCTGCTCGGCGAGGAGGTCCGAAAGCGGTCGAGAGCCGTCATCCGTCGACTTGATCGGACGACCGTCGACGAACGCCTGATGGAACTGTGCGGCGTCGACCACCGTGACGGTCGTATCGAGATCGTACAGCGTCGACGCACGTGCGGGCGAGACGAACCGCTGGGCGATGGGAACCGGATCGCTGATCCCCGAGGCTTCGATGACTAGATAATCGAACTCCTCGTCGAAGGCGAGACGTAGCAGCTCTTGGTCCAGTTCGTTCTGGAGGCCGCAACAGATACAGCCGTTCGAAAGCTCAGTAACGCCCCCGTCTTCCATCGAGAGTTCGGAGCCGTTCTCGATGAGGTTGGCGTCGACGTTTACTTCCCCGACATCGTTGACGAGAACGGCGATATCGTACTCCTCGCCGCCAACCGTGAGGAGGTGGTTGAGCAGGGTCGTCTTTCCGGCGCCGAGACCGCCACTCAGGATCGTGACCGGGGGTTGCTCGTCGACGGTCATCAGTCGTCAGCCAGTGCGAGTTCGCGCTGTTCTTCGGCGGTAAACGGGTCCGGATACTCGTTCCAGTTCTCCTCCATCTCCGCGTCCGAGAGGACACAGCCTTCCAGTCGCTCGATCAGTGTCTCCTGATCGAATTCGCGGCCGATGAATACGAGCTCTGACCCGCGGTCGCCCCACTGGTCGTCCCAGTCCTCTTTGATGCCGGGACGAGCGGCGAAGTAACGCTCTTGTTGGGCCTTTGGGAGCGTGGCGATCCACGTCCCTTTCGGACCGGCCCGGACCGACTGACCTGCCTTGTCGAGACCCATGGCGATGTCTTCACGACCAGCGGACCAAAAAAATCCCTTCGCGCGAACGATACCGTCGGGGAGGTCGGCGAAGAGTCGAGCGATCCGCTCGGGGTGGAACGGTCGGCGGGATTCGAAGACGAACGAGGTGACCCCGTGTTCGTCGGCGGCCGACTCGTGGTGGTGGCCGTGCTGGAGTTCACGCTTCCAACCGGCGGACTGACTCGCGCGATCGAAATCGAACCGACCCGTATTCAGGATCTCTCTGGGGTCTATTGCCCCGTGTTCGGTTCGGATAATATTTGCTCGCGGTTGGAGCGCCCGTAGCACTCCCTCTATCTCTTCAAGCTCATCGTCGGGGACGAGATCGCACTTGTTCAACAAGAGGACATCGCAGAACTCGATCTGATCCATCAGCGCCTCCTCGGGGACACGGTTACCCTGTGGATCGATGGAGTCGTCGGTGAGAGCTTGGCCGGAATCAAACCCTTTCCAGAAGCTGTGCGCGTCAACGACGCTGACCATTGTGTCGAGTTCGTAGACGCCCGTGGGGTCGAAATTCGCGTCTTCGAATCCGCGAGCAAACGTCTGTGCAACCGGAATCGGTTCGCTGATCCCGGACGACTCCACGAGAAGATACTCGAAGTCTCGCTCCTCGGCTAATCGGCCTACCTCGTCAAGCATGTCCCCGCGGAGCCGACAGCAGATACACCCGTTCGACATCTCGATGATTTCGTCGTCGTTCTGGGTGAGATCCGACTCGCGTTCGACGA
>JBNJGG010000160.1:0-5659 GCA_051747545.1 Halobacteriota archaeon | reverse complement strand
CCCGACGCGGAGTGGCACAATAAATCATTAACATTAGTTAGATTTCTAACGTATGCCGCAGTGGCTGTCTAAAACCGCAACTGTCGAGACGAGGGCGTCGACGCCGAACCGGATAGAGCTACTCTGCGTCCGGAACGTACTCGTGGCCGTCGTTGCCGCCCATCACAGTGTAGGAAGGGGCACCGATCGCAATCATCCGAACCGCCTCGTCGTTGGTTTCGGGATTGAACGCACGCTGGGGACTTCCCGGTTCGACGACGAACACGTGTCCGGCCTCGACGCGATACTCCCGCTCGGGCGTCTCGACGTGGAGCGTCCCTTCGAGTACGTAGAATACCTCCTCTTGCTGGTCGTGGTAGTGGTATCGGTGGCCGGTCTGCTCGCCGGGGGCGACGGTGTAGAGGCGAAGTCCGATGTGCTCCGGTCCCCTGCCGGTTCGGTCCTGGGTTTCGATATCCGAGTCGTTCATGTTGTCCGGCGGGACGTAGTGATTACTGATTTCGATGACTTTCGAGGGCCGATTCGGAAGCGGTTCGATGTCGTCGAGGTCGATGAGTTGGTACCCCATAGGAAGTCGTCGACGTACACCGTGAAATAGAGTACGTGTGGCCGAGACGTGTGGAAGCCACGCGTCGCGCTCCAACTGGGGGCCGACCGGTGCGACGAAGGTGGCGTGTGCGGACAGACGACAAACGAATCGACGAACGAACGTTCTCCGTCGGAAGAACAATAACCGTGCCTCAGAATCACGGGCATACAACGGCACGAGTGCCGATTACCGAACCCGAATCGACCGACGACCCAGCGGTGCAGGAGATATTCGAGTGGGTCACCGATATGGAGGGCAACGTCCCGAATCACTTCTACCTCGAACTGAACTTTCCGGCGTACATGAAGGCGAAACTCCAGTCGACCGCCGTTCTCTGGCAGGAAGGCGAGCTTTCGATGTCCGAAATTCAGCACGTCGGCATCGCCGTCTCGAAGGCCAACGGGTGTGCGTACTGTACGGGCGCGTTCTGTACCATCCTCAACTACGGCCTCGACGCCGAAGAGGACTACGTCACGGAGTTCCTCGCCGAGGGCCTCGACGCCGTCGACGACGAGCGATTGCAGGCGATACTCGAGTACGCACTGACCGTCAACGACGACCCGGACGCCGTGACCGACGAGAACGTCGAACGACTCCGCGATATCGGTCTCGGCAACCGTGGCATCGTCCAGTTGACCCACCTCGTCAGCGACTTCGCGTCGTACAACCGACTCAACACCGCGATGGACACCGATTACGACTATCGTGACCTGTGGCGTAGCGTCGACTTCGAGAAGGCCCCGCCCTCGTAAGTAGCACCCACGGAGTTACCGACGTCGGGCGGCGACGACCACAGCGCAACGAGAACCCTCGAACGTCGCAGTCGCGGGAAGACCTATTACGACCGAGAGACGAGTCAATCGGAATGAACGTAGGACTCGTGTTACCGACCGAACGAGGCGATACCAGCGCCGCGAGCGACGCGTGGGCGACTGTCGAACGCCGTGGGCGACTCGCAGAAGACGCCGGATTCGACTCGCTGTGGGTTGGCGAACACCACTTCATGCATCACACGTACTTCGACAACTTCCAGACGCTGTCGTATCTGGCGGGCGTGACCGACTCGATATCACTGGGCACGTCGGTCTGTCTCGCACCGCTCTACAACCCGATACGACTCGCAGAGCGCGTCGCCAACCTCGACGTGCAAAACGGGGGTCGCACTATCCTGGGACTCGGAATCGGTTACCGACAGACGGAGTTCGACGTGCTCGGAATCGACAAGTCCCGACGGGTGCCGCGCCTGCTGGAGACGCTCGACCTGTTCGAACGGTGCTGGAGCGAAGACGGCGTGTCCTACGACGGCGACGAGTTCGCGTTCGACTCGGTGTCCGTGAACCCGAAACCGGTGCAAGCCGGCGGGCCGCCGCTATGGCTGGGCGGAAAGGCACCGGCGGCTCTGAGACGCGCCGGACGGCGGGCCGACGCGTGGTTGCCGGCACCGAGTTACTCGGTCGAAGAGCTAGAGGAATGCTTCCCCGTCTACCGCGAGGCGCACGAGGACGAGGCGGCGACCCAACCACTGTGGCGGGAAGTGTTCGTCGCGTCGGACCACGACCGAGCGGTCGATCTGGCGAAGGACGCGCTCGTCGAGAAGTACAACTTCTACGCCGGTGGCCACGGGTGGTCCGGTGACGGGAACGAGTCGGTCGACGAACGGTTCGAACGCCTCGGTGAGGGGCGATTCCTGGTCGGAACCCCCGAGGAGGTCGTCGGTGACATCGAGATGTACGAGGAGCGGTTCGGCGTCGACCACCTGCTCGTGCGCATGCAGTGGCCCGAGATGGACGACGCCGTCGCCGAAGAGTCGCTCGAACTGTTCGTCGACGAAGTCCTCCCCGCCATCTCGTGATGCTCACCGACCAGGCCCGGGGGGCCGGCTTTCGAGTTGAAGCGGCCGATGTGTCGATACGGACAGAGTGACGGGAGGAACCGATGGTTCGCCGGACGATTCCTGTGAGCGGTGATGAATCGACACCAAACACCCAGTACAAGTTCTTTTTGAGATAAATATTCCAAAAATGCAGGAAGGTATCGTTCGAATTTCACAAGTCTTATGTGTTGGACAGACATCCGTCCATCTGCAATGGCGAAAGGAAACGTTGATTTCTTCAACGACACTGGCGGCTACGGTTTCATCTCGACTGACGACGCGGACGACGACGTGTTCTTCCACATGGAAGACGTTGGCGGCCCGGACCTCGAAGAGGGAACGGAAATCGAATTCGAAATCGAACAGGCACCCAAGGGTCCCCGCGCGACGAACGTCACGCGACTCTAACGACGGAACGAATCACCGCCTCACGGCGGTACACAACGGTTTTTTCGGAGAAATCACACTGACAGAGCGACCGCGGTACTGAGGCGGTTTTGGGCCTGCGCCGCGTATGGGGAGCTATGGCCTCAGAACGACTGTCGAGACGAGCGTTGCTCGCCGTCATAGTCGTCGCCATCACCTCACTGGCACTCGACCGCGTGTTTGGTCGCGACGGAATATCGGTATCTAACGGCGGTCGGTTGGCGGTGGAAACTGTTTCGCTCCCCGACCCGAAGCGCGAGGGAGACGTGTCGGTCGAGGAGGCGATCGCGAACCGCCGGTCGAGGCGAGAATACGGCGACGTCGCGCTCGAACGTGACGAACTCTCGCAACTGCTCTGGTCGATGCAGGGCGTCACCGAGGACCTCACGGGCCACAGAGCCGCCCCCAGTGCCGGGGGACTGTATCCGCTGGAACTGTACGTGATACTCGGCGACCCCGGCGTCGAGGGACTGGAAGCCGGAATCTACCAGTACCGGCATCGAGCACACGAACTCGCGTTGCTCGAACGGGGAAACGTGCAAGCGGACCTCCGAGCGGCGGCAGTCGACCAGGAAGCCGTCGAGTTGGCGGCCATCGATGTCGTGGTCGCTGCTGTCGACGAGCGGACGACCCAGAAGTACGGTCGGCGAGGGGAACTGCGATACGTACCGATGGAAGCGGGTCACGCTGGAGAGAATCTCTACCTGCAGGCGGAGGCACTGGCGCTCTCGACGGTCTCGATTGGTGCGTTCAGCGACGAGCGGGTTCGAGACATCCTCCAGTTGCCGGAGAACGAGCGACCGCTCTACATCTTCCCCGTAGGTGTGCGGTCGTGAGGCGACGACGCCACGACGCCAGCCAGCGCGATGTTCCCAGCGGGTGACTGGTCAGTCGGTCACCAGTGCCACGGCCCCTTCACGGGGTCGACGCACCGCTCTTCCTCCTCGATGGCGTCGATCCGGTCGAGGTCCTCGGCGTCGAGTTCGAGCCCCTGTGCGTCGAAGTTCTCGCGGAGGTGCGCCCCGCTACTCATGGGAATCGGGACGACGTTGTCCTTGCTCATCAGCCACGCCAGACTCACCTGCGCGGGAGTCGCCTCGTGTTTCTCCGCGATGTCGACGAGTTCGGGGACCTCACCGACTCCACCCTGCATGAGCGGACAGTACGCGACGAGGTAGATGTCGTTGTCCTGGGCGTACGCCAGTAGCTCCCCCTGGTGGAGGCGGGGGTGCATCTCGACCTGATTGGCGAAGATGGGTGCGTCGAAGCGGTCCTGTGCCTCCTCGATGAGGTCGACCGAGAAGTTGGCGACGCCGACGTGACGCATGAAGCCCTCGTCGTAGAGTTCGTTGAACGCCGGAATCGTGTCCGCCGGGTCGTACCGGTCCTCGTGGCTGGAGACCGCCGGCCAGTGGATGTAGAGGAGGTCGACCGTGTCGAGTCCGAGCAGCTCCATGCTCTCGTCCGCGGTACGAAGCACGTCGTCGTAGGCGAGATTGGACTCGGCAATCTTGGTGGCGACGAACAGGTCGTCTCGGGAGACGTCGGCCTGGGCGATTCCGTCGCCGACGACGCCCTCGTTGTCGTACTTCTGGGCGGTATCGATGTGTCGGTAGCCGATGTCGATAGCCTGGGTAATTACGTCTGGACCGTCGTCTGGGTCCGTGATTCGCATCGTCCCCAATCCGGGCGTCGGAAGTTCTTCTGCAGGCATAGCACTGCCTACAGGTACCGTCACCATAAAACTGAGCAGGAACGAGGGTTTCGAGGCGTCACTGCCGGGGTCGACGGTGTCAGGTCGGTTCGAGTGTCGAACGAACCCACTCGGAGCGCGCAGTGGGGAACGGTCAGCTGGCACAACTGTCCGTCGTGCCAAAACGGGACCAGTTTTCACAAATACATGTCAGTATTGAACTATCCACTGAGCGAACCGCCACCAAGCATTTGTGTCGTCACCGACCACAGTCGGACACGAATGGGGAATGAGACGCCAGAGCCCAGGACGGACACCCGTAGACTGATAGCCATCGTCGTGGTGGGAATCGTAGCCCTCGCCGGGACGCTCGCGTTCGCTACCGGTCTGGTCCCACTGTCGGATGTGAATCCCGGCGAACTCGGAGCGGGAACGCCGACGCCAGACCGAGCGGCGGGAACCGCGAACGCCGAGGGCGACGGGAGCGGTAGCGACGGCACCGGCGCGACGGCGACCGCCACTGGGTCGGCACCCACCGAACCCTTCTCGTTCTACGTCGAGGACATCGAGGAGTGCGGGCAGACCTGCCGCGACGTAACCGTGTCGCTGACGAACAATCAAGACGAGCCCGAGCGCAACGTCGTCGTTCACACGAGCATCTACGCCGGGAACAACACCGACGAGAGCAACCTCGTCTGGGAGGGCGAGGAGACGGGAAGTCTGGATGCGAAGGAGACGATGACCATGACCGAGCGCGTCGAACTCAGCTACTCGGACGGCTTCAAAATCACACAGAACGGCGGCACCGTCACCGTCGTCACGGAGATTCGCTCCGACGACGAGACGGTGACGTTCACGGAACGACGAGACGTCACGTAATCGCGGACCCCGAACCATGGGTTTACTCGCGTCACGGCCACAGGGTGAGCATTACGGGAATCACGGTCGTAGGATGCGGTGGTCGTGATACCGTCTCTCGCGGAAGCCTTATGAGTGTGCCCCCGTTCGATACGGGTGCAATGGCGAAAGGGAAGGTTGACTTCTTCAACGACACTGGCGGCTACGGTTTCATCTCGAC
>JBNJGG010000159.1:0-5675 GCA_051747545.1 Halobacteriota archaeon | reverse complement strand
GTCGGCGAGGACGACCCCTTCTCGGCCCGGGAAGCCGAAGTCGCCGCCGACGGTGTGACGGTCGTCGCACCGGGTGTCGCGGTCGCCCGAGACGTCCGAACCGACCGGGTTCGACAGCTCGCCTTCACGCGCCGTGCGTGCGAACTCGTCGGCGAGAGCGACGCCGACATCGAAGACGCCGCCAGCAGGCTCGAATCGGCGACGCTCGACCGCGAGGGAACCGTCGCGGTCCGCGCCCGCGACGTTCGGGGGACGGCCGACGTGAGTACGACCGACGCCGAGCGGACGCTCGGGAGGGTGTTGGTCGAGCGAGGATTTGGGGTCGACCTGGAGAACCCGGACAACGAACTCCGGGCGCTCTTCTCGGGGGAGACGTGCCTGCTCGGCTGGACAGCCGTCGAGAGCCTCGGCGGCTTCGAGGCGCGAAAACCCGGCAACCGGCCCTTCTTTCAACCGGGGAGTATGGACCCCAGAGAGGCCCGTGCACTGGTGAACCTCGCGGGGACGACCCCCGGGTCGACAATCCTCGACCCGATGTGCGGAACGGGTGGGACGCTCATCGAGGCGGCGCTCCTCGGCGCTCACGCCGTCGGCCTCGACGCCCAGTGGAAGATGGTCCGCGGGACTCACGAAAACCTGACCGCCCTGAACGTCGAGGGGTTCGACGTCGTCCGCGGGGACGCCACTACGCTCCCGTTTCGTGACGACGTGGCCGACGGCGTCGTCTTCGACGCCCCGTACGGTCGGCAGTCGAAAATTGCCCGCCACAGCCTCGTTGACCTCGTGGGCGGGGCGCTCGCCGAGGCGCGTCGCGTCGCCCCACGTGGCGTCCTCGTGGCGGATCGCTCCTGGGCGACGCTAGCCGAAGCGGCGGGGTGGGAGGTCGAATCGGTGTTCGAACGACGAGTCCACCGGTCGCTCACGCGGTACGTTCACGTCATGCATTGAGATCAATAGAAATATTCAAAAGGGTAGACTCAACTTGGTGACATTCTGCCAACAGGTCTATTATTCTCCGCATTGTTTCTCAGAACGATAATGATATTCGAGATTCTACACAAAATCACCGCAATCATCATTACAGTAACTGGTGGTGTGATTCTTGGATTGTGGCTCCACGAAGGAACTCACTATACTTTGGGTAAATTATTCGGTGGAGAACCGCGGATGTTGTTCAAGCCAATACTTGTTCCACAAGCTGTGGATTTTGATACCCCCAACAAAATGTCAAATTCACAAATAAGATTGACAGGAGGTGCTACAGTAATCTGGCTGTTATTGCTATTGATTATATACTCAACCGTTCGCTATCCTAACAACCTATTAGAAATACTTCTGTTGTTCACAGCAGTTGGAGCGGCCTTGGTTAGTCCCTCCGATTTGTTTAGCACTGTTGGTACCTTCTAAATGGCGTATATTGAACGCACAAACAGATGATGTATCGCATAGAGAGGCACTCCGCCACCTGAAAGAAGGAGTGGGTCAATTGTCAACCTGACTACAGTTGTGCCCGCCTACAAAGGTAGGATTACGCGATAGTACGCATATCTCTGCGACTCACTCGCTCGGAGCGAACACCGTCTCGCCCGCCCGGACCCGGTCACCAACCTCGACCAGCAGGTCTTCGCGGCCGAGTTCGGGTGGGAGGAGCACGTCGGCCCGACTGCCGAAGGCGACGTGGCCGATACGCTGGCCCCGTTCGACCGCCTGGCCCGACTGCAGGTATGGGTGGATGCGACGGGCGAACCAGCCGGCGATGAGCGACACCTCGTGGCGCTCGAACCGCACGTCGACTCGCTCGTTGCGCTCTGAATCTTTCGTGAACGCGGGCCGGTGTGCGCCGGGACGGTGGGTGACGTCCTCGACGACGCCGTCCATGGGAGCGCGGTTGACGTGCACGTCGGTGACGTTCATGAACACGCCGACGCGGACCTGCTCGCCTTCCTCACGAATGACCGACACTTTGCCGTCCGCCGGAGAGACGATGCCGGCGGGTGGCGGCGAGCGCTCCGGGTCGCGGAAGAACGTGAGGACCGCGAGCGCGACGACGAGGAACGCGATGCTCGCTGGTGGGAAGACGACCAGCGCGAGCAGGGCGGCACCGAGCGGCGGGAGGACGAATCGAGTCGTCCCCGGAGCGAAACGCAGTCGGTCACCGATGAGATCGACCGCCATCGGCTACGCTCGGACCTCGCCGGTCACCCACGCGGTGAGCAAGTGCGTCAGGTGGATGCGGTCGTCGAGACCGGTCGCGAGGTCCTCGTCGACACCGCCCGCGAGACGGTACAGGCGAACCACCTCGTCGTCGGCGTATTCGGCGCGGGCGACCCGGAGGAGTTCGCCCAGCAACTCCTGCCCGTCGTACCCCTCGTCGAGCAGGTCGTCGATACCCTTGCGGGCGTCAGAGATGTCGCCGTCGCGGGCGGCGGCGAGAACGGCCCGGAGGTCGTCGTCGTTACCGACCGACCCTAGCACCTCGTAGGCCGCGTTCATCGTGAGTTCGCCAGCGTCGACGGCCGTCGTCTGTGCGGAGAGAATCGCTCGACGGAGGTCGCCGCCGGCGTAGCCCGCGACGTATTCGAGACCGTCGGCGTCGTACTCGATGCCCTCGGCGGTGACGATGCGTTCGAGTACCGTGACTGTCTCGTCGGTCGACGGTGCGCGCACCGGAATCGGAAAACAACGCGATCGAATCGGCGGGATGAGCTTCGAGGGCTGTCGGGTGGTGAAGACGAACTGCGTGGTTCGGTAGTATCGCTCCATAATCCGGCGAAGCGCCTGCTGGAAGTCCTCGCGGATCGCCTCGGCGTTGTCGAGGACGATGGTGTTGAACCCGCCCGACGCCGGCGGGTAGGAGGCGAACTCCTGGAGGATGTGGCTCACCATGTCCCGCTTCGACCAGTTTCGTTTGTACTTCTTCGGCTTGTTCGTCCCTCGGCGATACTGCTTTGAGAACTCGGTTTGTCCCCGGAGGAACGACTCGAACCGCGGGTCGTTGCGAATCTCTTTCTTCGTTCGACCGAAGAAGTCAGCGACGTTGAGTTCGACGAGGTCGTCGGGGTCGCCGTGACTCTCGCGGGCCAGCGCTCGAACCGCGGCCGTCTTCCCGACGCCGGGCGGCCCCTGCACGACGAGGTTCATCGGCTCGTCGATCGCGAGGGCGAGACGCTCGCGGACCTCCGGTTGCGGAAGCTCCGCGAGCGTCGGTGCGTGCGTCTCGGTCCACAGCGGCGCGTCCATTGGGACGGTCTATCGGCCGTGAGGCTAAGAATCGGTCGGTTCGACGCACCCGGCCCGCACGAATGGCGCGTCGGAGCGCCTGAGCGATGGAAGCGCCCGAGCGACGAGCGCGGCTGTCGACGCCGAGGTGTTTCGACACGCGTTTAGCTCTCCCGTGTCTCACCTCGACTATGTCGATGCGCGTGACGTTTCTCGGTACCAGCGGGGCTATTCCCACGACCGAGCGGGCCCCGAGTGCGATTCTCGTCGAGCGCGAGGGCGAGCGGTTGCTCTTCGATTGCGGTGAGGGAACCCAGCGCCAGATGATGCGCTTTTCGACCGGGTTCGGGGTGTCACACCTGTTCGTCACGCACCTCCACGGCGACCACATACTGGGCATTCCGGGGCTCGTCCAGACGTGGGATTTCAACGACCGAGACGAGGCGTTGACCATCCACGCCCCGCACGGGTCGCGCCGCCACCTCGAGCAGTTGGTTCGATCTGGCGGCTACCAGCCGGGTTATCCCATTCGCGTCAACGAGGTGGACCCCGGGTCGGCCGCACTCCGAACGGACGAGTACGAGGTCCGCGCGATACCGGCCGAGCACCGGACCCGGGCGGTTGGATACGCGCTCGTCGAAGCGGATCGACGCGGCCGCTTCGACCGCCAGCGAGCCGAGGAACTCGGCGTCCCGGTCGGCCCGGCGTTCGGTCGCTTGCACGACGGCGAGGCGGTCGAGCTCGACGACGGACGCGTCGTTCACCCCGAGGAAGTCGTCGGCGACCCGCGACCGGGTCGTCGCCTCGTCTACACGGGCGACACCCGGCCGCTGGATTCGACCGTCGAGGCCGCCCGCGACGCCGACCTGCTCGTTCACGACTCGACCTTCGCAGCGGACGAACGCGTGCGTGCACGTGAGACCGGCCACTCGACGGCGCACGAAGCCGCCCAGATTGCCGCCAGAGCCGGGGCGAAGCGCCTCGCACTCACCCACGTCTCCTCGCGCTATGCTGGCGATGCGACCGAACTCGCCCGGGAGGCCGCCGCGACGTTCGACGGCGAGTCGTTCGTCGCCGTGGACGGACAGAAACTGACGGTCCCGTTTCCCGACATCGAGGGGTGAACAGGACCGGACGACGCCCGAAAACACCGACGACGCCCGAAAACACCGGAAGACATCGAGCGCCGGCGGCGTGGCATATATATTAGCGGCTCACTTACTCGTGGTGTGAACGCCCGGACGAGTGCGCTCGACTCGTTGATCTTCGGCGTCGACATCCAAAGTGGAGACATCCGAGGAGACGCGCCCTCCTACGCTCTTGTATCCCTCGAGGCTCGAAACGACGAGGAGCGTATCGACCGCGACGTGGTTTCGTTCCGAAAGCTTCGCCGCCTCATCGAGACGGAGCGACCGGCCATCGTCGCCACCGACAACATGTACGAACTGGCGGCCGACAAAGACGCCCTGGTTCACTTTCTCCGGTCGCTGCCCGACGAGACGAAACTCGTGCAGGTGACCGGCGCGGAGCGGCCGGAACCGCTCTCGCGAGTCGCCTCGCGCCACGGCGTCCCGTACGGGAAGAAACCGATGAAGGAGGCCGAGGCCGCCGCCCGCCTCGCTGCGGCCAACGTGGGCTACGAGGTGGCCGCCTTCACGAACACGACGACGGTGAAGGTCTCTCGCGGTCGCTCGACCGGCAAGGGCGGGTGGAGCCAGGACCGTTACACGCGGCGTATCCACGGGTCGGTGCGACGAGAGACCCGCGACGTGGAGGCGGCGTTGAAGGAGGCCGGACTGGAGTACGAGCGCGAGGTGACAGAGAAGTACGGCGGGTTCGCCAACGCCGTCTTCACGGTGGCGGCCCGTCCGAGAGACATCCCGGTGTCGAACAGGCGCTCGGGTGACACCCGGGTCGAAGTCGAGCGCGTCCGCCGAGACGGCATCGACTTCGAACCGCTGGTCAAGCGTCGCGATCACGTCATCGTCGGCATCGACCCGGGGACGACGACGGGGGTCGCCGTCGTCGACCTCTCTGGGGGAGTCCTCGACAGTCACTCGACCCGGACGGCCGACACCGCCGGTGTCATCGAGTGGCTCATCGAGCGCGGCCGCCCCATCATCGTCGCCGCCGACGTGACGCCGATGCCGGAGACGGTCGAGCGGTTCCGTCGGAGTTTCGACGCCGCGCCGTGGACGCCCGAGCGCGACCTGCCGGTGGACGAAAAGCTCCACCGCACCCGCGGGGTCGACTACGACAACGACCACGAGCGCGACGCGCTCGCCGCGGCGCTGTACGCCTACGACGCCCACGAGGACCAGTTCGAGCGCATCTCGAAGAAGGTACCACCGCGGGTCGACCGCGGCACGGTCATCGCCAGAGTCGTCTCCGGCGATTCCTCGGTCGAGGCGGTCCTCCGTGACCTCAGCGAGGACGACGAACCCGAGGCCGAGGAG
>JBNJGG010000158.1:0-5761 GCA_051747545.1 Halobacteriota archaeon | reverse complement strand
CCCGTACTCGTGGGTCGTCCTGTGCGCCAGCAGGTGGAAACTCCCATCCGCTTATTCGTACCGTCCGAGTAGCCTTCCTATGGCGACACCGTCGGTTTCCATACAACACCTCGAGGGAAATCCCGTCGAGGCACGGTCGACAGAGTTCGTCGAGCGAAAGGGACTCGGCCACCCCGATTCGCTCTGTGACGGCATTGCCGAAGCCATCTCGCGTCGGCTCTCGCGACACTATCTCGACGAGTTCGGTAGAATTCTCCACCACAACACCGACGAGGTTCAGTTGGTCGCGGGGACGACGAAGCCGGCCTTCGGCGGTGGAGAAATCGTCGACCCGATATACGTCCTGCTCGGCGGACGAGCGACGAAGACCGTCGACGGAGACAGTATCCCGGTCGACGAAATCGCAATCGAAGCCGCGAGAGACTACGTCGACACACACTTCGACGAGTTGGTCGGGACGATGGTCGAGTTCGAGTCGCGTATCGGCGAGACGTCGACCGATTTGAAATCGGTGTTCGACGCAACGGGGGTGTCGCTGTCGAACGACACCAGCGTCGGTGCTGGGTACGCACCGCTCTCTGAAACTGACCACATCATCAACGGCCTCGAACCCGAGTTACGCGAGCAGATACCGGCAGTCGGCGAGGACGTCAAACTGATGGGGTGGCGCACCGCTGACGAACTCCGTATCACTGTCGCTGCCGCCGTCGTCTCTCGGTACGTCTCGAACGTCGACGACTACGTCGCGGTGAAAGAGCAAGTCGAGGAAATCACCAGGAGATACGCCAGCGAGCGAACGGAGAGAGTCGTCCACGTCGACGTGAACGCCGCCGACGACGTCGAGAAGGAGCGGGTGTACCTGACCGAAACCGGTCTCTCGGCGGAGATGGGGGACGACGGAAACGTGGGGCGAGGAAACCGGGTCAACGGAATTATCACACCCCACCGACCGATGAGCCTCGAGGCCGCTGCGGGAAAGAACCCCGTCAGCCACGTCGGCAAACTGTACAATCTGGTCGCCACCCGCGCCGCCGAACGCGTTCACCGGGAACTGGGTGCCGACCACACAGAGGTGAAACTCCTGTCACAAATCGGCAGACCAGTGACGGAACCGTTGGCGGTCGATATCGTTACGACGGCTGACGAAGACGACGAGTTACGACGACTCGTCGACGCCGAACTGGACACCATCGGTTCGCTCACCAGCGAGCTGCTCGCGGGTGACGTGGCGGTGTTTTGACGCCAGATGACTCGCCCCGGTGGGCTTGCCCCACCAGTGTCAATCGATGGGTCTGTGCTATCTCGGCTGCCCCGCCCTCGATGACTACTTCTACTCCGCACCGTACGAACGCGTCAGGAAATGGGTCCGCAATCTCCTGTTTCCGCCGTCTGCAGTGACAGGGTGAAACGAAGTCGAGCCCACCAGGACCTCCAGTTCGCTGAAGTCGTGGAAGCCGCCGACGAGACCCGTGATGTGTTCCAGCTCTCACGCCGCGTCCAGCAGTGTCCGAGGCACCGTGTGATTCATTCGGTCACGACTGCGTCCCATCGGGTGGCCTTGCGCTTGTTTCCACACTGGTTACAGACGATGCGTCCCATCGTATCCATCGCGTTGTCGAAGGATTCGCAGTTCGAACAGAACCAACCGTAGCGGGTCTCCAGATCACGGCTCGTGTAGGTGGCAAAGAACGGGGCCTCCGAACCAATCTCGCTTTCCTCGTAGTTGATGAAAAGCGTCTCGTCGTCCGCTGTCGTTCGAGATTCTACCTGTGGGTGTACCCGTTTACCGGCCGCGAGTGGAGTTGCGTAGACGCTCTCCTCGTACGTGTTGTCGCCGACCTGAACAGTCAGTGAATCGATATATTCGAGGCCACGCCGCTGGTAGAACCTGTTCCCCGCTTCGTAGTCGGTGAGAACCATTGCCTTGAGCCGATCGACATCGTGGTCTTCCAGAACAGTTCGGGTTTCCTCGAAGAGCGCGGTTCCGACGCCTTCGCCTCGGTGTGGCGGGTCGACGTGGAGCCAGTGAATCTCACCGGTCGTACCACTAGGGATATCGATGAGGTGGCTCTCGGAGAAGCCGACGAGTTCGTCGCCCTTCTCGGCCACGAGTAACGTGGTTTTCGGGTCCGAGAGCAGTGCTGCAGCCGCGTCCCTCCCGTACCACTGTTGGACGGCGTCGCGGGTTTCCTCCGCCGTGAGAAAGGCACTGTACGACGCCTCCATCGAGCGTCGCGCGATCGTCCGAATCTCGTCGACATCTGACTCGGTCGCTGAACGGATGGTGACCCGGGGCTCCTCGAGTGGTTCGGCCTTGACGACGTGGACCGGAATCGAACTCGTTCGGATGACACGTTCGGTCACGCTCCCGAGCATGTGCCGGTAGTCCGCTGAACGGTGTTCGGTTCCCATGACGATGAGGTCGGCACCGGCCTGTCGGGCCGTATCGAGAATGCCTTCGTGTGGAGTCGAATGCGAGAGGTGAGTCTCGACCGGAAGGGAGGCCGCTTCGACCTCTTCGCTGGCGACACGCAGTATTTCCTGACCCGTTTTTTCGAGTACCTCCTCGACGTTGTCGATGGCGTCGATTCCGCCATAGTGACCGTAAATGCCTTCGTCGACGATGTACACCAGGTGGACAGTCGCGTCGTACTTCTGGGCCAGGTCGATGCCGTGGCGGAGTGCTTCGTTCGAACCGTCGCTCCCATCTGTCGGGACGAGGATGTCGTCGTACATAGCTGTGTATTGCCCGCCCACACGCAAAATACTGTACAGGCCTTTCACGGCGAAATCGCGGTCTTCAGCCGATGGAACAACCCCCTGGAGTTCAACCGAGACCACGCGGGAGGAGTTTGACCCCTAACATCAGTAACACGCCACTCAGAAATACCACGAAGTAGACCAGAGCTTTTCGAGCGCTCTGCTCGCTTTTTATCTCGGGAATCAGGTCAGAGCTAGCGATGTAGATGAAATTTCCAGCCGCGAACGGAAGGAGAACGACCGGCGCGTCTTCGACGACGCCGGCGAGAAAATACCCCGAAATTCCGCCGAGAATCACGGTCGCCTGCGTGAGATAGTTGAGGACGAGAGCCTGCGTGCGCCCGAACCCGCCGTAGACGAGGACACCGAAATCCCCGATCTCCTGGGGAATTTCGTGGAGAGCAATCGCGGCCGCCGTCACCAGACCGACGTCGACGCCAAGGAGAAACGCACCGGCGACGACCAGTCCGTCGATGAAGTTGTGAATCGTGTCAGAGACCAACACCAGATACGAGACCGGTTCGTGGTCGTGTGTTGCCGCGTGGTGGTGGTGCCAGTGGATGAACTGCTCGAGAACGTAAAAGAGACAGAACCCGGCGATAAGGTAGAGAAACAGTGGTAACGTGTCCGCGGCCCCGTACGTTTCGATGGCCCGTGGGAGGAGGTGGAGAAACGCACCGCCGATGAGGCCACCCGCGGCCAAAGCAACGAGGACGAGGAGAATCTGATCTAGCAGTTCGTCGTTCAAAAAGAGCGTCAAGATTCCGATCCAGGCCACGAGACTTATCAGGAACGTCGAGGTGACTATCCACCCAAGCGGACCCATAAAATCTATTGACTCGTGTGACGCTGATATAGTTTCGGCATATCGTGAACGTAGGATCGGCCGCTGTTCAGGACGGTGGGCAGCGGAGTCCTCGAAGACAGTCGGAAGACAGCGTGTGAACAGAGTGATAGGTGCCCGTGTCACTCGTCCGCGGTGGGTGTCGGATGGTATATTTTTCTCTGCGGAACTATGGAACCTCTGGCTGGGCTCGAACAGCAACTGTTCACACTGCCCTTTCCCTTCGCAATCGCCGGTGTCGTCGGCGAGCAACTGCTAGAAGACGTCAGCGTCTAACTCGAGCGAGTCCGTACCGAGGGGTGGACGGTCGAAAGCGAACTCCCCGAAGGACACCGTGAGTACTGGCGGCAGAAACTGGACGAATTGAAGTTCGGTGACGGAACCGGAGTGACCGTAACTTCGGCGACGGTGGGAGTCGACCGCGGGTGTTCGTCCTCAGAGACAGCGGGGTCGACTGCGGGTGACCGTCCTCACAGGCGGCGATAGCCACTGAAGGTATTTGTGGGTACGGACCGAATTGATACCTATGAGTGGGTCAAGCACTCCAGAAGAACACATCGAAGAGAAGACCACGTGGCCAGACCTCGCAATCGGCCTGTACGACCGATTGACGGGGCGCGGCGCAGAGATAATCTACGAGTTCGACGAGATGGAAGTCGACGTTCCGAGTGGGACGGGCGACGACGTCGAACACGCTCACTGGAAGGTGAACGGAACGCTTCGAATCACGACTCGCGAGCGTGACTGAACATCCCCGAGACGGCGATTCCCGAAGTCCGCTCTGGGTGGAGGCAGACCTCAGGCTAACAGTTGACGGTGCGGGTGTCGACGTGCGTTCGACTGGCGAACGACTGTTCGTGGAGATGCCGTCGCTTCTGGCCGCCTTGCACGTCCTGGGTGGGTACCCTCGGGAACGACACGATGAGCTGACGAGGGTATTGCGGACGGGCGGACTCACAGTCGAGGCGCGTGTCCGAAATATCCCGGTCGCCATCGCGGGGGCAGGTGCTCGACCCGGACTCCTCTCTCGGTGGGTCGGTGTCGCGCCTGCCGAAATCCGGGCAGGCGGCATCCTAGCGGTCCTCGGGCGCGAGGTCGGCAGCGGAATCAGAACTGTCGTCCGCTGGGTCCGATGAGACTCTCGCACGCCACCCAGAAGCGACGGCGGTCAGCCGGGTCGACGCCGCGACAGATTCACTCGGTTGACAGTCTTTCCTGTTGACAGACACGATGACATCGAACACTCGTTAACTATCGGAGCAGCCGAATGTCTGTGTGGCAGAACCTCTCACCCGAAGACGAGACGAAGCTCCGGGACGCTTTCGGTGCGGAGGAAGTCGCCGGCAGACCGAACTCCGGACCTGGCCACGTCACCGACCCCGGGGGACGCTATCGAGTCGTTCCGCCAGTTGGTCCGACAGACCCGTCAGGTGGACGGTCCCGAAGGTGGCGACGAGCAGGCCGCCCAACGTGTTGTAGAACAGGCCGAAGACGGTGTCGTCCAGTCCATACTGAGTGAGAACCTCTTCGGCTCCGAGGAGTTGGGAGACGACGCCGACGTAGAACTCGACGAGTTCACAGATGACGCCGAAGGCCACGACGAAGACGACAGGTTCGCGAACATGAACCGCGTCAACCTCCTCCTCGGGGACGAGCCAAGGGTCAACGTTCTCATCGGGATCCCCCGAGACCTCCAAGCACCCCCCGACCTCCCGCAGCGCTTTGACGACGATTTGTCACGGGAGTTGGGTCGAAACGTCGTCGTCCGAGTCGGAGTCATCGAGGCGCAGGTCTCCGAGGAGGAATCGCCGAGCTCTCCACTCGGCTGGCCGTCACAATCTGGCGTGTCAGTTAGTCACGTCCGGTCCACGACCACCTAGCAGAGTCCCCAATCCGTCAGGTCGATTCCGCCGACCCACGGAATCGTGGCAGTCCTCACGTTCTTACGACTGGGACTTCGATGTACTGTTCAGAGGTAATGGCTGTGGGACGAGATGGTTCAAACAGTGTGGGTCGAGGTGGTGTTGATATCGCCGGTCGAATGTCTGAGGTAGAAGTCACAATCGGTGTAAATATTACAAATAATTATGTAAACAAGTTGTTTTGAATGGTATCGCAGACCTGTCTCGCTTGATTTTCTCGCGTTCGCTATTTTGT
>JBNJGG010000157.1:0-5815 GCA_051747545.1 Halobacteriota archaeon | reverse complement strand
CGCCCTCACGGGTCAACCCGACGCCCTTGTACTTCTCGCGTTCGACCAGCCCCCGTTCTTCGAGTTTGCCGACCATACTCGTCACGGTTGGAGCCGTCTTCCCGAGATACTCCGCGATGTCCGAGGTCGACACCGGCGGACCGGATTCCGTCTGAAGGACGTATATGGCTTTCAGGTAGTCCTCCATGACGTCGCTCAGCATGTGCAGATTTAGATGGGTCTAACAGAAATAACTACCGGGACAAAAGCGGTCGATTTCGTGGCGAACGTGGGGGACGGCGAGTACCGACGACGAGGCGAGCGCGTCAGATACCCTGTCCCATCAGGTGACTCCGCAGGATATCTGCGGTCTTTGCACCGGCCTCCGCATTGAGCAGTGCCACCGTGTCGTCGGGGCCGAGCGTGTCGGTGGCAAGCGTCCACGCCCCGGCCGCCGCGGCACCGCTGTCAGCACTCATTTCGATGCCCTCCTTGTGGGTTGCGACGACGGCGCTTTCGAGGATGTCCTCGTCGTCGACGACGACGACACCACCACCGGTCTCTTCGAGTGCGTCGAGTGCGAGTGCGCCGCCGGCCGGGTCGGGTATCTCCAACTCGCCGCAAATCGTGTCCGGGTGGTCCCACGGTTCGACCCGGTCGGTACCGCTCTCGAACGCCGCGGCGATGGGAGCGCATCCGGATGGCTGTGCGGCGTAGACCCGCGGGACGGCGTCGGTGAGACCCACCTCCAGGAGTTCGCGGAAGCCCTTGACGAGGCCGGTGACCAGTTCGCCCGTCCCGGCCGCCAGCACCACCGCGTCCGGGACCGTCCAGTCAAGGTCGGCGACGAGTTCGAACGCGACGGTCTTGGCACCCTCGTGTCGGTACGGGGAGTCGAACTCCTGGAGGGAGTACCACTCGGTCGCTGCCTGCTCGGTGAAGGCGTCGAGCGCGTCGGCGTATCGACCGCCAACGACGGTCATGTCGCCGCCGTGGACGTTCACCATCGCCTTCGCGCCGAACGCCGACCGAGAGGGGAGGAACGCGTGGGGAATCAGCCCCGCTCGACCCGCGTAGGCGGCCGCCGACGGGCCGCTGTTGCCCGGCGAGGCGAGTCCCACGTGTTCGACACCGGCTTCGGCTGCGGCAGTCACCGCGAGCGACATCCCTCGGTCGAGAACGGTCCCGGTGGGGTTCCGGCCCTCGTCCTTGAGGACGACTCTGCCGACGCCGAGGTCCGCCGCGAGCGACGGCGCTTCGACGAGTGGCGTCCCGCCCTCCGCAGTCGAGACTGCGGCCGACGGCGCGAACGGGAGGAGTTCCGCGAAGCGCCACATCGAGCGCTCGCGTCGGTCGAGCGTCTCCGGGTCGAGCGAAATACCGTCGTAGTCGTACGCCGGGTCCAGCGGGGCACCGGCCGAACTGCGACCCGTCTTCGTCACGTCGTACGTCTCGCCCGTCTCTGTACACCTGAGGCCGACGAATGCCTCGCTCGTCTGCATACCGTCGCTTGCGAGGCGAGCGACTAAGCCCTTCTCTTCGGCCGGTGACGATGTCCGTCGCTTCGAGTGGTCGAACGAACCCACTCGGAGCGACTTTGTGGCTGTCGCGTGAACGTCAGGTATGGACGAAGGAGACGCAATCGAGGGAGACGTCGTCGTCGTGGGCGCGGGGCTCGCCGGACTCGTCGCGGCCCGTCGTCTCGCCGAGTGCGGGGGCGACGTGACCGTCTTCGAGCGACGTGACGACGTCGGTGGACGAGTGCGGACCCGAACCGTGGACGGATTCACCGTCGACCGCGGCTTTCAGGTGCTGTTTACGGCCTACCCCGCCGTGCGACGGGAACTCGACCTCGACGCCCTCGACCTGCGGCACTTCACGCCGGGGGCGGTCATCGCCCGCCCGAATCAGCAGTCGGTGCTGTCGGACCCCCTCCGCGACCCGCGGGCGCTCGTGGAGACGCTCACGAATCCGGAGATTACGCTGAGCGACAAACTCAGAACGCTCGCCCTGCGACAGGACCTCCGCGGGCGCGACTACGAGGCGCTGTTCGAGCGGCCGGACGCGAGCATCCGCGAATACCTCCGCGAGTGGGGCTTCTCCGAACAGTTCCTCCGGCACTTCGTCGCCCCCTTCTACGGCGGCATCACCCTGGACCGCTCGCTGTCGACCTCAAAGCGCGTCTTCGAGTACACGTTCAAAGCGCTCGACGACGGTGACATCGCTGTCCCATCGGCGGGCATGGGTGCGATTCCGGCCCAATTGGCCGCCCGCGCTCGCTCGGCCGGGGTCGACATCCGAACCGGCGTGGACGTCGAGACGATAGACGAGACCGACCGAGGCGTTATGGTCGTGACCGACGAGGACGAGAGAGAGGCCGACGCAGTCGTGGTCGGGGTCGACCCCAGGGAGGCGTTCCGACTGACAGGCGTCGCGACGGTTCCGACCGACGGGCGGGCGTCCGTCACCCAGTACTATCGACTGCCGAGCGACCACCTCGACGGCGACACCCTGGAGACTGCCCACCTCAGCCGCAAACGACTGTTCCTCAACGCCACCGACGCCGAGCCGAACACGGTCGTCCCGCTGTCGGCAGTCGCCCCCGAGTTCGCACCCGACGGATTCGAGCTGTTGAACGCGACGTTTCTGGGCGCAGACGTGACCGAGCGGTCCTCAGCAGCGCTCGCAGAGAAGACGAGGACGGCGCTCAGTTCGTGGTTCTCCGAGCGGCGCTTCGACGCGCTGGAACCGATTCACACCAGTCGAATCGAGTTCGGACAGTTCGCCCAACCGCCGGGCGTCCACGACCGATTGCCCGACGTTCGAGCGGCGGGCGAACGGACGTATCTCGCGGGCGACTACACCGCGTGGTCGTCGATTCAGGGTGCCCTCAAGAGCGGTCGAGAAGCCGCCGAGGCAGTGCTCGAAGACTGGTAACAGGAGAGAAACTCTGCCTATTCGTCGCGCAGGAACGACTCGTCACCGAACTCGACTCGGAACCGCTCGAACGACTCACGCTGTCGACGGAGTTCCGGTGGCAACTCCTCGTAGGCGTAGTCGAACATGATCTCGGGGTCGGCCTCGAACGTCTCCGCCTCGCGGACTATCTCGGAGACGTGCTCGCGTACCTCCGACTCGATAGCGTCAACGCCCTCGTCGTCGAGGCGGCCCGTCTCCCGAAGGAACGATTCGAACCGCGAAATCGGGTCCTTGGCGCGCCAGCGCTCGACTTCGTCGGCGTCGCGGTAGACCGTGGGGTCGTCGGCGGTGGTGTGGGCACCGAAGCGGTACTGAACGGCCTCGACGAGCGTCGGTCGCCGCTGTCCCTCCTCGGGGTCTTTCGCCTTTTCGGCGGCCTCGCGGGTGACCTTGTACACCGCCAGTGGGTCCATCCCGTCGACTCGAACGCTCTCGAAGCCGTAGGCGATGGCCTTCTGGGCGATGGTCACACTGGCGGTCTGTCGCTCTCGCGGAATCGAAATCGCCCACTGGTTGTTGTTACAGAAGAAAATCGTCGGCGTGTCGAAAACCCCCGCGAAGTTCATCGCTTCGTGAAAGTCGCCCTCGCTGGTCGCACCGTCACCGAAGTGGCAGACGAACGCCCGACGCTCCCCCTTGAGTTTCGAGGCCCACGCCATGCCGACGGCGTGTGGCAGGTGTGCTCCGACCGAAATATTCAGCGGGAAGATGTGTTTGTCGACGAGCGCGGCGTTGCCCGCCTCGTGACCCATCCAGTACGTGAGGTAGTCGGCGTCGAGGCCCCGGACGACCACCGCGCCGTGTTCGCGGTACTGAAACAGAATCCAGTCGGTGTCGGCGAGCGCGTGTGTCGACCCGACCTGGGCACCCTCCTGTCCGGCCAACGAGGCGTACGTTCCCATCCGGCCCTGTCGCTGGAGGCTGATGGCTCGCTCGTCGAACTGTCTGGCCAACCGCATGTCTCGGTACATCTGCACGAGTTGCTCATCGGACAACTCGGGGACTTTAGCCCCCTCGACGAGCGTCCCGTCGTCGTCGAGCACCCGGTGGAGGTCGGCAGTCTCGCTCACAGGCGAGAGTCACACTGAGTTGACATAAGTGCCGCGACGGTGCCGAGTTCGTGCAACTGTTCACCACCGCGTGGCGACCGTCGAGAACCGCGTCTCCGACGAGTGAATGCGGTCGCTCGTCCCACGTGTTCCAGGCCGAGACATCTCAGCAACCACACAAGAGGTCCGGTCGGAGACACGCCCGCGACAACAGCGCTCCCGAGAAGCGGCAGTTACAGACGCCTCACAGGAGTCGCCGGAGTCGGCCGAGCGGTGGAAACCGAAGCGTCTCGTGACTGTCCGAGTCGTAGACGATTGGTTGGAGTATCGCCGCGTTCGACACGAGCGGAGTCTGAAAGTCTGTCGTCCTCATGTCGTTGACGACGGTGCCGCGAGCGAGACGGTTGAACGCCGGCAGCATGAGTACGTCCCCACCCCGGTAGCTGTTTGGTCCGTAGAGGTAGCAAGGGCGCTTTTTCCCCTCGATGACGATGGCCGGGTGATCGTGCCCGACGACGTACGTCGCGGCCTCGCGGTCGGGCACTTCGTGGCCGTGCGTCACGAGTACGTCGTCCACGAAAAATGCGTCGTGGACGGGGCCGTCCCAGACACCGGCGAGCGCGGTGTCGTGGTTCCCCGCCACGAGTACCGGACGGACGCCCTTCTCTCGGCAGCTATCGACGATGGCTTCGAGTGCGGCCACCGTCCGATCGGAAGCCGCATCGAACGGGTGGAGAACGTCGCCAGCGAAGACGACGGTCGCTGGAGAAAAGTAGAGTAGAAGGGCGTCGAGGCGCTCGCTGAGGTCCGAACGTTCGCCGAGCGGGAACTCGACCGAGGACGCCTCGTCGCGTCCGACGTGAACGTCGGCGACGACGAGCGCGTCGGTGCGAGGCAGGTAGACAGCCCGGTCGCGAAACTCGGCGTCGAGCACGCTCGGAAGCAGACGGGTAGAGAATAAATCGCTGCCGAAGACAGTCCACCCGACCAGGTGTCGGTTACCTGACGACACACCCCCGTCGAAACAGGCGACGGAGGGACCGACCAGACCCCGCGGGCGGCCCGTCCCCCGCGACGACGACCGGGGTCAGGGACCTTTTTACCCCGGCCGAACCACACTCTGCACATGAGTGGAGCCCTGGAGGACAAACGCACCGCCACTCGATTTCGCATCCTCGTCGAGATTGCGGATCGCCAACCAGCGGTGAGTCAGGGCGAAATCGCAGACGCCGTCGGCGTCACGAGTCAAGCCGTCAGTGAGTACATTCGCGGCCTCGTCGAAGACGGCCTCGTGGAGAAGGAAGCGCGCTCGCGCTACCGCGTCACCAAGGAGGGCGTCGATTGGCTCTTTCAGGAGGCCAAGTCCATTCGGCGGTACGCCGACCACGTGACCGAGGACGTACTGGAGAGCGTCGAAGAGGACGCCGCCATCGCGCTCGACGACTTGGAGGCGGACCAGACGGTGACGCTCTCGCTCCGCGATGGTCTCCTGCACGCCGACCCGGGAGACGCTGGCCCGGCGACGGGCATTGCGACCCGCGACGCCGCCGCCGGAGACGACGTGAGCGTGAGTGGGTTCGAGGGCGTCATCGACAGCCAGCCGGGGAAGGTGACGGTGTTTCAGGTGCCGCCGGTGCGCGCCGGCGGAAGTAGTCGAGTCGAGTCGGCCACACTGGCGTCGGCCTGTGAACGTGCGGGAGTCGTCGCTGCGGCAGGCGTCGAAGCCGTTGTCGCGCTCAGACGCGCGAGAGTCGACGGAGTCACCCACTTTGCGGCCGGTGAAGTCGCCGCCGAGGCGGCCGCCCGGG
>JBNJGG010000156.1:0-5839 GCA_051747545.1 Halobacteriota archaeon | reverse complement strand
AGTTACGTCACAATCCAGCTTATACTTTACTGTTGTAGGCCTACCATAGAAAAATTTGAAGTGCCAGAACTGAGTAGACGTGGGTGATGACCGACATTGACCTGAGTAAGACCGACCGCGCTATTCTCGACCTCCTCGCAGACGGGAGAAATGTGCCCTCGAATCTCGCAGACGATCTCGACCTATCCCGCCAGCACATCCAGAAGCGACTCAAACGACTCGAAGAACATGGCTACGTCCAGAACATCGGTCGGGGTGTCTACGAACGCTTGGAGGAGTCATCTGAATAAAACAGAAGGGGGGGAGGGGACAGTTGTCACATCGTCAGTCGCCTTCCGTCACTTCCAACGTTAGTCCGGCTCAGAAAATTTCTGATTCTTGCTAATTATTTATGTGCAACTCGTGAGTCTGAAGGTTTTGCAGATGAGTATTTACGTTCCGACTACCTCACAAAGTGAAAGAAGACAATCACGTTGGCTTCTGGTCATTCAATCCTTCAATATCGCTCCTCGTTCGCAGTGTTCGGGAAAAGTGCGCCGGCCGGGAGTTCACTGAGCGAAGCGAAGTGAACGTCGGCCGGCGCACTGACTGAGCGAGAGAAACGAGTGAAGGAAGTGCGCCGGCCGGGATTCGAACCCGGGCCATGAGCTTGGAAGGCTCAGGTCCTACCACTAGACCACCAGCGCCTGTCCGGTACCTCTCACTCCGGCCACATCAATCGACCGGAATACGAGGCGTACCTGAATCTTCAGGTCGGTCCAATAAGGATGTTGCCTTTTCGCTCAGTCGTCGCCGTGGGCTTTCGCCACGTCGCGGAGTTTCGCAGAGATAGCGGGGACCTCCGCCTCGCTGACCGGTCCCTCGGCTTCGATTGCCTCCAGGCTCTTGGGGAACTCCCGGATCTCCATGTGAATGGCGATACCCGTGTCGGCCCCTTGCCCCATGGCGACCGGTATCTGGTTGTGCCCCGGCGTGATGTCGCCGACCGCGAAGACCCCATCGACGGACGTTCGGCCCTCGCTGTCGACGGCGACGGTGCCGTCGTCGTTCAGTTCGACGCCGAGTTGGTCGACGAGTTCGTAGTTGTAGTTCGACCCGTACATCGGGAACCCACCCTTGTACTCGCGAACCGTGCCGTCTTCGAACTCGAAGCTCTCTAACCACCCGTCCTCGTGCTTGTTCACGGCGGTGATGTCTTCCTCGACGACGTCGACGGGGTGTGCCCGAATGAGTCGCTCCGTTTCCTCGCTCCACGTCGGGTCGTCGCCGCGTAGGAGGAGGTCGACCTCGTCGGTGAAGTTGAGCATTATCATGGCGACGTAGGCGGCGCTGTCACCGTGGCCCATGACGTACACCGATTCGTCGACGAACATGTAGGCGTCACAGTGCAGACAGTAGTGCAACCCGCGACCCGTCCGCGGAAGTGGCGGGTCCGGACGCTCGTCGTTGAACCCGACCGCCAGCACCACACGTTCGGCGGCGAGTTTGGCGTCGTTGCCCGTGAGGACGAACTTCCCATCGACCCGTTCGATGTCACTGATGTAGTCGCGGTAGAAGGTGGTCCCGTACTCTTGGACCTGCTCGCGGGCAGTCTGCAAGAACTCGTTACCAGAAACCGCCTCGGTGACGCCGATGACGTTGTGCGTATCGAGCATCATCGCGGCCCGACCCCCGCCGCGGTCGACGAGTGCGGTGTCGTGGCCCAATCGGGTCGTGTACAGGGCCGCGGTCAGTCCACCTGGTCCGCCACCGACGACGACGACCTCGTAGGCGTCGATATCGGGGTTCGTCTCATTCATAGAGCGGACTTGGAGGGCTCGGTCCTTAAGCCCATAGCCCGTGTGCAGCGACGCAATCCACCCGCCACGTGGTACCGAAACACAGCCCGTGCATCCGCCGAGGTCCACACGTAGCGTCCGAGCTAGAAACGGTCTCTGGGTTGTCGACGATGGAACTCTTCGTTGTCGACGACGGCGTCTCAAGGATTGTCGACGACGGCGTCTCAAGGATTGTCGACGACGGCGTCTCAAGGATTGTCGACGACGGTGTCTCAAGGATTGCCGACAACAGCGTCTCAAGGACTGCCAACCACGGCGTAGCAGTTGCCACTGGAAACGAACGAGTCGACGATGTCGAGACGGCTCTGTTCGAGGTCGGTTCGGAACTCGTCGGGGTCGTAGATGTGGTAGTACCGGGGGACGGCCTCTCCGCCCGGCAGCGTCCAGTCGACGGTGGTATCGAAGCCGGTGTCGCGGTCGAATCGGTCGTGGGCGGTACTCCACGCGCTCACCAGCGCGCGTCCCCCGGGGGCGAGGACGCGTGCGAGTTCGTCCAGACTGGATACGCGCGACCGACGTGGGCGGAGGTGGTGGAGCGTCGCCACGTAGACGGCGAGGTCGAACAGGTCGGCATCCAGTGGCAACCGAGCGGCGTCGCCCTGAACGAGTTCGACCGAGAAGTCGCGCGTCGTCGCACGCTCTCGCGCGGTTTCGAGGAGGCCGCGACTCAGGTCCACGCCGACGACGCACCGCGCCCCCGACGCCAGCAGTTCGGCGTGCCGACCGTTGCCGCACCCAAGGTCGAGAGCGTGGCCCACCACGTCGAAACGGCCACTCGCGTCGCCGACAAACGCCTCGACCTCGGGCCACGGAAACTCCCGGGTCGAGGCGAAGTGCTCGGCGATGCGGTCGTAAGTCGCCCGCGGGTCACCGTCCATACAGCGAGAAGTCGCGACGGCGATAAAAATCCACGCAACTGGAACTATGCGCTCAGACGACGAGAAACGTCACGTAGGACAGTCCGAGCAGTAGCGTCGCGTGCTTGACCCCGTCTTGGATTCTTCCCGCGCCGAGGAGGCCGGCGACGAGACCAGAGCAGACGCCCTGTATGGCGGTGATGTGGAAAAACAGCAGTTTGTACGGTTCCGTGTTCACCTCGCGGAGACCGGTTAACACTCCGGACGTGACGGCCGTCGGCTGGGTCGTATCGGCCGACGCGGCGCTCGTCGCGTCGACGGCGGGGATGAACGCGACTGTCAAGGCGACGGTGATGCCGACGAAGACGAGAAACGAGATGTAGATCACGAGCAGGTACGTGAACATCTCCTGTCGACGCTCGCGCCGGAGACGGCGAGTCTGCTGGGCCTCGTCGGCCGCAATCTTGAGGATTGGCGAGATATCGCCGCTGGCGATCATGGCGTTCGAAATGAGCGTCATCGCACGAGTCAGTGTGGGCGACCCAGTGCGTCGTTGCATCCGGTAGAGCGCCGTCTGGACCTCGGCACCCCAACCGATGTCTCGGCGGGTCCGCTGGATCTCTTCGGTGAGCGCCCCGAGGTCGGTCTTGCTCAGGCGTCGAATGCTGTCGACGACTGGCAAGCCGGCTTCGTTGGTACTCGCCATGCGGTCGAGGAAATCCGGAACGGCGTCCTCGATTGCGCCTTGCCGGTACTTTTTCACCTCGTAGAAGGCCGCGAAGACGACAAAGGCGAACAGCGTTGCCTCCACCACCGGGCCGTCGAGCGCTTCGAGAAGCGACTGGTCGGTCGAAAGCGGTGTGGAGCGAAACAGTACCCACGCCAGACCCAGCGGAACCGTCGCGACAAACGTCGCGGTCGGCGCCTGGAGGAGTCGCTGGACCGGACGGTCCCACCATCGCCTAAACGTAACGAGGCGGTCGTAGGCGGCGAGGCGTTCGACGTTCGGTCGCCACCTGTTGTCGACGCCGCCGCCGTCCGGTGCGGTTCGAGCACTCGTACGAGGTCGTGAGCCCTCCGCACCGCGTGTAAAACGTCCGGCCTCGAGCGAACCAACGACGCGGTCGACGTAGAGCACGAAGGCCAGACTCGCGACCGGAAGCCCGAGGTAGGTGACGAGCTTGATCACCAGGAGGGTGTCGTCGATGACCAGCCCGATGACCGTGAGGATGGTGATGAGAAACAGCGGCCCGGCGACGAGCGCGGTCACGTACACCTCTGCAAACGTCGCCAACAACTCGAGGTACTGCTCCTGTCTCGATTCGGCTTCGTCCAGATAGCGCTCGTACTGCGACCGCAGGTACTCCGAGAGACTACGCCCACTGCCGAGGACGCTCACCAGGTTGTCTCCGAACTCCTGAAGGTTGTCGCTCGGGGTCCGACTCGACATCCGTTCGAGCGCCGTGAGGACGTCCGTTCCGAATCCTTCCATCTCCCCGACGGCGACGCCCACCTCTCTGGCGGCTTCACCGTACACCTGCTGATTGCGACTGAGTGTCGCCAACACCCTCGGAAAGGGCATCCCGCTCCGCGAGAGCGCGAAGACGAACGCCACGGTTCGGGGGAGGGTCGCCTCGATTTCGCGTGCACGGAGCTTCACACGATATCTGACCCTCCCCCATCGAATCCAGTACGTCCCGAGCGCGGTCAGCGAACCCAGCGTGGCACTCCAGACGAGGTTCCACACGAACAGCGTCGACGGAAAGAGACTGCGATACCGACCGAGGTTCGAGTCGACGGTGACGATTGCGGGTATCGCCTCTCGGACCGCGGTGACGCTGGTCCAGAGAGCGGTGAGTACGCCGGTGCCGACGTAAACGCCAACGACGCTGCCGGTCACACCGAACAACCCGACGAACAGGAGCGTCCTCGAGGCGTACAGCCGGTGGGTCTGCGGGACGTGAGCCGCTCGAAGT
Source organism: Halobacteriota archaeon (assembly GCA_051747545.1). Classification (GTDB taxonomy): domain Archaea; phylum Halobacteriota; class Halobacteria; order Halobacteriales; family Haloferacaceae; genus JBNJGG01. The sequence continues at coordinate 1,168 of JBNJGG010000156.1, read as the reverse complement.
AACTCGGCTTCGCGGCGCCGGCCAGGATTGATCTCGGAGACGTACCGTCCGAAGAGCGAGAGTGCGACACGGGAAACCAGGTGGTTCGCTCGACGGCTGAACGGAGACAGCACCACGGGGAGACACAGGACAACGACGCCGAGGAGCGGGAGCAGAGACCACATCACTTCGGGGCCGCCGCCTCGGGTTCGATTTCGAACCGTTCCATCACCGTCGCGGGGTCGGCGTAGTACTCGTTGACGAGCGCGGTGAAGTGCCTGTAATCGTTCATGTCTCGCTCGCAGAGCGACGATAAGAACTGTTCGCGTCGTCGGATTTCTGCCAGTAACTCCGAGCGGTCCCACCCCTGTTCGGACTGAATCTCCGAGAGGAGCGTGCTGTCGTTCCGCTCGAAGGAGTCCGAGTCGGGGTGCCAGCGGAAGGCGTTCGAGTAGTCGAGTTCGCCGGTTCGCTGATCGATTCCCCCGATTTCACCGATCCGCTGGGATCGACGAACGCGCTTGTCATCGACGCGAGCGAGCGTCTGGACGCACAGCAGGTCCAGCGACTGAACCATCGCGCGAGGGACGTTGATCGGCTCGTTTTCGAGTCGGTTGATGACCGTCTCGATGCTGTCGGCGTGCATCGTCGAGAACGTCGTGTGGCCGGTGTTCATCGCCTGAAAGAGCGTCGCGGCTTCCGGCCCACGCACCTCGCCAACGATGATGAACTCGGGGCGATGTCGCAGGGCCGACCGGAGGAGGTCGTACATCTCGATGTCCATCCCCGAGCCCATCCGCTCTCGGGTCACGCTCGCGAGCCAGTTATCGTGATACAACGACAGTTCGCGCGTGTCCTCGATGGTGAGGACTTTCGCTCGCGGCGGGATGAACATCGAGACGGCGTTCATCGAAGTGGTCTTGCCAGACGCGGTCCCGCCGGCGAAGATGAGCGACTTGCCGTGCTGGATGCACAACCACAGATAGGCCATCTGCTCGACGCTGAACGTCCCGAAATCGATGAGGTCGACCGGTGTGAATGGCTCCTCGGCGTACTGTCTGATGGTGAAAGCCGACCCTCTGGGAGTCACTTCGTTGCCGAGTGCGAGTTCGGCGCGGTGACCGTTCGGGAGGGTCGTCCCGAGGACGGGTTCGCCGACGCTGATGTGCTGTCCCGACTGCTGTGCGAG
>JBNJGG010000155.1:0-5915 GCA_051747545.1 Halobacteriota archaeon | reverse complement strand
GGGACGACAGCTCCCGCGACGGTGACGTTAGACGGCTCGAACCCCTCCCAGACCCGCTTCACCGGCACGCTAACCGTCGAGGAGGCGGGCGAGTACGTCGTCGCCGCGACCGGAACGGACCGCGCCGGAAACCGAGGAAGCGACGAGGCCTCGGCAGTCGTCTACACCCAGTTCACGCTCGCCGACGGCGTGATGGAAATCCCGGCGTCTGGGACGACGATTCAGTTCCACCTGGCCGACGACGTCGACGACGCCGTCGCCGCCCAGGAACTGTACGCGGCTCTCTCGGAGAACGGCGTCAACCCCCACCTCGGTCCGGAACACGTCGGCGTCGGGTTCCTAACGGCGGACCTCGACGCGTTCCTCGACTACTACCTCGCGGAGGGAACAGTCGAGAGTGCGACAATCTCGATGGTAGTCGACGAGGAGGCACTCGGCGGATTAGACCCCGAGGACGCCCAGATTCACTACTACGACGAATCGACCGGCCAGTGGGACCCCGTCGACACCGAATACGAGGTCGTAGACGACGTGGCGTTCCTCACTGCCCAGGTAACCCACTTCTCGACGTACGGCGCGATCGTCGTCGACGAGGAGCCGCCCACGGTTCTCGAAGCCTCGCCGACTGGCGAGAGCAAATTCGAGGCCGACGCCGACGAGGTACTCGTCTCGTTCAGCTACGTCGACGAACTCTCGGGTGTCGATGTCGGTTCAGTCTCGATAGCGGTCAACGGCGTCGACGTCACCGCGAGCGAACGGACGAACATCACCGCAGACACCGCTGAACACAGCCTCGCCGTCGAAGCCGGAACCGACTACAACGTGTCGCTCACCGTCGTCGACCACGCTGGAAATCGAATGACTGACTCGACGAGCTTCGCCGTCGCTGGAACCGACGACCCCGGCGACGACGACCCAGCCGACGACGACCCCAGCGACGACGACCCAGCCGACGACGACCCCGGCGATGACGACCCAGCCGACGACGACCCAGCCGACGACGACCCCGGCGACGACGACCCAGCCGACGACGACCCAGCCGACGACGACCCCGGCGACGACGACCCCGGCGACGACGACCCAGCCGACGACGACCCAGCCGACGACGAGCCTGTCGGCGATGGGTCGAGCGATGACCCTGTCGGGGACGACTCCAGCGACGACGACCCCGGCGAGGGATCTCCGAGTGACGAAGAGCCGACCGAGACCCAGCCAGGCAGTGAGACACCGAGTGATGAGGAACTGACTGAGGGCGCACCAAACGACGATTCCACAGCAGAATCGGGGTTAGATACGGATCCCGCGGAGAATCCTACCACATACGAGTCAGTACCCGGCTTCGGCTTCCTTGTGGCACTCGGTGCCTTGATGGTGGTTAGTGGATTGCTGGCACGACGGTATCGAACTGGCCCCCGCTAACGCATCGAGACCGCCGTCTGTTGCCCTGACTCGCCGACGAAGAAACGGTCCAACCTTTCGGACGACCTCGGTCAAAACAGTGCCAACATTATAGAATCGGTCGCCCGGACAGGTAGAGTAAAGAGGGAGCTTTCCGGTCGATCGCAACGGGTACTCACGACGGCTGACAGTCCCGTATTGATAGGCCGCAGGGAACAGGCGAGTCCAGCAGTGACCCCCTCGGCCACGCCGGGCTCTACGGTCTGTTGTCGCGGGCGGCGTGTCGGAGGCGTGTCAGGCAGAAAGAGTCCACACCAGCAGTTCGCAGTCGCCGAAGAACGGATGCGGTGGTACACCCGCCCGTACCGACACCGAGGCGCGTCCGCTCTAGTCAGGCCGTCTGCTGTTCGGCTTCGAGTCGCTCGATGCCGATGGTGACCGTCGCGCCTTCGACGTCCCACTCCTCGACCAGGTCGTCGGCGTCGTCGACGAACTCCGTCGTTCGCGTCTCCTCGGCGATGAAGTCGCGGTGCCGGTCGGCGAAAGACCGGACGCGTTCGTCGGCGATGTCGAGTGAGGTTCGAATGTGCTCTTCCACGTCGAGGTCGAGTTGTTTGCGCATCTCCTGAACGCGCCGGACGATGTCGCGGGCGTACCCTTCCGCCTCGATGTCGTCGGTCAGCGAGGTGTCGACGTACACCGTCCCCCCTTCGAACTCGGCCGCGGTGACGTGCTCCGGCGGTTCGGCGGCGTACTCGACCATCTTCTCGGAGAGGTGGTACACGTCGCCGTCGATGCTCACACCTGACTCGATGTCCTCGCGGGGCTTGCCCTGGACGGCCTCCATGACTTTCTGGGCGTCGGCACCGAACTCGGGGCCGATGACCCCCATCTGGGGCTCAGCGCGTTCGACGAGTTCGTCGAACGTCTCGACGACCGAGAGTTCACGCGCGTTCACCCGGTCGAGCAGCAGCGATTCGAGCGATTCGACCGAGGCCGCCACGTCTTCGTCGTCGGTCTCGACGACGATTCGCGGGACTGGCCACCGGAGCTTCCGACCACCCTGCTGGCGGGCGTTCGCCGCCGACTCCTCGACGCGACGAAGAACGGCCATGTTGGCCTCGAGGTCGGGGTCGAGACGCGCCTCGTCCGCCTCGGGCCACGACAGTTCGTGAACTGTGGTCGCACTGCCGTCGAGTATCTGGTACATTCGCTCTGCGACGTAGGGCGTAAACGGCGCGATGAGTCGCGTCGTCTCAGAGAGCACCGTCGAGAGCGTCGCGTACGCCGCCCGCTTCGAGTCGGAGTCCTCTTCGTCCCACATCCGGGGGCGGATGGCCTTCACGTAGAAGCGCGACACGTCGTCGGTGGCGAAATCGAACAGCGCGTTCAGCGCGTCGTGAACCCGGTAGTCGTCCCAGGCGTCGGTCATTTCGCGCTTGACTGACTGCAGTCGTGAGAGCACCCACTCGTCGACGACGGTCAACTCGCCGTCGCTCAGGTCAGCCTCGGCGGGGTCGTAGCCGTCGAGGTCCATGTACGGCAGCGGGAAGCGGAAGACGTTCCAGAAGATGTTGAGCGTCTGCTGGACGTCGCCAAGCCCGTCCCACGCGAAGGAGAGGTCCACACCCTGCTGGTCGTGACTCAGCAGGTAGGCCCGGAGCGGGTCGCGGCCGTACCGGTCGATCGCCTCTTGCGGGGTGACGATGTTCCCGAGCGACTTCGACATCTTTCGACCGTCGCTGTCGTTGGCGAAGCCGTGCATGAGCACCTCCTTGTACGGGATCTGGCCGAGTGCGGCGGTTCCCATCCCCAGTTGCGACCAGAACCACCCGCGGGTCTGGTCGTGGGCCTCGATGATGAGGTCGGCGGGCCACAGTTCCTCGAAGGCGTCTTCCTCACCCGGATAGTCGAGGGTGCCCCACGTCGCTACCGAGGAGTCGATCCACACGTCGAACACGTCGGGGACGCGCTCGTACGTGCGGCCGTCTTCGGTGATGGTGAGGGGGTCGACCGAGGGGCGGTGGAGGTCGACGGTCTCTGGGTCGACGGCCTGGTCGACGCGCTCTGCGAGTTCCTCGCGCGTGCCGACGACGAGGATGTCCTCGTCCGTCGGATTCTCCACGTCGGTCGGCACCCAGATTGGGAGCGGGATGCCCCAGTAGCGCTGGCGGGAGACGTTCCAGTCGGGGGCGTCGGAGACGAAGTTGCGGAAGCGATTGTCTCGCGCCCACTGGGGGTGCCACTCGCTCTCTTCGATGTTCGCCAGCAACTCGTCTTTGACGTCTGTGACCGTGATGAACCACTGGTCCGTGGCGAGGAAGATGATGTCCGTGTCACAGCGCCAGCACTGACCGTATCGGTGTCGGTGTGTCTCGGCTGCGAGGAGCAAGCCCTTCGCATCTAGGTCTTCGATGATATCGTCGTTGGCGTCGCGGACGAACGTCCCGGCGTACTTGCCCGCCTGTTCGGTGAACTCGCCGTTCCCTGCGACGGGCGAGAAGACTTCGAGGCCGAGTTCTTCGCCGCGCTCGAAGTCCTCCTGGCCGTGACCGGGCGCGGAGTGAACCAGTCCCGTTCGGTCGGCCTCGACGTAGTCGGCGGTGTACACCTGTCCCGCACCGTCGAAGGCGGCGTACTCGGGGACCTCCTCGCCCAGCGGGTGGTCGTACGCCCAGCCGACCATCTCCTCGCCGGTACACTCGTCGAGCACCTCGAACTCCTCGTACCGACCCTTCTTGAGCACGTCCTCGACGACCGGTTCGGCGAGGTAGAGCACCTCGCTCTCGCCGCCTTTCTCGGCGCGTACCGCCTGATACGTGAGGTCACTGTCGACGGCGACGAACGTGTTTCCGGGAATGGTCCACGGCGTCGTGGTCCAGATGACGAGCGACCCCTCGCGGTCGCTGAGCGGGAACTTGACGTAGATGCTGGGCGACTCGATCTCGTGGTACTCGACCTCGTTGTCTGCGATGGCGGTCTCACACCGCGGACACTGGTTGATTGCCCGCTTGCCCCTCGAGACGAGGCCGTTCTCGTGGACTCGCTTGAACGCCCACCACGTCGCCTCCATGTACTCCGGCGAGATGGTCTTGTAGGGGTCGTCCCAGTCCATCCACGCGCCGATGGACTGAAAGTCCTCGTCCATGTTCTCGCGGTTGCGCTCGGCGAACTCCATGCACTTGTCGATGAAAGCCTCCATCCCGTAGTCCTCGATGTCGCGTTTGGACTCGAAGCCGAGTTCCTCCTCGACTTTGACCTCGATGGGCAGGCCGTGCATGTCGTAGCCGGGACGAGCCGTCACGTCGTGACCGGTCATCCGCTTGTATCGAATGACGGAGTCCTTGAGGGTCTTGTTCCACGCCGTCCCAAGATGCATCTGTCCCGAGGTGTACGGCGGCCCGTCGACGAAGAAGAATGACGGGTCGTCGGCGTGCGCCTCCGTTGCCGACTCGTAGGCGTCGTGTTCGTCCCAGTACGATTCGACCCGGGACTCCACGTCCGCAGGGTCGTACTGGTCGGATACGTCTTCCATACTGTGACCCTGCCCCTGCGCGTATATCAAAACGGTGGTCTTGTGTGCTGTACCGAACGACGTGGGTCGAGGCCGAGTCTGCAGGTTTCACGACGAAGTCGTTTCGACGACGACTCCAGCGACGCACCCAGGCAGGAACTGCAGAGACGTATCCAGGCAAGAACTGCAGCGACGCACCTAGGCAGGAACTGCAGAGACGCACCCAGGCAAGGCCTATTGAAACGTAGCCACGGCCCGGCTAGCCGTCGATGCGACGGGCGACGGTCTGCCCTCGCGTCCCACCGGATTCGTCGCGCAGTTCGACCGTCGCTCGGCGGGGAAAACTCCGGGCTTCGTATTCGAGAAGCGCCGTCGAGACGAGCGCCTCGGCGTCGTCGAACGAGGGGTCGTCGATGTCGCTCGCGTCCTGCGCTGCGACGGGAATCTCTGCCGCAGAGAGCCCCGTCCACCGCGGGTCGTCGGACATCCACGGGCCCAGCTGGAATCTCACGTCGACAGGCATTCGCGCCTCGACGACGAGACGAAACGCCGAGTCGAAGTCCGTCTCCCCGAACGCTCGCGTGAACTCCGCTCGGTCCTCCTCGGGGATGGTCGGGGCAAAGAGGGTCGACGGTGGCGACTCGGTCACCAACCAGGCCCGGAAGGATTTCTCGCCGCCGACGCGGTAGCCGTCACCGAGGTAGTGCTGGGCGGCGTCGTGGAGGACTGCCTGACCGCCACTCGGTCGAATCGGACCCCCAGCGAGACCTCGAATCGTTCCGAGACATCCCGAGAGACCCCCCGCGAGGCCGACACAGCCAGCGGTTCGGAGGAGAGCACGGCGTCGCATGTCCTCGACGACGTGGTGTGCTCGAAAAGTCGTTCCGGTGTTTTTACCGGGACGAATCAGTCGCTTCCAGTTCATCGACGGACGCGGTCGCTTCCAGTTCGCCTACTGTCGCCCCGAAATCGTCGACCATGGCGGCCTGCTGCTCGTTCGCGT
>JBNJGG010000154.1:0-5971 GCA_051747545.1 Halobacteriota archaeon | reverse complement strand
GCTATCGACGGCGAGCGAGTGCCCGTCGGCCGCTCCTTCGCGGCCGTCGCCACCGGCGAGCGAGTCGTCGATAGCGACCTCGTCTCGTCCCGCGACCACGTCGCCGGGGACGTTGGTGACGACGTTCCCGAAGTCGTCGACGACGAGCACCTCGCCGTCGACCGCGACTCGTTCGCCGTCGTCACGGATCGTCGCCGCTGGCAATCGCAGGTCGACGGAATCGGTCGTGGGTGAGACTGACTCGACGGCGCCGCTCGCCTCAGCCATGTCGCCGATGGCGTCGACGCCGACCTCGTGGACCGCCGCCGCTATCGGAGCAAACACGTCGCGACCGTGGAACGTCGACGACGCGGGCGAAGCGTGGTCGACCGCGAACGCCTCGACGGAGGTGTCGTTTTCCGCGGCGACGCGTCGTGTGGCGGGGACGACGAGACCGTTGTCGGGGGCGACGAATGCGTGGTCGCCGACACGGAGAACCACCACGCCGCGGTCGGTTCCGACGCCGGGGTCGACGACGGCGAGATGGACGGCGGGCGGAAAGTACGGTAACGTCTCTCGGAGCCAGAACGCCCCCGCGCGAACGTCCTGTCTGGGAAGTCGGTGCGTCACGTCGACCAGGCGAGCGTCACACCGGTCGAGGATGACGCCCTTCATCGCGGCGGGATACGGAGAACCGAAGTCGGATGCGAGGGTAATCATACGTCGTCGATGGAGAAACAGACCCGTTTTACGTACCGTTGCTGTCGGATTGGCTCACGCGTTGAATGCGCTCGATGCCACCGATTTCCTCGACGACTTCGACCACCGCCGGGGGCACGAGGTGCTCCCAGTCGTCGTTGCGAATCATCCGGTCGCGCAGTTCGGTGCCCTCGAGCACGTCGCGTTTGAACATGGGTGACTGCCGGACTTCGACGCCCGCTTCCGCGAACAACTGGATGACGAGGGGGTTGTTCGAGTAGGCCACGTCGAAAGAGGGAGACATACTCTGGACGTGACTGACCCACACCGAGTTGCGGTCGAGGTCCTCGATAGGAACGGCGTAGGTGGTGATGTCGATGTCGACGAGCGACTTCGTGAGCATCATGATGCGCTCGCCGGCAGTGAAGGGGTTTCGCTTCGTGTGAGAGTCGCCCGCGCTCCCGATTCCCAGCACGAGTTCGTCCACCTCGCTCGCGATTTCCTCGACCATGTAGTGATGGCCGTTGTGATAGGGCTGGAACCGTCCGATGTAGAACCCCCGCATACCTCGGGAATTGTGGGCGACTATTATAAATACCGCGAGTCGCTGATTTTCACGAATTCAACACGCAGAACGACAGACAGTCCGGTAGACGAGAAGGTGTCTCGCTCACCAGAGGGGAGAAAGTATATCAATCGAGCAGCCTTCGATTACGGTAACCACAGAGTTCTATGAGCAACGATATGGAGAAAGACGACAGCCTCCCCAAGCAGCAGGACGGTGAGACGAATTCACCTCCTGACGACGGTGCGTCCCCGGACGACGAACCTGCTCCAGTCGACGGTCAAACCGACACCGAAGGAACGTCCGAAACTGCCGGTGACGACCGGGCCACGGGAGATGTCGAAGACGACCCTACCGCACACGACGTGGGAGAGGTCGAGAGAACAGCGGCCGACGGACCGACAATCGACGACCTCGGCAGCGATGTCGAGGTCGAAGCAGAGATAGCTGACGAAGTCGACGAAGACGACCTGCTCGGCGGTCTACAAATCGAGTCGTCGGCAGAGATTAAAGTCCCCGACCGTCTGGTCGACCAGGTCATCGGACAAGAGCACGCCAGAGACGTCGTGATGAAGGCGGCCAAACAGCGCCGTCACGTCATGATGATTGGCTCCCCGGGGACGGGGAAGTCGATGCTCGCGAAGGCGATGGCCGAACTCCTGCCGAAAGAGGAACTACAGGACGTCCTCGTCTACCACAACCCCGACGACGGTAATCGACCCAAGGTCAGGACTGTGCCCGCCGGGAAGGGCGAGCAAATCGTCGAGGCGCACAAGGAAGAGGCGCGCAAGCGCAACCAGATGCGTTCCTTCCTGATGTGGATCATCATCGCCATCGTCCTCGGCTACTCGCTCATCATCGCGGGCCAGATTTTGCTCGGCATCCTCGCCGCAGGTATCATCTACCTCGCCTTCAGGTACGGATCGCGCAGTTCCGACGCGATGATTCCGAACCTCATCGTCAACAACGCAGACACCACCACCGCTCCGTTCGAGGATTCGACCGGGGCACACGCAGGTGCACTGCTCGGTGACGTGCGACACGACCCGTTCCAGTCCGGAGGCATGGAGACGCCGAGTCACGACCGGGTCGAACCCGGAGCCATCCACAAGGCGAACAAGGGCGTCCTGTTCATCGACGAGATAAACACGCTCGACATCCGCTCTCAGCAGCACCTGATGACTGCGATTCAGGAGGGCGCGTTCTCTATTACCGGCCAAAGCGAACGCTCCTCGGGTGCGATGGTCCAGACCGAACCCGTGCCGACGGACTTCGTCATGGTCGCAGCAGGGAACCTAGACGCCATGGAGAACATGCACCCCGCGCTACGCTCGCGTATCAAAGGCTACGGGTACGAGGTGTACATGGACGACGCCATCGAAGACAGTCCCGAGATGCGTCGCAAGTACGCACGCTTCGTGGCCCAAGAAGTCGCCAAGGACGGTCGGCTCCCGGCCTTCACGGACGACGCAATCGAGGAGGTCATCCTCGAAGCTCGCCGCCGTGCGGGTCGGAAGGGCCACCTGACGCTCGAACTGCGGAATCTGGGTGGACTGGTCCGCGTCGCCGGCGACATGGCCCGCGCCGAGAACGCCGATTTCACCACGCGCGACCACGTGCTGCAGGCGAAGAGTCGCTCTCGCAGCATCGAACAGCAGTTGGCCGACGACTACATCCAGCGCCGGAAGGACTACGAACTCTCGGTCACCGAGGGCTTCATCACCGGCCGCGTCAACGGCCTCGCCGTCATGGGCGAGGACTCCGGTATCGTGATGCCCGTCATGGCCGAGGTCGCGCCCTCGCAGGGGGCGGGCGGCGTCATCGCCACCGGGAACCTGAAGGACATCGCCAAAGAGGCAGTCCAGAACGTCTCTGCTATCATCAAGAAGTTCTCCGACGAGGACATCTCCGAGCAGGACATCCACATCCAGTACGTGATGTCCTACGAGGGCGTCGAAGGTGACTCCGCGAGCGTCACGATGGCCACCGCGGTCATCAGCGCGCTGGAGGACGTCGGCGTCGCCCAGGACCTCGCGATGACCGGGTCGCTGTCGGTTCGCGGGGACGTGCTCCCCGTCGGCGGCGTCACGCACAAAATCGAGGCCGCGGCGAAGGCGGGCATGAAGCGGGTCATCATCCCCGCCGCGAACCTCCAGGACGTGATGATAGAAGACGAGTACAAAGAGCAGGTCGAAATCATCCCCGTCCGCCACATCAGCGAAGTGCTCGACGTGGCGCTCGAAGGCGAACCCGAGAAGGACTCGCTGGTCGACCGCCTCAAGAGCATCACGGGTTCGGCGCTCGACAAGCAGGGCGTCAAGAAAGGCCCCTCCAGCCCCAGCCCGCAGTAGATGCCCGACTGGGCGGCGTTCGCGAGCATTGCGGGCGTCGTCCTCGTTCTCTTACTCATACTCGCGCGAGCCTCCCAGACGCTCGTCTCGCCGCCGTCACGAGACACCGCATCAGACGCAGATCCCGTCGACGAAGACACCGACGCCGGAGACGACACGACCGTTGCGTTCGCGGCGACGAATGGCGGCGTGCTGGCCGAGTCGGGCCCAGAATCCAGCGACCGACGAACCGACGGGGCCGACGACCCCGGTACGATGGACGCGGCCCAGTCCTCCATGTCGACGCCCGCGTTGCTCGCGAACGTCGCGCTGTCTCAAGGACTGTTCGGCACGCTGTTGCTGCTCGGCGCGTGGCTCACGGAGATACCGCCCGCCGCCTTCGGCGTGACCCAACAGACGACAGGACTGGAGGCCGTCGGACTGGGTCTGGCTCTCGGTGTCGCTCTCTACGTGGCCAACGAGGTCGGTGCCGCAGTCGGCGAGCAGTACGGCCTCGGCGGTTCCGAGGAACTCCGGAGCACGCTCGCGCCGGAGTCGTTCGGTGGCTGGGTGATTCTCCTGTTCGTCGTCTTGCCGATCATCGCCGGGTTCGAAGAACTGCTGTTCCGCGGGGCACTCGTCGGTGTCGCCAGCGCCGGATTCGGCCTCTCACCGTGGCTGCTTGCGGCCGTCTCCTCCGTGGCGTTCGCGCTGGGCCACGGCGCACAGGGTCCGGGCGGCGTCGCCGTCACCGGAACGCTCGGCTTCGTCCTCGCGGCCGCGTTCGTCCTCACGCAGAGTTTGCTTGTGGTCGTCGTCGCCCACTACCTCGTCAACGCACTCGAGTTCGTGGTCCACGAGGGACTCGGCGTCGAGTGGACGGGAAGGCGGACAGCCTAGGACGGCGGTGGTCGCCCTTCGCTCGGTCGGATGTTGGGAGTCAACGTTCCACCCGTCGAAGCGCGGCGACGACGTCGTCAGGCGTCGCGCCGGGGGCGTCCACGCGGTGGTCCGGGATGAACACCGGCACTGGATTCGACACCAGTGCGGACTTCACAGTGCGACGGTCCTCGGTGTCATCGGGGTCCAACCCGGCGAGGCGAAGCACCTGATCCAGCGACGCCGTCTCACCCGGCGGAACCTTGCGCACCGCGTCGAGCACCCGTCGCTGGTCCGTCGGAACCGTGAGGGCGACCGCTACGTCGTCGAAGGAGGCGTCGCCCTCGGCGAGGGCCGCTTCGATGCGGTCCAAGAACGGGTGAGACGTCTGCACCTCGTCGGGAACTGTCTCGGGAAACGAGACGCTGATGACGCGCCCGCTCGCGACGCCAATCTGCACCGGTCGCCCGAGAGCCGAAATCTCCCGGGCGAAGATGCCGACGTTGTCCATGGTCACCGCACGGTCGGCCCGGACTTCAACGTTCAGCCTCGGACGCAAGCCTTTTGTACAAATGCGTCCGTTAGTGTACAACGATGAACGCTAGTGAGGACGAAGTCGCTCCGGCAGTGCGGTCGATACTGGCCGCCGCGCGAGCGCGCGAGGGTGGGACCGACAGGTTATCAGTCCACGCTCGGTCGCTGCCGGACGCACTGGCCGAGGCCGAGGCAGACGGCCGAATCCCGGTCATCGCCGAGGTGAAACCGACGAGTCCGACGACGGACGGACGACGCGACGACGACCCCGTCGAACTCGCCCGAGCGATGGTCGACGGCGGCGCGGCAGCGCTGTCAGTGTTGACGGAACCGGACCACTTCGGCGGGTCTCCGGAGACGCTTCAGCGCGTTCGCGAGGCAGTCGACGTGCCGGTACTCCGCAAGGACTTCGTCATGCGCGAGTCGCAACTCGACGTGGTCGAATCCGACATCGTCCTGCTCATCGCTCGATTCGTCGACGACCTCCAGGGTCTACTTGAGGCCGCCGAATCGCGAGGATTTCAGGTGCTGGTCGAGGTTCACTCGGTGGAGGAACTGGCGACAGCGGTCGAGGCCGGCGCGTCGATTCTCGGCGTCAACAACCGTGATTTGGGCCGGCTGGAAGTCGACCTCGAAACGTTCGAGCGACTCGCGCCCGACGCACCCGCGGAGGCGACGCTGGTCGCAGAGAGCGGAGTGACGACGCCCGCGGACGCGCGTCGAATGCGGGCGGCGGGTGCCGAGGCCCTCCTCATCGGCACGGCGATAATGGACGGCGACGTACGCGAGAACACGCGACGATTCACCACTGCGGACACCACTTCAGGAGACGATACATGAGTCAGACGACAGACGGCAAGTTCGGCAAGTACGGCGGCCAGTACGTACCGGAGGCGCTAATGCCCGCAATCGAGGAGTTGACCGACGCCTACGAGCGGTACGTGCTGAACAACGAGGAGGGCTTCGTCGACGAGTTCAGACGGCG
>JBNJGG010000153.1:0-6034 GCA_051747545.1 Halobacteriota archaeon | reverse complement strand
GTTCGAACGCGGGCACCCGGGTGTTGATTCCCGGTAGGTTGAACACCACGTCGTAGGCGTCGTACGTCGCCAGCGTTCGGTCTCGGAGGGCTTCCAGCGAGGCCCGGTCGGTGACGTCCGCCTCGACGGCGAGGGCGTCGTCAGCGAGGTCTTCGACCGTCTCTTCGGCACCCTCGCGGTCGATGTCGGCGACGACGACCGACGCGCCGTAGGCGTCGAGACCGCGGGCGATTTGCCGGCCCAGGCCCGACGCACCGCCCGTGACGATTGCGGTCGATCCGTCGAGGTCGAACAGCGTCCCGAGTTCTCTCTCTGATGACGTCATGGATGGTACTACCTGACACGGCAACCCACGTAACGGTTCGTGTCCGAACAGGTGAGACTCGTGGAGCTTCGGTGGATACCCGGGGGTCGAGAAAGGACCGAATCGCGGACAGAACACTTATCCTGGGTGTTCGAGAAGCCTCATCCTGTGCCCTCCACAGTCGGCGGATACGCACTCGGTGTGGTTCGCTTCGTCCTCGTCGCTGCCGGCGCGGTGCTTTCCGTCGGCACGATATACACACTCGTGACGATACCCCCTGCACCGCCCGGTAGCGACGGATTCGTCACCGGAATGGCGTATCTCTTCGGCGGAATCATCCTCGTCCTCTCACTCGGTGCGACCGGCCTCGGTATCGCTCTTCCGACGCTCGTGGGCGCGAACGACCCGCTCGGATTCAACCGCTATCAACGGGGCATTTTGAAAGTCGCCAGCGTGTGTTTCGTGGGCGGATTCCTCGCCGCCGTCGTCGTCGCCGTCGCCTCCCGATTCGAGTTGGGAATGTTCGTACTGTTCGCGGGAATCGTCTTCGGGGTGTTCGCCGTCTGCATCGCGCTCGCGTGGCGTCTCGGTGAGGCCGGGTGGGCGGCGATCGGTCGCGCGTCGAGTCACCTCGATAGCTGACCGACGGCGGTCGAGGCGAGAGACGACCGATAGGCCACAGACGCGTGCGAGCACCTGCGTCGACTCCCCCACTACGATTTGTACATCCCGGCCGTGAACCCGACGCCGCCGTCGACGCGGATGTCTTCGCCGGTGATGTACTCGGCGAACTCCGAGGAGAGAAACAGCGCCGTGTTGGCGATGTCGTCCGGCGTGCCCAGTCGTTCGAGTGGGAGACGGTCGAAGTCGTAAATCTGGTCGCCCTTCTCCGCGATGAGCTTCCGGATTCGCTCGACTTCGATGAGTCCGGGGCTGATGCTGTTGACCGTCACGTTGTCCTCGGCTAACTCGGAGGCCAACCCGCGCGTCATCGCGATGACGCCGCCTTTGGTCCCGCCGTAGACGGTCATGGCGGGGACCCCGATGTGCCCGCTGATGCTGGCGATGTTGACGATGCGGCCCGATTCGACGTCGGACTCGCGGAGGCGCTCGCCGAATCGCTGCGAGAGCAAGAAGAGCCCTCGAAGGTTGGTGTCGAGCATGTCGTCGACCTCCTCCAGCGTCTGCTCGAACGGGAGGTTCGTCAGGTTCTGGGCGGCGTTGTTGACGAGGATTTGCGGCACGCCAAACGCCTCGACGGTCGCGTCGACGAGGGCGTCGATGTCCTCGACGTTGCGGAGGTCGGTCGTCACCGCGAGTGCGTCGCCGCCCGCCGCTTCGATGTCGGCGGCGGTCGCCTCGATTTCTTCAGTCGTCCGCGCCGCGGCGACGACGTTCGCACCCACCTCGCCGAAGCGTCTGGCGATTACCGCGCCGATACCGCGACCCGCGCCGGTCACGATTACCGTCTGGTCGGATAGGTCAACCTGCATCTCGGACGAAAATGCCACGCCGAGTGCAAAAACGTTCCTCCGACCCAGGAGGTCGCCGGCGGCGACCGACGGTACGCGCGGCGGCGATGCCGCCTCGTCGCTCGCGGCCGAGTGCCCCCAGAGGGACGTCCGGGGGAGAACGACGAGACAGCGACCTGGGGTCGGTGACAACGTTCTTTACGCCACCCGTAGCAGTGACAGTGCATTCATGACCGAGAACGGAGCGCGCCAACTAGTCGAGGGGTGGCAGGGACGCTACTACGAGGACTTCACCGTCGGGGACGTATACAAACATCCGTTCGGGAAGACCGTCACGGAGGCCGACAACGTCTGGTTCACGAACGTGACGATGAACCTCAACCCGATGCACTTCAACGAGGCGTACGCCTCCCAGACCGAGTTCGGCGACCGACTCGTCAACGGCCTAGTCGTGATTTCGCTGGCGGTGGGCATGAGCGTCATCGACGTGTCGATGAACGCGGTCGCCAACCTCGGATACGACGACGTGACCCACCACGGGCCGGTCTTCCACGGGGACACGATATTCGCCGAGAGCGAGGTGCTGAGTAAGCGAGAGAGCCAGTCGAGAGAACACGTCGGCATCGTCGACACGGAGTTGCGGGCGTACAACCAGAACGACGACCACGTGCTCTCGCTGAAGCGGACGCCGATGGTGTTGAAACGGAGTCACGCGAAGCCCTCCGCCGCGAAGCCCCCGGGCTGGATTGAGGGAATCGGGTCCCAGCCGAAGGACTTCGAGTAAGACTGCGAGGTTCCACCCTGATTTATGTGAGTCGTGAGACTACGCTCGCCGAGAGGATTCCAATGACTTCACGCCCGCTGTCCGACGTCTCTGTGCTCGAACTGTCGACGATGATCGCGGGGCCGTACGCCGGGCAACTGCTCGGGGACCTCGGCGCGGACGTCGTGAAGATAGAACGACCCGGGCGGGGCGAACTCGCGCGAGGGCTGGAGCCGTTCGTCGGCGGGGGCGACGGCGAGAGCTTCTACTACCTGACGGCCAACAGGAACAAACGGAGCCTCGCGCTGGACGTGACGAGCGAACGCGGGCGCGAGACGTTCCTCGACCTCGCGGAGCGGGCGGACGTCGTCCTCGAGAACTTCCCGTCTTCGTTCACGGAACGGTACGGCATCGACTACGAGGCGGTTCGCGAGCGCAACGCCGACGTGGTCTACTGCTCGATTTCCGCCTACGGCGAGACGGGACCACGAAGCGACGACCCGGGCATCGACACCACCGTGCAAGCGCTGACGGGTGCGATGTCGATGACTCGCGACGACGGCGGGCCACCGATGCGGAGCGGCGTCCCGATGAACGACGTGTTCGCGGCGCTGTACGCGGTCCAGGGTATCACGACGGCGCTGTACGACCGCGAACGAAGCGCCGCCGGGGACGGCGACCGTGGCGAGTTCGTCGACGTGTCGATGCTGGACGCCGGTCTCGCGGGGCTGACCACCCGAGCGACCTACAGCTTCGTCACCGACGCCCCGTATCCGCCGTTCGGTCGCAGACACAACTACTTCGCACCCGAAGGGACCTACGAGGCGCGAGACGGCGAGGTCCAGCTGTCGGTCATCACTGACCGCCACTGGCAGTGGTTCTGTGAGGCCCTCGACGCACCGGCTCTGGCGTCCGACGAGCGATTCGAGGAGGTGAACCGGCGGGTCGCCAATCGCGACGCGCTGGAAGCCGAACTCGAGGAGGTGATTCGCGAGTGGGAGGTGGAGGAACTCGTCGACGCGTTGCGGGAGGCGGGCGTCCCGGCGGCCCCGATCAACGACACCCGCTCGGTGTGGGAGGACCCTCAGGTACGGGAGCGACGGATGCGTCGGGAGATGGACCACCCCACGGCGGGCAGGGTCGAGACGCTGGGGTTCCCCGTGAAGTACGAGACCATCGAACCGCGAATCGACCGCCACCCCCCGGTCCTCGGCGAACACACGAGAGAGGTACTGTCCGAACTCGGATACGACGAGGCCACCATCGACGAACTCGTCTCCGACGGCGTTGCCGACCGCGGACGGTAGGCCGAAACGGCGACCCGGCATCAGTCCGATTCAGCGTCAGTCCGACCCGTCGCTGGCGCGCGAAGGGCCGCATCGTCGCTAGCGCGTGGAGGGTCGCGGCGTCGACTACGAGTCGAGGAGTCTGTCCGCGATGATGCGTTTCTGTATCTCGTTCGTCCCCTCGAAGATGCGGGTGAGTCGGGCGTCGCGCCAGTGTCGGGAGACGTCGAAATCGTTCGTGTACCCGTACCCGCCGTGGAGTTGGACCCCCTCGCTGGTCACCGTCTCGGCGATGTCGCTGGCGAACAGCTTGGCCATCGCCGCCTCGGCGTCGGCGCGCTCTCCGGAGTCGACGGCATCGGCGACCACGAGGGTGAGCGCACGGGCCGCCTCCACCTTCGTGGCCATCTCCGCGAGTTTGAATCGGAGCGCCTGGAAGTCCGCGATGGGTCGGTCGAACTGCTCGCGCTCCTGGGCGTAAGCAAGGGAGTCCTCGAGCGCCCCGCGCGCCAGTCCGACTGCCCGCGCGGCGGTGTGGACACGACCCTCTTCGAAGAAGTCCATGATCTGATAGAACCCCTTGCCTTCCTCGCGACCGACGAGGTTCTCGGCGGGGACGCGCACGCCGTCGAAGTTCACCGACCACGTGTTCCACCCGTGGTACCCGACGGTGTCGATTGGCTGACCGCTCAGTCCCGCTCGGTCGAAGGTCCCCGCGGGCTTCTCGACGATGAATCCCGAGATGCCGCGGTGGGCCGGTTCCGCGTCGGGGTCGGTGACGGCGTAGGTGAGGATGAAGTCGGACCCCTTTGCGAACGTCGTCCACATCTTCTGTCCGTCGATGACGTACTCGTCTCCCTCCCGACGTGCGCGAGTGCGCATGTTCGACACGTCGGACCCTGCCTCGGGCTCCGAGATGGCGATGGCTTTCAGCGCCTCCCCGCGAGCCATCTTCGGGAGGTACTCCGCTTTCTGCTCGTCGGTCGCACCCGGCAGACTCTGCCCGCGAGCGATGATGCTCCCGACGCTGAGCCACCCCCTCGCCAACTCTTCGGAGACGAGGGCGTAGGCCGTCAAGTCCAGTCCGAGCCCGTCGTACTCCTCGTCGATGAGGATGCCGAAAAAGCCCATCGACGCGAGCCGCGAGACCAGTTCGTCGGACATGTGGCGCTTCTCGGCGTCACGTTCGCGGGCCTCGGGGAGAACTTCGTTCTTGACGAACCGCCGGGTTTCGTCTCGAATCATCCGGTGTTCCTCCGAGAGCATGGTGTCCGAAATCTCTCGTTGAAAGAGCGACATACTGGGTCAACGTGGAGATGACGTATGGTAGTTTGCGTTGCCGTCGTCGACAGCCTCGCTTCCGAACCTTCCACGACCGCCCCTTTGCTCGCTGGAAAAACGTGCGGAGTGTTCGCCGCCCGGCCCTTCGATGTCGGCGGCGGTCGCGTCGATTTCGTCGGTCGTTCGCGCCGCGGCGACGACGTTCGCCCCCACCACGCCTGCGCGGACTGCGACTCATATAATTCGAATCATCGTCGTCACACTTCCCCACCACAGGTTCACTCGTCACTATCGCTCCTCGTTCGCAGTGTTCGGGAAAAGTGCGCCGGCCGGGAGTTCACTGAGCGAAGCGAAGTGAACGTCGGGCGGCGGACGACCGAAGGGAGTGCGCCGGCCGGGATTCGAACCCGGGCCATGAGCTTGGAAGGACGTTACCTATCAGTCACACGAAAAATGGTTTTTCACGTCAATTTTCGGGTGTTTTTGAGCCCCCTCCAGTTATGGAAGATTCGACACAGACCTTCTCTGTCTGCTAATCTCTGTAGTCTCTTTTTCGCCGCTTTTCGCTTCCATAAAACTACTCCGCATTTATAAATGCTTGAACCTTAAAATATCCTGATAATTCCCATAACACGTAATATTCTTCTTCATCCCACCAGAATTTTTGTTGCATTCTATGTGGATAAGTTGGAAGATACCATTGAAAGGCACGATGCGTAGTTCTCACGACAGTCTAGGGAATTGAAGCAGTTGAGTCAGCTATCACCTGTTTAACGTATCTGCACCAAAGATCTCTTCGAACACATCTCGGACGGTGTCGGCGTCTTTCTTCAAGTTAGCGACAGCATGCTGTGATTTCGAAACTTGGAAGAGTTGGGGTAGTCGTCCCGGTGGGCCTGCTCGTACCGATCCAATTGAAGAGTTTTGA
>JBNJGG010000152.1:0-6160 GCA_051747545.1 Halobacteriota archaeon | reverse complement strand
GTTTTTACAACTGACCGGAACTGGACTCCTGCTGCTCACCGCAGGTGCGGGGGCGGCCCTCCTGAGCGAGCCTCGGCTTCGCACTCGTGCAATCGACGCGGTGAGCGGAGAGGCGTCCGTCGTCGACGAGGCCATCGCCACGTACTCGACGCTCGGCGAGCGGTACTACGACGCCAAGGTCCTCGACACCCGTGACGGCGAGATACGTCGCGTACTGCTCGACGGAAACAACGACCGGGTCGCCCACGACGAGGTCCAGCGGCGAGAGGTCGAGGCGTACCGCGCCCGGTACGGCA
The DNA here is from genome assembly GCA_051747545.1 of Halobacteriota archaeon. Taxonomy (GTDB): domain Archaea; phylum Halobacteriota; class Halobacteria; order Halobacteriales; family Haloferacaceae; genus JBNJGG01. The sequence goes on along the minus strand of JBNJGG010000152.1, from coordinate 5,864 downwards.
AGCTAGAGCCGTCGCTCGGAACGAGGGTCGCCGACGCGAACCCAGACGACAAGTTCGACGTGAGCGTGTGGCTGTCCGGCGTCGACCACGACGCCGTTCACGAGGAACTCGGAGCCGACGGGTGTGACCTCGACGAACTCGCGGCGGGGGTGGCGGGCGCGTGCGGGAAGAATCTCGAGACGAAGGTCACGAAGTTCGTCGCACTGGCCGGTGACGACGACGAGGTGACCGTCGAGTCGGTCGAACCGTCCGTCCCCCGGGTCATCGCCCGAGCGACGACGACGGCCGTCGACCGTCTACAGCGCCACCCCGACGTGTGGCGTATTTTCGAACACGGGTCGACCCTGAAGCCACAACTCGGGTCGGCATCGAGAACGCAGCGTTCGTACGACCGAAACGACCGGGGACAGGCCTTCGACGCCACCGGCTACTCCGTCGGCGTGCTGGAACTCGAAGGGTTACCCGACCCGAGATACATCAATCTCGACGAGACGTACGACGACGCAGACGAGAGTGCCCACGCCACGCAGGTCGCCTACAGCGCCGGCTCGACGGCGAGTCCGTTCCCCGGAACGGCGCGGTACGCCGACGTGTTCGCCGCCGAAAATCCCAACGAGGAGTTCGAGGAGAAGATGGACTGGTTCAACGACCGGACCTACGTGGTCAACAGCAGTTTCTTCTCCGATTACGACGGGGACCGACGCCTCAAAGAGGAGGATTTTCTGTTCGACCAGCAGGTGGCGAATCGCTGGCTCACGATGGTCGTCGGGGCCGGAAACGACACGACCCACCTCGAGACCGGCAGTCATCCACACGCGAACGTGACGTCTCCGGGGAAGGGATTCAACGTCATCACCGTGGGCTCCGTGGACGACGGAAACAACGGTAACCGGGCCGACGACGTCGTCTCGTCGTTCTCCGGTCATCTCTCGCCGTACTCGAGCCACCAGCGCGGCTCAGACGACGACTACCCACACCAGAAACCGGAGGTGTGCGCGGTCGGCGAGAACGTGAGCATGCCGCTGTACATCGGGAACGTCTCGGGGACGAGTTTCGCGGGTCCACAGGTCGCCGGGCTGGTCACGCTCCTGCGGAAGTTCGCCGACGATTACGATGCACCCGGTGTCGGCACGTTTCCGGCGCTGAACAAGGCGTTGGTCATGGCGTCGGCGAGTCACGATGCGGCATCCTACGTCGACGACCGGTGGGGGACTGGTACCATCGACGTCGCCGACGCCGAGCGAATCGTCGAACGCGGCTGGTACGTCGTCGACTGGTTCGAGGCCAACCAGGGGACGCAACGATACCCGCTCGAAGTCGCGGCCGACGACGAGGAAGTTCGACTGGTCCTCACCTGGCTGACCGACGTGACGGAGGCGAACTTCGCAAACACAGCGGAGGCTCGATCCGACGTCGACCTCGACCTTACCGTCCGGGACCCAGACGGGGAGGTGGTCGCCGCCGACGCCAGCTACGACCGCGGCTGGAAGGCCGTTGCCTTCCAGGCCTCGAAGTCAGGAGAGCACACCATCGAGGTACACAACACCCTCTGGGAATCGAGCGCAGAGTCGAAGCTCGTCTCGCTGGCGTGGCACCGGTCGTGACGTTCGAAGGATGGACTCGTGGCGGAAACCGGGAGACGCACTCGTGGCGGAAACCGAACAACGGTGCTATCACGAGTTCGCGGTGCCACACGCAGACTGCCGGGTCGGTCGGCGAATGTGGCCCGGCGGACAGAAATTCTGGGTCGGTATGTTTATTACCAGCACGAGACGGGATTGAAACATGAGCGGACGACCTCTCGACGTGCTGGAAGCGTCTCTGGACACGGACGTCACCGTCCACCTCAAGGACGGACGCGCACTCCACGGCCTGCTCGCCGGATACGACCAGCACATGAACGTGGTACTGGAGCCGAGCCCAGAACTGGACGAGGAGCTCCTCGGCGAACTCGACCTCGACGCGGTCGAAGACACAACCATTATACGAGGCGATAACGTCGTCACAATCAACGTATGACGGGAGCAGGAACCCCGAGTCAGGGAAAGAAGAACAAGACGACCCACGTCAAGTGTCGTCGATGCGGCGAGAAGTCCTATCACAGCAGAAAGAAAGTGTGTTCGTCCTGCGGCTTCGGTAAGTCGGCCAAACGCCGCGAGTACTCGTGGCAGACGAAGGCCGGCGAGTAACCGAGGTCGTCCCCACGAGTTCTCAGTTCTCTCTGTTTCACACCCGCTCGACGAGCGCTGACCTACACAGGGACCGAACCTGTCGAGCGCGCCGGCCCACGTCGGCCAGCGTCGTGTTGCGTGTTACCCATGATCCAACCCCACGAATGCGCACACACATGCATATTTCGCCAATCAATCTGGTCCGTTACAGCACAATAACGGGGGTTTTTACCCTTGGACTGCCGACCGACAGGTATGGCCAAAGGGCGGGACGTTAGCACCCATTCCCTGGACGGGCTGACCGAAAAGTGCGGCGTCGTCGGCATCTCGTTGTCCGACCGCACCGTCGCACGTCCGCTGTACTACTCGTTGTACGCGCTCCAGCACCGCGGGCAGGAATCGGCCGGTATCGTCACTCACGACGGCTTTCAACAACACAGTCACGTCGAGACGGGTCTCGTCGGGGACGTCTTCGACGAGTCCGACCTCGACCAGCTAAATGGGAGTGCAGGCATCGGTCACGTCCGGTACCCAACTGCGGGGGGCGTCGGTGAATCCTGCGCACAGCCGTTCGCCGTCTCGTTCAAGTCGGGGTCACTGGGTCTGAGTCACAACGGCAACCTCGTCAACGCCGGCGAGATACGGGCCGAACTCGAGGAGCTCGGCCACGCGTTCACCTCCGAAGGCGACACCGAGGTCATCGCCCACGACCTCGCCCGGAACCTGCTCGAAGCGGACCTCGTTCGCGCGGTGAAACGCACGATGGAGCGAATTCACGGGTCGTACTCACTGACTATCATGCACGACGACACCGTCCTCGGCGTGCGCGACCCGGAGGGAAATCGCCCGCTGTGTATCGGAACGGTCGAAGACGGCTACGTTATCGCGAGCGAGAGCGCGGCCATCGACACCCTCGACGGGGAACTCGTCCGCGACGTACGCCCGGGCGAACTCGTCGTCCTCGAACGCGACGGGTCCGGGTTCGACAGCTACCAACTGGTCGAGCGAGAGCACACCGCCCACTGCTTCTTCGAGCACGTCTACTTCGCGCGACCGGACTCGGTCATCGACGGCAATCTCGTCTACGAGGTACGGCGCGAACTCGGCCGACGACTCTGGGCCGAGAGCGGTATCGAGACGGACGTCGTGATGCCCGTGCCCGACTCTGGGCGAGCGTTCGCCTCCGGGTACGCCGAAGCGGCGTCGGCGACGACGGCCGACGGCCAGGACCGTCCCGACGAGGACCCGGGCGTCGAGTTCGCAGAGGGGTTGATGAAGAACCGCTACGTCGGTCGGACGTTCATCATGCCCACCCAGGACGAGCGCGAGCGAGCAGTTCGACTGAAGTTGAATCCCATCAGGAGCACCGTCGAGGACCGAACGGTCACGCTCATCGACGACAGCATCGTCCGCGGGACCACCTCGACGCAACTCGTCTCGCTTCTGCGTGACGCCGGTGCCAGAGAAGTACACATGCGCATCGGCGCGCCGCCGATTCTCGCACCCTGTTACATGGGCATCGACATGCCGACTCGCGAGGAACTCATCGCGTCTGACCGCACCGTCGAGGAGATTCGAGAGACGATTCGGGCCGACAGCCTCGCGTACCTCTCTATCGACGCCGTCGCAGCGACGCTCGAACAGTCGCGCGCGGACCTCTGTCTGGGGTGTGTCACCGGGGAGTACCCCTACGAAATCGATGGCGAGACCGCCGACCGTGACGTGTCCCGACCGACTATCGACGGCGACCCCGCGACGGCCGACGACTGAGTCACCGCCCGAACGGTGAGGACGCCAGAGGCTGTCGCGCCGAACCCGACCGGCTAAGTACCGCTCACGTGAGTGTATCACAATGGGTAGCGACCCGCTCTCGTCGGCCGCCGACCGCGACGGAGAGGTGACGGGCGCGTGACCCTCGTCGAAACCGCAATCGTCGCCACGAAGACGATGACGCTCTTTTTCGGGAGTCTCATCACCTACCTCGCGTTCAGTGCCTACCGTCGAACGGGTGCGGCCGCTCTTCGCTCCCTCGCCGTCGGGTTCGGTATCGTCACCGTCGGCGCGATTACGGGCGGCGTCGTCGACTGGTTCACACCGATGGACCTCCTCTACAGCGTCTTCTTTCAGAGCGTGCTGACGCTCGTGGGATTCGCCATCATCACCTACTCTCTGTACGTGGACTGACGCCGCGGAGGACCGACTCAGTAAATTACGTAGAGCAACACGTAAACGACGTTTCCCAGGGCGAACGAAGTCACCCACAGCGAGGCAGCGATTCGCCCGACGCGCGCGTGATTCGAGCGGGCGAGGTCGGCCACCGGACGGGTGAGTGCGAGCAACAGGACGTAGTACAACAGCGGAATACAGATCACCGCGAGGACGATGTGAACGGCCAGCGTCGGGAGGTAGAGGAACTGATAGACGGCGTTCGGGCCGGGGAAGGTGGCGGGTCCCTGCAGGACGACTTTGTACAGGTAGAGAACGAGGAAAGCCACGAAGAGGACGACCGAGACCAGCATCGCGACGCGGTGGCTGCGAACGTCGCCTCGACGGATGAAACGAACCCCACCGAGGATGGTGACGATTGCCAGCGCGCTGATAGCCGCGTTGACGTGTGGGATCGCATCGAGCGTCGCGCCCGACGCACGAGGAAACGCGGACGCGGGGATGACTCCGAGTACGGCACCGAAGACCAACGATAACGAGACGAGCGTTAGAACCGTTGCAATCGTCGGAACGTGGTCTCGGACCTGTAGTTCCATGCCTCGATTCGGCGTGCCGCGAACAAAACCATTCGGGGTGAGACCCCGCGACATCGACGGGGCGAAAGGGAAGGGCTTTTAATCATCCCTTGGAAAGTGAGAGTGCGAAAGACGCACGCGAGCGTGGGTAGCCAAGCCAGGCCAACGGCGCAGCGTTGAGGGCGCTGTCCCATAGGGGTCCGCCGGTTCAAATCCGGTCCCACGCATCGCACACGTGGTCACCGAACCACGGACACCGTGGCGGCATCGCCGTCGCGGGACAGACGATGCAGGTGATTCCCATCCGGGACATCACCCACGCACAATCCTTTCAGACCCACAGCGTACCGAGCCGCCGCGTTCGACGTCGACTCGCCCCCAGAGACATCGGCGCGAGGCGACGGGTCCCGGCCCCAAACCGTACCAGTCTCCGACCGTCGTCACCGAACTTAAACCACCCCCCGACCTAGGAGGCGGCATGGCGAAGTACTCTACAGGCTCTGGCGGCGGAGGCGGTGACGGTGGCAGTTGCGAACTCTGCGGCAAGGAGACCGACGACCTCCGACAGGCGAACGTCGCCGGGGCGAGCCTACTCGTCTGCAGTGACTGTGCCCCCCACGGTCAGGACGAGCGGAAGAACCGACGCGGGCACGAGGGTGGAGACCCCGGCGGAGGGGGTCCGACGAATCGGAAGAAACGCGCCGCCCAGCGAGCGGCGAAACTGTACGACAAGAGCCGCGGGGACCCCTCTCACTGGGAGCGCGAGGGGACCAACTACGAGGAGGACCGCCTCCCGTATCTGGTCTCTGGCTACGGCGAGCGAGTCGAGGACGCCCGTCAGGAGGCCGGCCTTCAGTTGGCCGAACTCGCGGCCGAACTCGACGTCGAAGAGAAGGAGTTGCTCGCCGTCGAGCAAGGGCGGGCGACTCGCGCCGGCGTCGGTGGGTCTGTC
>JBNJGG010000151.1:0-6296 GCA_051747545.1 Halobacteriota archaeon | reverse complement strand
CTCCTCTACGTCTACCGTCGTGGTCTCGGTGCACCCGGGCAGTACCGCGACCCCGTCTGTGGGATGCGAACCGACGATAGCGGGCCGAGTCTCACCCACGACGGCGAGACGTACTACTTCTGTTCGGATCAGTGCAAGCGATCGTTCGAGAAGCGCCCCTCCGAATTTGCACAGCAACACCCACAGGTTTCAGGATCGGGAGGTTCCCAGAACCATGAGCATCACTGAACGTCGCATCGCGATACCAAGTATCGCGGCCAGGCAGCCCCAAATATTGCTTCGTCTAATCAAAACAGGTACAGTGATGTCTCGCGAACTCTTCTGCATGAGCACGTATCTCGGGGAATCGAGGTGGGGAACATGAATCGACGGCGAGCCGATACAGTGGCCGGTGGCTTGGTCGCCGCCGTCCTCGTTGTCGGCGGTGTGCTCAGCTGGCAAGCATATCAGCAACAGCAGGCCTTCGACCAGATGGGATCGATGATGGGCACGTCGATGGGGTCCGTTCACGGAACGAATCCACTCTGGTACGTCCTCGGAACCTTCCTCGTCTCGGCTGTCATCGGTGGTGGGTATCTCGTGATTCGGGATGAGATCACCAGCATAGACGTAACCGGCCGCTCACAGAATGAAATCGCGAATCCGACCGATCCGGAGGGTGACGAACCGCCAGAGGGAACCACCCAACCAGACGGGGCTATCAATCCAGAGGCTCAGCCACAGGCTCGCGTGTTAGACCTCTTGCCGGAAGACGAGCGCCGTATTCTCGAACCAGTCATCTCCTCGCCCGGCATTACACAGATCGAACTCAGGGATCGCTCGGACTTCTCGAAGAGCAAGGTGAGTCAGACGGTAACCCCTCTCGAGAAGCGCGGTCTCCTGTACCGCGAGCGCCAAGGGCGGACGTATCGCATCTATCCGAGCGACGACTTACAACAGAAACAGACGAACTAGCAATCGCTACCGCAGATCGAGAACTGTTCGGAACCGTGATCGTGGGTGCTTGCACTCGGGACGAGCGACATTCGTGTATCACCGTCCTCACTAGGAGGCCGATCCTTGACTCCCAGAAAGGAGGGGTATGACCTCCACAACGCTCTCCCGCCGCCGTATAATCGGATCGGGTTCCGTCGCCCACGTTGGCCTCTCGGGCTGTCCGAGCCCAGGTTATCACCTCGCGTTCCCGCGCGGTGTGCCCGCACTCTTCGACGTCTTCTGGTGACCAAACATGGTATGGCCCCGCAAGGGCAAGCAGGCCGATGAACTAGAAATGCCTCGTACGGTGACGTGAGATATCACTTGCAGAAATAGTCTCCAAGATCGATCATCTGAGCGAGGAAGAGCGCGAGTGCATCGAGATCTGCAATGAAGCCACTGAGGTCTGTGAGTGGTGTGCCGACGAGTGCCTCGGTGACGAGGAGATGGAAGAGTGTGCTCGGCTCTGTCGCGACGTCGCAGACATCGCATCGCTGCATGCCCGGTTCATGGCTCGCAAATCCAACTACAGCCCACAACTGGCCGAAGCCTGCGCCGGTGCCTGTGAGGAGTGTGCCGAAGAATGTGAGCGCCACGATGCCCAGCACTGCCAGGTCTGTGCCGAGGTCCTCAAGGAATGCGCCGAGAGCTGTCGCAACATGATGAGCACCTGATCAACGCCCGAATAGCACACGAACCGGCGCCGCTGCGGTGCTATCTTTTGGTTCCAACCGGTGTCGCGAGAGGCCGGAACCCTTGTACAGAGAACAGTTGAACACGCTTAGAGTTCCGGAACCGCCGTGAACAGGAGGACGAACGCGTTCACGGCCAGTAGCACCAGTACGAGCCACTGGAAGATGCGCTCGGGGATGTGGTCGAAGATGTACACGCCGACCCAGGAACCGACGAACACCATCGGAACGGCGACGGCAGCCTCGATCATCAGGGGTGTCGTCACGGCTCCCGTGTACGTGAGACTCCCGAGGCGGTACAGCATGAGCGTCCCGAAGAAGGCGGTGAACGTGGCCTTCATCTCCTCGTCGCTCCAGAACCCGCTCGCCGACATGAACGCGCCGTAGACAATCATCGGCGGGCCAGGAACGGCAACGGCACCACCGAGAATCCCCGCGAGAAGTCCAGCCGTCGCGCCGACAATCTTCCCCGGTCGGTAGTCTTTGTCCTCGATCCAGTCCGTGACAGTATCGAGTTGCTGGGTCGCACCGACGACGATGACAGCCAGCACGAGCACCGCCCCGATGGCGACGCGCATCTGTGCCGCTTCGAACCGACTGAACACGAAGATGCCGAGCGGCATCCCGACGACGAGACCACCGACGGGGACGAGCCACTTCTCCCAGTCGAAGGCGTCGCGGACGCTCCACCAGACGCGGGCGTTGGCCACCACCGCCGTTGCCGTGAAGATAATCGACGCGCTCGAGGGCGACCGAAACAGCGGCATTATGCCCATCGACACCTGCGCAAAGCCGAACCCAGCAATACCGTGAACGGCGGCCGCAACGAGGATGACGACCGCAGACAACCCCGTCGTCACCCAGTCGCTCGTCAACGAGACCGCCTCCACGAACGAGTCAATGGGCGCATCTCTGTAGACAGTGGTACGGCTTCCTACCTTAGAATAATTACCCCGGAGAGCCCAAGGGGGACGTCCCCGGCCATAGTTCGCAATCGCTCTCAGGTCGAGGGAAAGTTTGTGTGTTCAACTCGGGAGTGTGCTTCTCGGATATGGAGTCCGGTCTTCTGCGATACAGTGTTGGTGGATATCTCATCTGATTTTTTAAATATTAACCCAAAGTCATGAACAGTAGGAGCGCGTAGCTGTACTCCCGTCACGATGAACGATACCACGGCACTCGGAGAGTGGACGTCCCTCGGTAGCGACCCTGCCAGCGACGGTGCGGGCGCCCCCGACGCCGTCTTTGCTCACGTCAGCGACCTCCACGGGCAGCTGACGCCGCGCCACCAGGTCTACTACAACAATCCGACGTCGAAGCCGGATTTCGACTTCGGAGACGACGACCGCGTCTTCGAGCGCGGCGGTGGGATCCCCCTGCTCGCAGCTAAACTCGACGAACTCCGCGAGCACCACGACGTCTGTACGCTCATGAGTGGAGACACGTTTCACGGTTCCGCCGTGACCACCTACACCAATGGGCGAGCGATGCTCGACCCCATCAACGACCACGTTGCGCCCGATATCTATGTCCCGGGAAACTGGGACTACTCGAACGAAGCCACCGAGGATGGTAACTTCGTGGAGCTGATGGACGACCTCGATGCCCCGATTCTCGCGAACAACCTCTACGACTGGGAGACCGACGAGCGACTGTACGACGCCTACCGGATTCTCGAGGTCGGCGGGCTCTCCGTGGGCATTGTCGGGATGACGAACGTCTACGTCGACCGGATGGCGCCCGCGTTCTCCGAGGGGAAGTACCGCTTCGGGAAGCACCCCGCACTCCTCGAAGCGTCCGCACAGGCCGCCCGTGAGGACGGCGCGGATGTCGTGGCTGCGGTCACCGAGATCGGCCTCCCGTGGATGGTCCAAGCCGCCAAGGACTGTGCCAGCGTGGACGTGATATTCAGCGCACACACCCACGAGTACACCTACGACCCGATCGTCGTCGAGGAGACCGAGACGGTCGTCGTTGAATCCGGCATGGGCGAGGCGCTCGGCCGCGTGGATCTCCGCGCACAGGACGGGGAGATACAGTTCCGTCACCATCTCTACTGTCTCACCGAGAACGGCGAGCACACGCCGGAACCGGACGCCGACGCACAGGAGACGGTCGAATCGGTTCGTGAACCGTTCTTCGAAGACGATCCGGGATTCGAGCGCGGACCCGGCACGCTCGAGAAGCCCCTCGATACGGTCGTCGGCCGGACAGAACAACCACTCTACCGGCAGGCGTTCCTTGAAAGCGCGTGGAACTCGCTGTTCAACGACGCATTGCGGGCGCACTTCGACACCGACCTCGCCGTCTCGCACGGGTTCCGGTACGGGACCGCTATCCCACCCGGCGACATCACGCTCGGAGCCCTGTACACGTTCTTCCCGATGACGACGCCCGTCGCCCGCGGCGTCGCTTACGGCCAGCAACTTACGAGCCACATGGAGGAGTTCCTCGAAGACAACTTCACGCCGTACCCCTACGACCAGGAGGACGGCCGCGTCCGCAGCTTCTCCTCGAACATCGAGGTGACCGTCGACCCGACGGCCAAGCGCGGCCGTCGCCTCGCCGAGATGCAAATCGACGGCGAGCCGGTCAATCCGGAGGAGACGTACTCGGTAGCGACGTTCCGCCGGCCTGGTGATCCCGAACGCGACCTCGGCAACTGCGGGTTCCCGTTCCAGGACGTCGAGGTCGAGGACGCGACGATACCGGTCGACGTCATTGTCGAGTATCTCGAGGAACACTCGCCCGTCAACTACGAGGTGATGGGGCTGGTCGAGACCGCAGACGACGGCGGTCGAGCCCAGAACACGCCCGCAGACGGGCCGTATCCGTTCATCCAGCCCGGCGTCGACTACACGGCCGGCGAGGCGTACTGCGAGACGTCCATGATTCCGCGCAGGAACACTTTCCCCGAAGAGGGTCGTAATCAAACGCGCTAGGGGACGACGGCGCACGCGACAGCTACGTTGAGCGACAATCTCGAAGGACACCACACGACACAGGTGAGATACGATGGTCAAGAACATCACTGCGGAACAACTTGCGGACAAGATCGACGCCGACGAACAGTTCACGCTCATCGACACGCGCCTCGAAGGCAGCTACGACGCCTAGCACGTGCGCGACGCAGGGAACGTTCCGTATGACCCTGATGAGAGTTAAGCGAGGACCAACTGAACACGGTAAACGAGCTGACCGATGGGCGGTCAGTCGTCGCCATCTGTGGCAAGGGGTTGACGTCGACGCCGTTCGCGTTCAAACTCGACGATCACGGCTACGACGACGTCTCGGTCGTCACTGGCGGCATGGAGGAATGAAGCAAACTCTACGAGGCCGTCCCCATCGAGACAGCCAGCGACGACCTCGCCGTTCGGCAGGTCCAGCACCGCGCGAAGGGCTGTTTCGGCTACGTCGTCGGCTCGAAAGCGTCGCACGAGACCGTCGTGGTCGATGCGACCGGATAGACCGACCAATTTAAACTCGCTGCCCAGGACGCTGGGCTCTCGATTGCGCGCGTCCTTGACACACACGTCTATGCCGACCACATCTCAGGCAGTCCGGCACTCGTCGACGAGATCGGCGTGCCCTACCACCTCGGCGACGCAGCCAGCGAGCGCGATGTCGAGTACGAATACGACTTGCTATCGGATGGTGACGTCATCGAGGTCGGCGACGTCGAAGCCGAGGCGTTCCACACGCCTGGCCACACCTCGGATATGATGACCTATCTCGTCGACGGCGAACTCCTGTTGACGGACGACACGCTGTTCGTCGAACTGACCAACGACCTCCAAGAGGAGACGACGATTCACTGGCACGGGATTCCCGTTCCGAATCCGGTGGATGGGGTGCCGAACGTTACTCAAGCTTCGATTACTTCCGGTGAGATATTCACTTACACGGCCTTGTTGAATCCCTCAGTAACTGATAGGACCCACGTGCAGAATACAGAGGTTGTCTGCAGTATGGGGAACAGCTAAAAAGTAGGGGGATCGAGCTTGTTCGCACCAGTTGCTGTTCCAAACGACGAGCGAATCACGCGTATTCGAACACGCGAGCCATTCCCCGCTCTAGGTGGTAGACATTGTGGCAGTGGAACAGCCAGTCCCCGGGGTTGTCCGCGCGGAAGTCGAACGTCACTTGATCACCGTGTGGCGCGACGAGGACGGTGTCCTTGACCGCGTCGCCGACCTGGAAGAAGTGGCCGTGGAGGTGCATCGGGTGGATCGCCGGACTGCGATTTACCATCCGGACTTGGACGTGCTCGCCTTCACTGATCTCGAACGGATCGGCGGCGGGGTACGCCTCGCCATCTATAGTCCACGCGTCGGGATCGGAGCTCCCCATCATCCCACCCGACAACGCGATGTCGAACGTCCGATCCGGCTCCCCGCCGAGATCTAGCGGTTCGAGCGCTTCGAGGTCACCATACTCGAGTTCCCGACCGTCGAACTGCGGTCGCTCGGCGGACCCGTCCTCGGAAGCTTCTTCGTACCGTAGCCTTGCCTCCGCGGGGTCTTCCTCGCCGACGACGGGCTCTGCGACGACGGCCCACTCACCGGGCGAGTCGGCCTCGAGGATCGCATCGTAGCGCTCGCCCATGCTCATCACGAACGAGTCCACCTC
>JBNJGG010000150.1:0-6299 GCA_051747545.1 Halobacteriota archaeon | reverse complement strand
GCGGACCTCCTCGAAGGAGTCGACATCGGGCCAGAAGTGACCCGTCGCGTACGCGCGTATCTCGTCTCGCCGTCGCCCGCCCAGCAGGGAGGAAATCGACTCGCCGAGGAGCTTGCCCTTCAGGTCCCAGAGGGCGATATCGACCCCGGAGAGCGCCGAGACCGGGACGTACGAGTGATACACCGAGCGGAGTTTGAATCGCAGGTCGGCGTGGATCTGCTCGACGTTCATCGGGTCTTTGCCGACCAGCCAGGGTGCGATGTACTCGTCGACCAGTTCGCGGTTGCCCGCGATGGGTCCCCAGCACTCTCCCCACCCGACGGTGCCATCCGTGTCAGTTATCTTGACGAGACAGTACTCTCGACTGTCGAACCACTTCTGTGAGTTGGCAAATCGCGCGCCGAGTTCTCGACGGAGCGGAATCGCCTCTACGGAGTCGATGGCCATGTGCCGTCGTCGCCGGGGGTCACCCTGAATCTTTCCCCCTGTCGAGACGTGTCGATTCCGGCGTTTGCGCTCGGACCCCTCACCCACTCATTGCACCTGGTCTCCTCACCCGTCGCTGTCCACTGGGAACGTCTCGATGCCCGCAATCATGTCAACAAACCAACTGACATGTCCTAGTTGGTAGCGTCTCCCATAGAGTGAGAAAGTTATTTATCCACCTTCTTCGATTCTTGCTACCATGGATAAGGAGTCCAGACTGACCAGGTGGGGGCTATCTTTCGTCGGAACTGCGATGTTCCTGATAGTATGGTACCTGGTAACTGACGTGTATCAATTGTTCATCGAATTAGTGCTTCCGTCGCCGATCACGATACTCAACGACGTGATCGCGTTCCAGGACCTCCTGTACGCGAACTTCCTGTCGACGTTCGGGACCGGCATCGCGGGATTCATCACCGCGACGATTCTCGGAATCGTCTTCGCGGCTATCTTCACGCTGAACCAGCGGCTCAACGACGCGCTGATGCCGCTGGTGCTGAGCGTGAACTCGGTTCCGCGCATCACGCTCGCACCGATTATCATCTTCTACATGGGTGACTTCAACGCGAAGTACGTCATCGCGGTGTGGGTCGCGTTCTTCCCGATGTTCCTCAACGCCTTCGAGGGACTGAACGTGCTGGCGGAAGAACAGCACGACCTGTTGCAATCGATGGGCGCGACCCAGTGGCAGGAATATCGGTACATGCGCGTCCCGAATTCGATTCCGCACATGTTCGACGGGATGAAGATCGCGATGACGCTCGCAATCGTCGGTGCCGTCGTCGGCGAGTTCGTCGGGGCTGGCGAAGGCCTCGGGTACCTCGCACTGTTCGCCCTGCGCGGCTTCGAGATGCCGCTGGTGTTCGGGACGACCGGTATCATGGGTCTCGTCTCCGTGATACTGTTCTTCTTCCTGTTCATCATGCAGGACAAACTCGTCTACTGGAAGGAGACCAAACTCTTCGGAGAGTGATTTACGATGGCAGAAAAAACATCTACGCAAACGTTCGGCATCAATCCCAAAAAACTCACTGTCAACTGGTTCAATCGAAACGGAATCAGCATGCTCGTTGTCGCGGGCATACTCGTCCTGTGGGAGATTTACTCCCGATTCTTCAACGAAATCGGGGACATCTACTTCCCGAGTATCGCCTTCACCGTCGAGCAGACGCTACGCAATTCGGACAGAATCATCGCGGCGACGCAGCTCACCTTCTCGGAGGTGTTCATGGGGTTCATCATGGGCGTCACCATCGGCGTCGCGATCGGCATCATCTACGCGGAGTCCTTTGTTCTCCGACAGGCGTCGATGCCGATGCTCGTCTTCATGTACTCGCTCCCCTTCGCGATCGTCGCCCCGGTCTTCATCATCTGGTTCGGCACCGGTCTCTTCTCGATCGGGCTGTTCGTCGCGCTGTTTAGCTTTTACCCGGTGTTCATCAACACCATCACGGGCTTTACGCACGTCGAACAGGAGTTCTACCACCTCGGAGACGTCTTCGGCGCGTCGAGGTATCAGTTCATCAAAGAAATCAAGTTCTGGGAGGCATTCCCCCACGTCATTGGCGGGATCAAAATCGCCGTCCAGCAGTCGGTCGTCGGCGCAATCGTCGCCGAGTTCATCGCCTCCGGTGGCGGACTCGGTAACTTGATCCTCGTCGCCGCGCAGACCCAGCAGTTGGGTATGATGTTCGGCGTGCTCGCGCTCATCATGCTGGTCGCGATCGTCTACTTCAAGGTCGTCGGCTTCTTGATGGATTACGCCCTCCCCGGGCCCTCGAACGTCGAGTAGGAACGAACCGATCGAACTCTTCCCCCGTTCTCGCCGTAACCCGAGCGAAGCCGCCTCAAAAATCGAAACGCCTGTCAGGTCAGCCGGTGTGGTATTTTTTATAGTTTGAGTGTTACCTTGGGGTATGGTAATCCTTGCAGCAATCGACGGGGACGATCTCTCGGGCAGTGTCGTCTCGGTCGGCAACGACCTCGCAGTCGCTCACGACGAATCGCTGGTCGTCCTCTACGTGATGTCGAACGAGGAGGCTGAAGAGCGCACCGACACTCGGCCAGAGTACTACCTCGACGACGCCATCGCCGATGCTGAAGCGTTCGCGGAATCGCTCGTCAAGGACGCCCTCGGTGACGGTGGCGACGTCGAGGTCGTCGGACGCGTTGGTGACCCCGTCGAAACGCTCCTCGCGGAGGCGAACGAACTCGACCCGCGCTACCTCGTCATCGGCGGACGAAAGCGCACCCCTGCTGGGAAAGCACTGTTCGGCGACGTCACGCAGTCGATTTTACTCAGCGCCGAGCGACCGGTGGTCACGGTGATGCAGGACGGCAGTAACTCGTCGTAACCACGGGCGACAGCCAGCTGCTCACGAACAATTCGAATATAAGTACTCGTACTCTCGTGTCTATTAGAATCTTTCTCTGAGAGCGGTGTGGATCCTCTTCCCCGCCATTCCCGTCCCACCCCTTGCCGACCACACACATTCCAGTCGCCCAGTGACGGTGAATAGGGTGTAAAACGATTTGAGGCTCCAAAACGGCGTTTCGTCGCAGCTGCGGTCGCCTGTGACCGTCCTTCGATGCCCGCTCCGCTGGAATCTCGGTTGGGACACCCCGAATCGCATCGAATCGGCCTGAAATATGTGTCTATCGCCTTTCTTCGACACGTCGTATTGGCGCTAGGGGCGTCTCGACGTGGTGTATTGGGTGTCCGAGCACACCACTTCTCCTCGCCTCTCTCGTCTCGGCCGTCACCCTCTGTCTCGTCTTCCCCCTCTTTCTCAGTTCTACAATTATTTATATATTCTCGGACCATCTGGGCACCGGACTCGGTTTCGACGCGCTCACGTCGCGTACTCGATTCCGTGTTCATCGAGAAGCGCTCGGAACGCGGTCTCATCCAGCTCGGGGACCTCGTTCTCGGCGGCGCTCTCGCGTTTTCGTCGTCCCGGATGCTCACCGACAATCAGGTAATCGGTGTTCCCAGAGACGCTGCTCGTCGCGCTTGCGCCGTGGGTTTCCACGAGCGACTCGACTTCGTCGCGGCTCAGCGACAGCGACCCGGTGAACACGAAGGTCATCCCGCCGAGTTCGTCCCCGCCGGTCTCGGATGCGGGTTGGGGGTCGACGTGTTCGAGCAGCGCCCGAATGACCGCCCGGTTCTCCTCGTTCTCGAAGAAATCTCTGACTTTCAGGGCGACCTTCGGTCCCACGTCTTCGGCGGCCTGCAGTCGCTCCTCGAAGGCGTCGAACTCCCGTGTTTCGGTGTCTGCGGCCAGTGGGAACGACTCGATGGTGTCGAACTCCGCCGCCAGATTTCGGGCCGTCGCCGCCCCGACCGAGGGGATGCCGAGGGCGGCGAGAAATTCGCCCAACGTCGGGGCCCTTGAGTCCCGAATTTCATCGAGCAGGTTGTCGGCGCTCCGCTCGCCCCACCCGTCGAGTGACGCCAGTTCGTCGCGGTCGAGTTCGTACAGTTCGGGGAGGCTGGTCACGATGCCGGCTTCGCGCAGTTGCTCGACCCGTTCGCTTCCGAGGCCGTCGATGTCGAGCATGGCGGCGTAGTGGCCGATGGTCCGTTCGAGCTGGGCCCCACACGTGAGTCCACCCGTGCAGAAGGCGAGGGATCCGTCGCGTTCGATCGGGCTATCACACACCGGACAGGTGTCGGGAAATTCGAAGTGGCTCTCCGAGACGTGTTTGACGACTTCGTCGACGTCGGGAATCACGTCGCCCGCGCGTTTCACTCGAACGGTGTCGCCGACGCCGACGCCGAGGGAGGCGATTTCGCTGGGGTTGTGGAGGCTGGCTCGCGAGACGGTGACGCCGCCGACGTCGACCGGTTCGAGCAGCGCCACCGGCGTCAATCGTCCCGTTCGACCGACCTGGACGACGATGTCGGTCACGGTCGTCACCTCGGTTCTGGCGGGGAACTTGTAGGCGAACGCCCAGCGAACTGACCGCGAGGTGCGGCCCAGACGCTCGCACTGCTCGCGGTCGTTCACCTTGACGACCGTCCCGTCGATTTCGTAGTTGAGGTCCTCGCGGTTGGCCATGAGACGATCGCGGTACTCGATCGCGTCCTTGACGCCGCCGACGCGCTCGACGTGGGTCGCCCTCGGGAGGCCCCAGTCGGCGAGCGCGTCGAGTTCTCCCCAGTGGGTGTCGACGTGTCTGCTCGACTGGAGCACGTCGTAGAAGACGCAGGCTAGCGGTCGCGACGCGGTCACCGAGGGGTCGAGTTGTCGGAGACTCCCGGCGGCGGCGTTCCGCGGGTTGGCGAACGGTTCTTCTCCCCGTTCGACGCGCTGGCGGTTGTGGGCCTGAAAATCGTCGCGGGGCATGTACACCTCGCCGCGAACGGCGAGAAAGTCGGGACACTCCTCTCGGAGCGTGAGCGGAATCGACGGGATGGTTCGCGCCTGCGCGGTCACGTCGTCCCCGCGCTGTCCGTCGCCGCGGGTCGCCGCCCTGACGTACGCTCCGTTCTCGTAGACGACTTCGACTGAGAGCCCGTCGAACTTGGGTTCGCAGACGTATTCGACGCCCTCGTCGAGTTCGCGGCGAACCCGGCGGTCGAACGCTCGAACGTCTTCGGCGTCGACGCTCTGGTCGATAGAGAGCATCGGTGCGACGTGTTCGACCGTTTCGAGTTCGTCGACTGGTTCGCCCCCGACGCGCTGGGTGGGGCTGTTGGTGGTGTCGAGATCGAACGCGGATTCGAGGTCCTCCAGTCGCTCGAAGAGCGCGTCGTAGGTCCGGTCTGCGATGACCGGGTTCGACTCGACGTAGTAGTGGTAATCGTGGGTTCGGATGGCCTCACGGAGCAACTCCGCCTGTGTCTTCGCCTCCTCGAAATCGAGTTCGTCGACGGGTGCGAACTCCGTCGGTGGCTCTCGGAGGTACGGGTTCTGCGTCCCCTCGCTCATCGGTCGACAATTGGTCGCCACCGGGAAAAGGCCCGGCGTTCGACTCCGACGGTGCACCCTCGTCGGTTCGGGTTTCCTCGCTGTGTCTCACCGTTTCACGTCCTAACTCTCTGCTTCTCCGTACCGTCACTGCCGACGGCCGGTCGATTTCGAACCGCCCCACGCGTTGTGCGGTTCGGTCGCCACCTCCGAACCCCGCCCCCGATTCGGACGCAGCAGAGCTTGCCGTAACTGTGGGTTATAAGATGCGTGGAGAATTATGCATGTCATACATGAATCGAGGCTTTCACACCCGGAGCCTACACACCGGGGGAGCCCCGGACCCCGCGACGGGTGCTCGGGTACCTCCGCTCTATCAGACGACATCGTACGTCTTCGACTCGGCCGACGCCGCGGCCGAGCGATACGCCCTCGAAGACGAGGGGGACATCTACTCGCGCATCTCCAACCCGACGGTTCGCGGGCTCGAAGTCCGACTTGCAGACCTCGAAAACGGCACCGACGCCGTCGCCACTGCCTCCGGGATGGCGGCGTTCGACGCGATTACGAGCATTCTCGCCGAAACGGGTGACAACGTCGTCGCCGCCGCCGACATGTACGGCGGCACCACCACGTATCTGAACAAGATGGCCTCTCGCCGGGGGGTCGAGACGCGCATCGTCGAGACGCTCGATTACGACGCTTACGAGGAAGCCATCGACGAGGACACCGCCTTCGTTCACGTGGAGACGGTGGCGAACCCCTCGCTCGTCACGCCCGACTTCGAGCGCCTCGCCGACATCGCCCACGACCACGCGGCCCCGCTGGTCGTCGACAACACGTTCGCGACGCCGTACCTGTGCCGTCCGCTCGAACACGGCGCGGACCTCGTGTGGA
>JBNJGG010000149.1:0-6304 GCA_051747545.1 Halobacteriota archaeon | reverse complement strand
GGAACATCGCCCTCGCAGTAACGGCCCCCGACGACCCTGCGTTCCCGACGCAGGTTCAGACTCGGACGCTGGCCGTCGACGGCCCAGCGAACGTCACCGTGCCGCTTCTCACCCGCGACCTTCCGCACTCGAAGACCGTCTCGGTCGTTCTGGAGGGCGCGCCCGACGGACTTGCGCGGTACAATCTCACCGTGTCGAGCGACGGTGAGAACCTCACCGACGTCGAGGCCGGCCTCGTCGGTGGCGAGTCGTTCACGGTGGTCGACGGCGGGCCCGGCGGGACGAGCGTCACCGTCGAGGCGGCGGACGACGCCGACGCGGTCGGTTCGTTCACCGACAATCAAACGCTTCTCACGCTCACCTTCGAGGAGAAGGTCACACCTGGAGAGGTGAGCCTGCACGTCAACGAACTCGTCGACGACGGTGGGGTCGCGATGGACGACTCGCGGGTCACACCTCGGGTCGGTACCGCCTCGCTCTTCACGGCGGTGCTCCCCGGCGTGTCGGGGAGTGCGCCGACCGACCCCAACGGTGACGGACTGTACGAGGACATCGACGGTGACGGCGACGCCGATTTCGACGACGCGATCGACCTCGCGTTCGCGGAGACGGGCGGCTTGACGGCCGCCCAGCGGGCCGCCCTGGACTTCGATGGCGACGGCGACGTCGACTTCGATGACGCCATCGAACTCGCGTTCAGCGTGTGAGGGGGTCGTCTTCCCAGGCACAAGGACTTTCCCTCTCGTTTCGGAGACGAGTCTCTCCGACTTCCTCACTAAACTGTTGGTAACCGCACTGCGAAGACCGCTCCTTCGGGTTCGTTGTCTTCGACCCACACCTGGCCTCCATAACCCTCGACGACCGTTTGAACGAGGTAGAGTCCGATACCCGTTCCTTCGCTTTCGAGTCCCTTCTTCCCCTTCCCGAAGATGTCCTCCTTCTGGCCGTCTGGCACGCCGGGCCCGTTGTCTGCGATTCGCACGACTACGTGGTCTCCCTCCGGCACCGTCGACACGGTCACCTCAGAGACCTCCTTGTCGTTGTGCTGGATTGCGTTTTTCAGCAGATTTCGGAATACCGAACCGAGCATGTCGCTGGCCATCACGCTCACGTTTGGAATGGGTCTCTCGACGTCGATGAGACACCCCGAATACGCGGACTAGACCTCGTCGACTTCGTCCCGAAGCGTTCTCCGAAGGGAGGTCGACCGTCGATTGTCCTGGGTCGAAAGCATCACGTTCGCCATCTCGCCCGCTGTCATGGTGAGCTCGACCGCCTGCCTCGCTCGTCCGAGTATTTTCTCGACGTATTCCCGGCGTTCCCCGTCGACGTCGTCTTCGAGCAACTCGGCGTAGCCCAGCACCAACTGGAGGTCGTTACGAATGTCGTGACGCAGCACCTGGTTGAGCAGTTCGAGGTTGTCTCGTTGTTCTTTCAGGCGTTCTTCGTACGCCTTTCGCTCGGTGATGTCACGAGCGATGCTCACGACGTACTCGTCGTCCAGTTCGACGAGACTGACCTGTACCTCCACGGGGAAGGTCGTTCCGTCTTTTCGGCGGCACTCACCGAGTCTTGTAAACGACCCCGTCTCGCGGAGACGTTCGAGGCCGTCCTGCCACGCCGTCCCGTCTATCATCGTCGTCTCGATGTCGGACGGGTGCAACTCGAGCAACTCGGCTCGGTCGTAGCCGAGTTGGCGACATGCGGTCGAATTCACGTCGACGAACTCGAACTGCTCTGGGTCGATGACGAATATCGCGCCGTGCGACTGGTCGAGGACGGCGCAAAAGCGGGTCAATCCGTCCCGCCGTCGCTTCTCGGCCGTGATATCTGTGAACTGACAATGCGTTCGGACGAACGCCCCACTGTCGTCGACTTCGATTTTCCCGTCCAGAGGGACGAAGACCGTGTGCCCATCTGCGTGAACGACTTCGAGTTCGATGGGGCCGACGCAGCTGTCGGATTTGAAGTCGACGAACCCCGCGCTAAATCGCTCTCTCGATTCCGCACGCAGCAGGTCACCGAACCACTCACCCTCGGCGTCGCTTCGTTCGTAGCCCAGCGCGTCCACCCACGCATCGTTGACGGCGAGTATCTCTCCGTCCTCGTTGAGCGATTGATACGGATGGGGCGCGAATTCGCGGAGAACGACCTCTGGGGTGAGATGGGCGTCGGTATCGTCACCGTCTAGAGGGACTGCCATATGCGTGGCTGTGTTACACGACTACCTTCAGATGGCGGTTGTTCTCCCTTCACCACGCTCGTCTTTGCCAGTGATGGCTGGCTTTCGCTGCTCACGTCGGTCACAGCAACACGCCCGTGGGGGGATCGTGACCGATGGTCTGTCTTCAGTCATTTGAGAGCCCGCCAGTGGCTCCGAACGTTTATATTTCGAACCGCTGAGCTTTCTGGTAATGGAACCGCCGGAGGAGTGGGTCGCAGTCCCGGTGGGTGTCGTGATTACTCTCGCTGGTTTGACCTTTGCCGTGTTCATCCTCTATTCCCACCGTGTGACCGGCGGCCTCCTTTCGATCGACTTGCGTTTGATATTCCTGTTAGTAGCTGCACTGGGCACGGGACTCGGAGGCATCTGGCTACTCGTAGCCCGGCCGGCGAACAGGCACGTTCTCCGGGTACTCGTCTGGTGGTGTGGTGCCATGGCTTTGACCCTGAGTATGGCGGTGATGCTGCTTCATCAACAGGCTCAGAGAGGCGTAAGCGTCGCGAACCCGGTCGCAGTACGCGTCAATAGTCTCTTCGTCGGGTCGGTCGGTGGGCTCCTCATCGCGTACTTCTATACGAACGCCAGACAGAACGCCGAGGCCCTCGCAGTCGAACGTACCCAGCTCCAGCGCGAGAAGGAACGATTGGAAGTTCTCCAGCGAATGATAAGCCACGATATCCGAAACGACATGAACGTCGTTCTCGGCTGGAGTGACCACCTCAAAGAGACGGTGACCGCGGAACAACGGCAGATTGTGGACCGCATCCATTCTGGGAGTAAACACGCGGTCGAACTGACCGACCTTTCCCGCGACTACGTCGCGATGATCGTTGACGACGACTCGATGGAGCTCAAACCGACGGCACTCGCAGAGGTGCTCACCATGGAGATCAAAACCTGCCGCGACGTGTACCCGGTCGCGGAGTTCTCCGTGAGTACCGAGCTCCCATCCGTGGACGTCACGGCAAACGAACTGCTGCACTCGGTGTTTCGGAATATCCTCAATAACGCCGTCCAGCACAACGATACTGCTAGGCCAGCGGTCGAGGTAGCTGTCACGGAGCAGGAGGATATCGTTCGAGTGGCGGTTGCAGACAACGGCCCCGGTGTTCCGGACGAACGCAAGGACGTGTTGTTCGGAAAGGGAGAAATCGGAATGGAAAGCGAAGGAACGGGCGTCGGGCTGTACCTGGTGAACGTCCTCGTCGATGAGTACGGTGGCTCGGTCTGGTTCGAAGACAACGACCCGGCTGGGTCGATAGTCGTCGTCGAGCTGAAGCGAGCACTGAAAGCGCCGTCCGCTCCGACACAGACACCCGAAGTCGTCGCCGAGCGAACGTGATTCTTTGAACGCGACTCACCGATTCGAACGTCTCCCACCTGGCGGGCTCTCACGGTCAACAGATGGCGTAGAACACGGAGAGCGAGCCGTCCCCCTGCACCGTCACGTGGACGTTGCCGAAGCACTCGTTCGTCTCTATCGTCACCGATTCCGGGTCGGATTTGGTCTCGGTCTGTGGCTCGGCAGTTGTCGGCGATGTCGTCGTCGATGTGGCCTGGGCTGTCGTCGGTGACTCGGGTGTTGACGACGCGACATGGACGAGTTCGGCCCGAACGGTGAACGATTCGACGCCCGCTGGGTCGGCTTCGTTCAGGTTGTAGGCCTCGATTTCTGCGCCCTCGGACACCGTTTTCGTCTCCTCGAAAACCGTCGCTCCAGTCTCGTCGCGGACGACCCACACGTGAATCCGGACGGATTCGGTGGCGTCGTTCGCCAGGTAGATACCGTGGTCCGGGTTGGGACGCTTCGACGCTCGCGCGATCCAATCTCCCGGTAGCGTCGTCGTCTCGTTCTGGCTCGGCTCTGTGGGCGTCTCGGAACGTCGAGACGTGCCCGGTGGAGACGCACTCGGCTCTGGGGTGTCCGTCGCACTCGACGTGTTCGGGTCGGCGAGACACCCTGCAGTGACGAGGCCGCCAACGAGTCCGAGAACCGACCGCCGCGTCGGGTTCGTCATGTCTCAGAGTTTGCCACCGACTGAATAAGCTTTCTACAAACTGAAAGAACTCTTTGAGCTACGGTCGCTCACGTCGTCTCCTCGTACGCCTTTGCCGGCCACGTTGTCCACAGCAAAAAGCCGGTGGAGGGATTTGAACCCCCGGCCTATTCCTTACGAAGGAATCGCTCTGCCAGCTGAGCTACACCGGCGTTCCGTCTCGCCAATACACCGTACTTCCATACCACCAATAAGGGTTCCGACTTGTCGGGGGCGCGTGCGTCCGAACAGCACTGGCGGGCGACTCGAACCTCACCGGGACAATCGCACGTCGAGACAGACGTTCAGTTCGTGCGGCGCGTACGAGCGAACGACGCGCTCTTCGAGCACCTCGACGTGGTAGGTCGGTGCCGCGGCCTCCGTTATCGCCGCCGTCCCGGGGCCGAACGGGTTGGATTCGTGCTGGATGTCGTAATAGTGAATCACGCAGTCGTCGCCGGCGAGTTCGACGGCGGTGTCGAGAAAGTCGCCGGCGCTGTGCGGGAGGTTCATCACGAGTCGGTCGGCCCAGTCGGGGTAGTCGCCGGCCACGTCTCGCACGTCGCCGCTGATGGCGGTCACGCGGTCTTCGACCCCGTTTCGTCGGGCGTTCTCTCGGAGGTACTCGACGGCGACGTCGTTCAGGTCGACGCCGACCACCTCGGCACCCCGCGCGCCCATCGGCACCACGAACGGGCCGACGCCGGCGAACATGTCCACGACGCGTTCGCCCGCCGCCACCTGTTCGGTGACGCGGTGGCGCTCGGTTGCGAGCCGCGGCGAGAAGTAGACGCCGGCGATGTCGAGGAGGTACTCGAAGCCGTACTCCCGATGGACTGTCTCGGTACAGGGCCGAGAGTCGGGTCCGGTGTCTGCGGGGTGTCTGACGGCTTCGTCACACGCCAGCAGGTCCCACTGGCGGACTCGGAGTTCACCCTGTATCTTCGAGGCGCGGTTGACCACCACGCGAACGGGGAGGTCTGAGGCGATGACCGCGTCGGCGATTTCCTGTGCGCGACCGGGGTCGTCCTCGTCGAGGATGACGATGTCGCCCAGGCGTTCGAGGCCGGGTTCGTACCCGAGGAGGTCCGCGGGCGTCTGCTGGGTCGCTCGCGCGGGCACCTCCCGAGAGACGAGCGAGAATCCCGTCTCCACAGCCGACGCGTCCGTCACCGGGATGAAGAGCCAGTCGCCGTCGACGACGATCTCGTGTTCGTGATCGACGAGGCCGGCGTCCGCGAGCTCGCGTCTCGTCTCTTCACCGGATTCTCGCGGGACGCGAACGCAGGGGACTTCCATGCCACGTGGTCGCCGTCGTCCCGAGTAAGCGTGACGCTTCCGAGTCGGTCGAACTCGTGGTCGCGCTCGAACGCCGGGTCGCCGGAGAGCGACCCGATGGCCACCCGGCTGCTCAGTCGTCCACTCGGTTCACCCCGCGGACGACGAACCTCGCCCCGCCGTCGACCGCCCCCTCGGCGTCGACGGACCACCCGTGTGCGGCACCGATTTCGCTCACGATAGCGAGTCCGTACCCCGTCCCCGACCGGGCGGTAGAGAACCCGGGCTCGAACACGCGTTCACGGTCGTCCGGTTCGACCCCCGGGCCGTCGTCTTCGACGGCGAATCCGTCGTCGAGGTCGACCGCGCGAACGGTAGCTTCTGGCCCTGCGTGCGTGACCGCGTTCGTCAGGAGGTGCTTCAACAGGACGCGGAGTCTCTTCGCATCGGCGAGGAGAGTCCCCTCGGCGTCGACGTGGAGGCGGCTCGATTCCTCTTCGATTTCTCCCCACACCGTTTGAATCGCCGACGCGAGGTCGACCGGTTCGAGGTTTTCGACCAACCTGGTCGCCCGGCCGAGTTCGGCGAGGTCGGTCGCGAGACGACCGATTCGCTCGTGAGCAGACTGGATTCGCTCGAACGCGTCCGGCGATTCCCCGTCGCGTGCGAGCGTCGCGTACCCCTGGGCGACGTTGAGCGGGTTCCTGATGTCGTGGGAGACGCCGCCGGCGACACGTTCGAGTCCGACGTCGAGTCGTCTCAGATC
>JBNJGG010000148.1:0-6432 GCA_051747545.1 Halobacteriota archaeon | reverse complement strand
TCGACCGCTTCCTCGAAGTACCCTCCTGGTCGACCAGCGCTCCTCTCGAACGCAGCGTCGACCCCGACTCTTCCGACCGGGACTCGCCGGTCGGGACCTCAGTGGTCCAACCGCTGCTGGACGAACACACCGACGGAAACGAGGTTGAGGCCCAGAAGCGTGAGTAGTCCCACGGCCGGTAACGACGGGTACGCCAGGCCGCCGACGACCAGTGCGATGCAGGTCAATAGGCTGATTACCAGCGTGAGGACGTTCAGTCTGTCGTTCGACTGCGTTTCGTCGACGCGGGTCATCGGCCGAATCGATTCGAGATTCGGTCCGACCCGGACGAGTTTGTCCTCGGGGTCGTAGCTGATGACGTCGCACCC
Organism: Halobacteriota archaeon; assembly: GCA_051747545.1. Classification (GTDB taxonomy): domain Archaea; phylum Halobacteriota; class Halobacteria; order Halobacteriales; family Haloferacaceae; genus JBNJGG01. The sequence continues at coordinate 6,064 of JBNJGG010000148.1, read as the reverse complement.
GTCGAGCTTTTCGAGATGTCGCTGCGTGAGTGAGATGTAGACGCTCTGGCGGAAATCGTTGGACGCTGGTGGGTTGTTATCGAGGGAATCGGCGACCGAATCGGCGAGTTCGCGAACCGATACGGCTTCGTTGTCCTCCATGCTCGTCACGTACCTGACGCACTCTCGACGGCGCGCGTTGGCGAGTAACTGGTACGGTTGGTCCTCGTCCCACGTTGGGTGGGTAGTTGTTGGATTGTGAGTCTGTAGAGGGTTCATTTCCGACGTACCGCAACGATGGTTGGTTCCCTCCTTTCTTATCGTGCGGCTAACGGCGCAACGGTTCCGCTCCGCCAACGCCGGGTCGTCTCTCGACACAGCCGCTCACCCTCTGGACGGGGCGTCCACCGCCTTCTCTCGGTGGATAGTTCGACACCTTCGGACCCCTGTATTGTTCTCGACTCCCTGCACCGGGCTCGACGTCCTCTCGCCTCAGACGAATTCGCTGAGGAACAACACGCCGACGAATACCGCGACGCCCGAAAGAACTCCGAGTATCTCCGAGACGGTCGAGACGTCGAGTGCCAGCGTTCCGAGAGTGGCGAGGACGACGCCGCTCCCGACGAGCAGGGTGGCGTACTCCCCGGTCGAGTATTCTGGGGCCTCACGAACGACGTGAGCGGCCGCCGACTCGGCTCCATCCTCGACTCGCGGCCACGCCGGATACACCATGCCGGTGGACATGTCGAAGGAGATGGACCCCGCCGCATCGAGCAGCTGCAGCCGGTCACGGTATAGCGACTGGTGGACGTCGCCGTACGTTTCGTCGTCTCTCTCGTTCGCGAGTCGCCTCGCGAGTTCGCCAATCGGGATCGACGTCTCCGTCTCCTCCAGTATCCTGAGAACTCCACGGTCCATCCACTCGTCCTCCGAGTGGGAGCCGGTCGAATCGCGACTGTTCCCGCGTTCTCCCGGACTCGAACAGTCGCTGTCGGGTGGTCCCTGTGGAGTTCCCATCCTCTGTTTCTATCTGCAACTATATGTGCTTAAATCCAATGTATTGTTGAGGGAATAACCCCGTCCCGGGCTCAGCCACCCGATTCGTGGGGAGACCCAAACATCCGGTTAACGGGGCACACAGCTCGGTGGAGGCCCGATTCGTGACGAATCACGCGTGAGTCACTCTCGACCGACCGTCACGGCGAGTCTGCGGCGAGCGTGAGCTGTCGGTGCTCGTGTCCGGTGCGTCTTTGTGAGTCGAAACCCAGTTATCTGGGCGTTTGAGGGCCGAACAAAGCGTTCGAGTCACTGGGTGAACGCGCTCTTATCACCCTCATAAACCAGCTATTCGACCCATAACCTGCGGGACGGTCTCACCACGTTAAGCCGGTGAAGTCGGTACGAAAATTCAGGTGTACACATGAGCCGAACCGAGACACCCCTCGACGCCCCAACTTCAGACGACTTCGAGGCCGCGCTGACCACGCTCGTCGCCACTGCCCAGCGGGCCAACGTCGACCTCGAACAGGCGTGGGACGTCGCCGACGACGCCGCCGACGGGTACGTCATGGTCGAACTGACGCGCGTCGAACCGGGACACTGACCCCCCTGAGTTCCAGATTGGCCGTCTCCGATTCGGACAGACGGCCAGTCTACTCACTCTCGACCCAATGAGCAGAGACGATATCGCTCCGTCGTACGACGGCGGGGAGATTACGCGGTGTCCCTACGCGCTCTTCGCACGGGTTCATCTCTCCCACTCGGAGCTCCCGCTCACGCCGACGCTCGAGGGGGCCCCGCACACGAAGGTCCGCCCGCGGTATCTCTCTCCGGCCTCTGACACGCTGTTTTTCGCCGCCAACGGGGACGATTTCGAGGCGTTCGAATCCGCGCTCGCGACCGATCCGACGATTGTCAGTCCGGTACTGGTCGAGGACGCAGGCCAGCACCGCGTCTATCGGGTGGCGCTGTCTGAGTCGGCCCGACACCGCCTCGCTCAGCTCTCGGTCGCCGACGCGTACGTTCACTCGACAACCGGTTCGGACGGCGTCTGGAACGTCAGGATGGAGCTTCCCGGACGGGAGTCGCTCGTCCGTCTCACGAGCCAGTGTCGACGCGCGGGCATCAGCGTCACCATCCGTCGTCTCAACGCCGCCGACGGCCCGGCCCACCACAACCAGTTCGGACTTACCGCCGAACAGGAGCGAATCCTGCGTATCGCCTACGAGACCGGCTACTTCGAGGTTCCCCGCCGGGCGTCGCAGGTCGGTCTGGCCGAGTCGCTCGGCATCTCCACCTCCGCCATCTCACAGCGGTTGCGGCGTGCGACGAGCGAACTCGTCGCCAACACCATCGCGTTCGACACCGAATAACGAGTCGTTACGCCGCTTCCGGTCGAGTCCGGGTTCACGAACTCCGACCTTAGCTATCGAATAACAACGTCACTGCCGGTGGATGGTACGTGCATGGAACTTTCAGAGGCACACCGACACTGCGATGCGGTGCTGGACGCGGTTTCCCAGGCGGTCATCACCGACCCGGAGACGCTTCGAATCGTTCTCACCGGCGCGCTGGCAGGTGGTCACGTCCTGCTCGAAGACGCACCGGGAACCGGAAAGACCCTCACCGCGCGGAGTTTCTCCACGGCCCTCGGTCTGTCGTTCTCGCGCATTCAGTTCACCCCCGACCTCCTCCCCGCGGACGTGACCGGGACGGATGTCTACGACGAGTCGACCGGCGAGTTCGAGTTCACGCCCGGGCCGCTGTTCGCCAACGTCGTTCTGGCCGACGAAATCAACCGGGCGTCACCGAAGACGCAGTCCGCACTGCTCGAAGCCATGGAGGAGCGACAGGTGACCGTCGACGGGCGAACACACCCCCTCCCGTCACCGTTCTTCGTCATCGCGACGCAGAATCCCACCGACGACGGACAGGGGACGTTCCCGCTACCCGACGCCCAGAAAGACCGCTTTCTGGTGCAGTCCAGTCTCGGCTACCCGTCGGAGGAGGGAGAACTCGAACTCCTCGAACGTCGCGTCGCCCGCGACAGACGCCATCCGTCGACTGACCGACAACTCGGGGTCGACACGTTCGCGCAGATGCAGGCGGTGACCGAGACGGTCAGCGTCGACCGCGACGTGCTCTCCTACATCGTGACCATCGTTCGGCGCACCCGCTCGGACGAGCGGACGTCCGTCGGCGTCTCCCCCCGAGGGACCCAGCGACTCCTGGAGGTCGCCCGGGCGCGGGCGGTACTCGACGGTCGTCCATTCACCACGCCGGACGACGTGAAGTCGCTCGCACGCCCGGCGCTCGCACACCGCCTCGTCCTGACCGCCGACGCGAGGGTGTCGTCTACCACCCCCGAAGAGGTCGTCGACGACGTGCTCGCCGAGACGCCGGTCCCCACCGTCAGTCGTGTAGCGCGGCAGTGAACAGGACGACCGCGACGAGAATCAGCGCGAGCGCCGGCAGTGACAGTCCCGCCGCCCCCACGCCGTCGACGACGGTCGCCGCGACGATACCGGCGCCGGCGACACACGCGCTGGCGGCGGCGTGGACCGACTCGCCGCGCCACGTCGAGGCGTCGCGGCCAAGTTGCTCGCCGACGTTGATCGCGTGTTCGCCGAGGTCCCACGCGACGACGCTGGCGGCCGCACCGGCGAGCAAGTAGCCCACCTCGACTGCTTCGAGGACCCCCGCCGCGAGGACTCCCAGAAAGACCAGCGCCGCGCCCGCTTTTACCACGCCGCGCGACCCGCTTCCCCGAAGTGGGACGAGCCCCACGCCGACCACCAGGACACCAGCGAGTCCGGGGGCGGTACGCAGGAGTTGACCTGGCGTGTCGGCGCTCGCCGCCCCGAGGAGGACGCCGAGGAGTGCGACCACGAGGCCACCGCCGACCAGGGCCACCCCGAGCGTGCGGTCGCCTCGGTCACGGTACTCGTCGCCGGCCATCATCACCACCACGCCGACCGAGAGCACAGCAACTGCGAGGGCGACATCTGCCACCGCGACGACCACGGTTCCGACGACCGCGGCGGCCACACTCAGCGCCGCACTCGGACGGGTGGTTTTTCGCCGTACACCGACACCGGTCACGCCGAAACCCCCCGCTCGGCTTTCAACAGCGCCGCGTCCAGTCGCTCGTCGACCTCCCAGTCGACGACGGGGATGTCGGCGCGTCGGAGCGTCCCGATGCGATTCGTTCGCTCGACGGTCGCCAACCGCTGTCCGGGTGTCGTCTCCGCCGTCACGTCCGGGCTCACGACGGTCACGGGGTATCCGTGCGCGTCGAGGCGACGGGCGACCGCCACGATGTCGTCGTCACACAGCGGCGACAGCAGTGCGACCTGCGACCCCGGAGAGAGGTTACTTCGAAGCTCTGCAACCTGCGAGTCGAGCGACGGGCAGGCGTCCCCTTCGGGCGGCGTCGCCGCGAACGCCGGGTGGTGCTGGAGCAACCTCGACAGCGTGGTCTGGTGGGTCAGGCCCGCATCGGGTGGTGCCCAACAGCGCTCACCGCCGAGGGCACTGAGACCGACCCGGTTTCGACGCCCCAGCAGCGAGACCAGTAGGCGCTGGGCTGCTCCGACGCTCCAGACGACCGCGTGTGCTCGGTCACCGACCGCTCGGTAGGCCGATTCTCGCGCGTCTATCAGCAAGACGATTGCCGCGGCGTGTTCCTCGCGGAACTCGACGGTCGTCAGGTCGCCCGTCTTGGCGTACCTGTTCCAGTCGACACGGCTGGGCGCGTCGCCGCGGCGGTACTCGCGAGTGCTGAAGAACTCCACGCCAGCGCCTCCCCGGTCGGTGAGGAGGTCGCCCACGTCCTCGATGGCGAGCGACCGCCGGGGTGCGGAGACGCCCTCGGCCGTGCAATCTATCTCCGTGTCGGCGTCGGCCTCGACGGTGGTTTCGACCTCGCGTGCCCCGCTGAGGTCACGGAGCACGACGGTCGCCGGGTCGAAACCGTGGGTCCCCTCCCGACTCTCCACGGCGTACGAGAACGTCGTCTCGCCGCCCGGGAGCAGGGCCGTCCCGTGTCGCGGCGTCCCGTCGGTGACCGACAGCGCGGGCGGGACGCCGTCGACGACGCGCACGTCCGCGAGCAGTCGAGGCCCGCAGTTGCGGACGGTCACTGTCACTTCGATTGCCTCGCCCGGGCGCGACGTTCGGTCACTGAGGGTGCGGTCGATTTCGACGGTCGGCGACGCAGGCGGTGAGAGTCGCGGATAGGCCGCGAAGACGACGCCGACGACCGACACCAACAGCAGGTCCGGTCGATCCGCGAGCAGTCCCACCGCACCCGCCGCGAGGGTGACGGCGACGACCCCGCGCCACCGATTCGTCGCTCTCACGCCCCGTCGCCCCCGTTCACGTCGCCCCCGCGGTCGACGAGTTCGGCCATGGTTCGCCGCACTGCCCGTCGCGTCCACGGTTCGCCTCCGAGTATCGCTCGGAGGCGAACCGCCGTCTCGGGCGCGTCTCCGGCGAGCAACGCGGCCGCGTCGGGGTCCTCGGTCCAGGTCCCGCTCTCGACGCGCGCGCTGGCTTCGCGCCGCGTACAGGCTTCGACTCTCACCAGCGTCTCGATCGCGTCTCGCCGAAGTCGGCTCCGGAGCGCCTCACGACGCCGCTGTCCGACGACCGGAAGCCACACGCTCGGAGACGCGAGCGCCTCGTCGACGCGAGTACCCGGTTCGGGTGCAGTGGCGGGGTGTTCGGGCGTCGGCGTCGTGGCTTGCGATAGCGCACTCGTCCGTCCCGAAAGCACCACCGGGACCGACGCCGCGAGTCCGACCGCCGCGAGGACCGTGATCAGGAGGTAGTCGTTGCCGAGGGTCTCCACGAGTGCCTCGACGAGCGTCCCGGCGGGGGCTCCACCGAGTGCGATGCCGCCCGCGAGCGCGAGGACGCCAGCGGCGGCCGCCGCGACGCGGGAGGCGTTCACCCGCCTCAGCCGTCGGGTACTCATCTGCGCTCTCCTCCGAGTGTCGCACGGACCTGTCGAAGGCTCTCGCGCGCCCGACTGCAGCGGTCCTCGGTGGCGGGGACGCCCCCGTAGCGAACCTCCTCGAACAGG
>JBNJGG010000147.1:0-6513 GCA_051747545.1 Halobacteriota archaeon | reverse complement strand
GCCATCGCCGTCGAAATCCCAGCTGTAGCTCGCTATCTCGTCGTTGTCGGTCGAGTTGGAGCCGTCGAAGGTCACGGGCGTGTCCTCGTCGACGGTCTTACTCGAATCAGCAATATCGGCGGTCGGGTCCGTCACGTCGGTGACGGTTACGTTCGCCGTGTCGGTTGCGACGCTTCCCGCGTTGTCGGTCACGCGCATGCGGACCGTGTACTCGCCGGGGTCCGCGTACGTGTGCGTGACATCTTCTCCTGTGTCGTCGTATATGCCGTCTCCGTCGAAGTCCCACTCGGTCTTGGCGATACCCTCGTCGCCGTAGGAATCGGACGTGAAATCGACCGTCGAATCTTCGACCACGACACGCGAGTCGTTCCGGATTTCGGCGACGAGGACTGATCTCTCCTTGACCGTCACAGTCAGTTTGTCCGTGTCGGTCGCACCCTCGTCGTCGGTCACGGTCAGTTCGACGGTGTACGTCCCGGCGCTGTCGAATGTGTGACTCGGCGTTTCGCCAGTGGCTGTGTTTCCGTCGCCGAAGTCCCAGTCGTAGGAGTCGATGCTTCCGTCGTCGATCGACGCGCTGGCGTTGAAGTTCACCGTCGCGTCTTCCTCGACCGTCTTGTCAGTCCCGGCGTCGGCCGTCGGGCGGAGGTTGCCGCTGAAGGCCATGAATCCCTTGTTGCCACCGGCGTACACGGTTCCGTCCGAGACGACCGGCGACGTGAAGAACTGCGCTCGACCTCGGTAAGTGGTCGACTCGACACCGCCCAGGATTGACCCGTCCGCAGGGTCGACAATCAGGAAGTCGAGTTGTTGTGTGGGCTTCCCGTTGACGCGGGCGGTCACGTAGAGCGCGCCGTCGCCGACTGCGACGCCGCCAGCGTTCGGTCCGGTGTTGGCACGAGTGGACCAGTCTACTGACCCATCGGTAACGTCGCGGGCTTCGACGGCGTTCGGCGTCGTCCGGTAGAGCTTGCCGTTCGCGACCGCCATCGTCCCCTTCGTGGTCGCAATGGACTCGCTCCAGCGCTCGGTCCCGGTCTCTGGGTCGAGTGCGACGAGGCCATCGCCCCGTGTGCTGGTGTAGAGTGTTCCGTTGTCGAGGATGACTTCAGTTTCCGGATAGAGATATTTGCTCCACTTCGTCGAGCCGTCGCTCGCGTTCAGTGCCGCCAGTTCGGTTCCGGGGAGGAATACCATCCCGTCGCCTACCGTCATCTCGACGCCCGTGTCCGCGTGGAACCCGGGGTTCGTTTTCCACTCTTCGCTCCCGTCAGTCGCGTCGAGTGCACCGACCCACCCACGGTCTCTGAAGTATATTCTGTCGTCGGCGTACGCAATCGAAAAAGCACCGGTATCCGTCGTATAGCTCCACTCCTGGCTGCCAGTGCTGGTGTCGTACGCTCGGATTTCGTCGCTATTCGCATCGGTAACGTAGACGAGCGAACCGTTCACGATAGGTGAGTCAAGGCTACCCCCTCCCTTGGACTCGAGAGCGACAGACCACATCTCGTCACCGGTATCGGCGTCGATAGCGTACAGAGTTTCTCGGTGGTTCGTGTACACAGTCCCGTCTGCGACGGCAGCAGACCCCTTGTGAACTCCCAGCTTCCCCTCGCCGAATTTCCAGAGCAGGTCGAGGTCGGTCGGACTCGCCGTATCAGAGTTGTTCGCTGTCCGCGTCGCATCCTCGCCGAGCTGTCCCCACGTGTCGGTCGGGTCGACGGTAATCGTGGCGGTATCCGTCGACGTCGCACCGCTGTCCGTCGTCCCCCGGAGTGTGATGGTGTACGTCCCGGGCGTGTTGAACGTATGCAGAGCCTTTGCGGCCGTCTCGTTGCGCTCGTAGTTCCCGTCACCGTCAAGGTCCCACTCGTAGAACGCGATATCGCCGGTCGAACCCGACGCGTCGAGCGTGACCGCGTCGCCCTCCGTTATTGTTCCGTAGCTTCCCGAATCGACACTTGCCGCAATTGGGACTGTGTGGGCCGCGCTGAGGTCGCCGGGCGTCGGGTCGTAGAAATCTGCGCCCTCGTCGACAGTCAAGTTGTGCTCGATGTCGCTCGTGACGCTACCTTCGATGTCGGCCGTCACCGTCACGGTCGCCGTCTCGCCGGAATCGAGTTCCATCCCGACCGACTGTCCGGTGCCGCTGTCGCCAGCGCTCGCCCCGTCGGTGGTGTAGCTCCACTGGTAGTTCTCCAGTCCATCCTCACCGATGGTCACGTCGTCGGTGACGGTTATCTGGTCGTTGGCGTTCGGGCCGTTGTTCGTCACTTCGTACTCGAAGTTAATCTCTTCGCCAGCCTTGCCACCAGTCGACGCATCCGTCACGTCGATGCTGAGGTCCGAAGGCTCGCGCACGCTGAGGTTGTCGACGGCGTGAACGTTGTCCGAGCCACCGGTCGACCCCGAGAATCCGAGCTTGAGGTTATCTGGGGGAGTCTCAGTATAGTCGTCCTCGATGACCTCGTTCCAGGTGTCGCCATCGTCCCATGACATCTCGACACGAATACTCGAAGCGTCTGTTTCCCCGTCATCGGACGTGTCGAGCGGATTGACCGTAATGCGCACGCGACTCCAGCCGTTGTCGAGCGTCTCGCCGAACTCGCTGGAGACGTCTGCCCTGGCCAGGAACGGATAGCCGTCTCCCGATGTGCCACCGTCGCCACTGCCACGGAGAACGACGTTCTGGGGCTTTTCCGTACTTGTGCCGCCATCTTTCCCCTCACCATCGGTAGCGAAGTTCCCGTACTCGTCTAGTCCGACACCGAGGTAGGCGTTCGGAACACCGGGATCGGTCTCATTCTGTGTGTATCCTAAAGCCCCTCCGACCGCCCCGGAGATTCGGTCGTTCGACCGGTGGACCTTCGCCCCGTCGACGAGGAAAAAGGAGAGTCCGTCTGCGCCAGTACCCTCGTCGGCGTAGTAGTCGAACTCGGCGACGATACCCTTGTCCGAACTGAACGGTCTATCGTACAGCGCCGCGCCGAACTGGTTGCCAGTAGCCTCAGTCAGTCGAAGCGTCTCCTGGCTATCGACTCCTGCGTTCCAGGTCGCGTCACCGTCCAGCGCCCATTCATCGGGCTCGTCTGCCGAATCGAAGTTCTCCGAAACTGGCAACCCCGATTCAGGAGCATCGAGTTTGTACACGTCACCGCTGTAATCGCCGAAGTAGACGCTCCCGTTGACGACCGCTGGGGAGGACTTGATCCCGTGAGGCTTGTTGTACAACGGGAACTCCCAGTTCAACTTTCCAGTGGAAGCATTCAAACCGAAGAAATTCCCGTTCCAATCGCCGACGTACACTGTGTCGTCGACGTACGCCGGTGAGGCGGTCATTATCGCCCCTGCGTCGTAGGACCACTGCTCGCTGCCGTCGCTCACATCGAAGGCTCTAAACGTGTCGTCTTTGCTGCCGACGAAGAGCTTCCCGTCGGCGACGGCCGGGGCTGCGCGAATCTCGTCGTCGAATGCATCCTCTTCCCTCCAGACTCTGGGTCCGCTGGACAGATCCTGGCCGGTACCTCGGGCGAACAGATCACCGCCCAACGTCCCGAAGTACACGGTCTCGTTCTCGACCACTGGACCGCTCACGACCGAATTAGGAATGGATTCCTCGTCTTGCTTGCTCAGGTCCGTCGCGTCGAGCGTATAAAATTTCGAATCACCTTCACTACCATCATAATCGGTGCCGAGATAGACGTACCCGTCAGCGATTGCAGGCTCGGACTGGATGTTGTATCCCCCAGTCCCGAACCTGGCTTCCTCGTCCCCGGTCGAAGCGTTGATTTTCCAGAGAGTCCCAGCGTAGTCCGCAGCGTAGACGCTCCCGTTGTAGACGGTCGTTGCACCGCCCATGATGCGCGCGCCCGGTTTCTCGAACTTCCACCCATCGCTCCCGTCGCTCGCGTCGATCTGCCTGATAGTCGAACTATCAGAATTGGTGGTTCCAATGTAGAGATAGCCATCGTGGTAGGCTGGCGAATCGACCCGGTCAGCGTCGTCGTCCTCGTTCTTCAGGTCGATGTCCATTTTGTGCCACTCCTCGGTACCGTCGGTGGTGTTGATCGCGTAGAAGCCGTCTTCCGCCCCAATATAGACGGTGCCGTCAACGACCACTGGCGAAGAGTAAATGTTCACCGTCCCGGTCTCGTGTCGCCACCCCAGTCCCGAAATCTCACTGGGGCCAGTGCTCTCGGAGTTGTTGCCGTCGTTGGTCTGGTCGTCGCCGAACTCGGGCCAGTCTCCGGCAGCTGTACTGCTTGCCACTGCGACGGACACCGTCTTGGGGTCGAAATCTCCGATTGTCACGTCTTTCTCTCCGGCGGTATCCATCGTATGTGTAAACTCGACTTCGGTCGATTCGTCCGCCGCAAGCGTCCCCTCCGCGCGGTCAACGACGGAGCCATCGACCTCCAGAGGGACGTTGTACGACAGTTCTTCGTCGCCATCGTTAGTCAGGGTGGCGTTCGCCGTTATCTCCTCGTCGAGTCCCACGCTCGTCGGTGTCACCGTCAGATTGCTGTAGCTGAGGTCGTCGTCGGCCAGTTGCCACTGGAAGACAGGGTAGTCGTCCTCGGGGTGCGTGACTGGTGCCCAGGTGTCGTCCCAGTCGAAACCGGTCATGTTGCCTTCGGTGGCGTCGCCCTGCATTTCGGTGGTGGTACGTAAGGTTCCATCACCGGCAGTGCTGTCGACTCCGGTCGCTTCGCTGTCCCAGTAGGAGTTTGTAACGTCCGGCTCACCCCCATCTCCACGGCCAACAAGCCCGCCGACGCTATTGTCTCCACTGAGGGTTCCGGCCGCGAACGTCTCGGTGATCGTTGCACCGCTGTTGGCGTCGCCGAGCAGGCCTCCGATTTTGTCACCACCGTTTGCCACGTCGCCGGTCGCGTAGGACCGCGTGATTTCTGCGGTCCCGGCTATATCACCAGCGAATCCACCCACTTCGTTGGCCCCGTTTGCGTCGACGCTGGCAGACGTATACGAGAGGTCGATCTTACCGGAACCTTCGATTACACCGACGAGGCCACCGAGGTGGGCTTCTTCCCCCGTAGAACGACCAGTTGAAACAGTGCCACCGTCGACTCCAACCCGGACCGCTTCACCGTTAAGTTGACCAGCGAGAGGGCCGACGTCCTTGTGGCCGGTCACGGTCGGTTCAGCAAGCGTCAGGTCGGAAACCACACCCGTCTCACCGATATCCCCGAACAGACCGATGGAATCCGTTTCTCGGTCGATCGTGAGATTCGAAATCGTGTGATTGCCGCCGTCGAACGTCCCTAAAAATTCAGCTTCATTTTCTCCGATCGGGTCGAATCCCGCATCTCCGTTCGCAGTGTCGCTCGCCACCGTGTCGTACCCCTCGGTCGAGGCATTCAGGTCCGCGACAAGGACGAAATGCGAATCGAGATTGTCACGAACTGCGTCGAGGTCGGTCCAGTTCGCAATCTGATACGGATTGTCTGCGCTCCCGTCACCACCGTCGAAATCAAACGTGGAAAGTGTCTCATCGTTTGCTTCGAACCCGGTATCCGTCGCCGCGGTCGCCGCTGCTGCTCCCGAGAACGTGGCGAACAGCGCAACCTGGGATAGAATCATGATGAAAGAGAAGACAACGGCCTGTACGCGAACTGATGTTTCACTCACGGTTCACCACCTCCGTGCTACTGCCCATTAGACCCACCCAGTCCAGCCGCGCCACTCCCCCAAGCAGTGAGTGAAGTTACCGTCTTCGAGTCGCTGTGATCGTCCCCCTTTGAGTATTCGTGGATATTGTTGACGTACATGGAATGTAAATGAGTATCATTACGTAAATATTGAGTTGCGACACTTGTGGGTATTCAGACCGCCGATTCCGACCGTGATTACTAGCGTTGATAATCGGCGCTCACCACCACTCCAGCAGGAGATAACTCAGGTATAAAACAGTCCGGAGAGGTCCTGAAAGTCCAGATATCGACATATTCTGGCCAAAACACCGATGCCTTCATATGTCGGTATTCATCGGAGGGAGTCAGAGCGGACGAGTAGCCAGAGTAAAAAAACTGAGTACGACTGCAGGAACAGCACGGAGACGCCAGTGCCTGCTCACTCGACGCCCACGATCTCGAAGCGAGCGCCGGAAGACGATTCGGTCTCCTGGACTCCGGACTCGCTGGGCTCGTCAGACCCGCTACTGTCAGTCCCATAGGTGACAGAGATGGTCCACCCATGTGCGTAGACGATTTCGTGGACGATAGATAGTCCGAGACCGGTTCCATCGGGATGAGTCGTTCGCCCGGGCTGGAACACCTCGTCACGTCGGTCGGCGGGAATCCCCGGGCCGTCGTCTTCGACGTACATCCCTCCCTCGATTGGGCCGACGCGGATCTCCGTCGCCTCCGGTGCGTGAAGGACCGTATTTCGATAGAGGTTCTCGAACAGCTGTTCGAGTCGATTACGGTCGCCGACGGTCACACACGAACCGTCGACCACCAGTTCCACGTCGTTGGTGTCCACGTACGTCCAGGC
>JBNJGG010000146.1:0-6610 GCA_051747545.1 Halobacteriota archaeon | reverse complement strand
CGCGTCTCCCCCGGCGACCTCGTGACGATGAACCAGACCACCGAACGCGTCGGCGACACCGTCACCGGCAAGGCGCTCGACGATCGGGTCTGCCTGTTTGCCATGCTCGAGGCCGCCCGACGGCTCGAGAACCCGCCGGCGACGGTGCACTTCTGTGCGACCGTCCAGGAGGAAGTCGGCATTCGGGGAGCCACGGCCCTCGGCGTCGACGTCGACCCCGACCTGGCGATCGCGATGGACGTCACCGTCGCCAACGACGTCCCCGGATTCGACGCGGCAGAGCACATCACGAAACTGGGTGGCGGAGCGGCGATCAAGCTCAAAGACAGCAGCGTCATCACGACGCCCAAGGTCCACCGTCGACTGCGCGCCGTCGCCGAGGCCGAGGACATCGACCACCAGCTCGAGATCCTGCCCGCGGGCGGAACCGACACCGCCGGCTTCCAGAACACCGCCGGCGCGAAGCCCGTCGGCGCGCTCTCGATTCCGACGCGGTACCTCCACACCGTGACCGAGGCGGCACACGTCGACGACGTCGCCGCGACGATCGACCTGCTGTGTGCGTTCCTCGAGAGCGAAACCGGTGAGCACGACTACGCGTACTGATCGTCACGCCGGACCGGATGATGCTTTTATTTCCGTATCAATTCGCTACTTTTTCAATAGCCAATGGGTTCCTCGGGACTCGAGGTCGGTTTCGTCAACGTAGCGTCGAGCGACAGAACCGAAGATTTCAGTACCGGTCGTTTCTAAGCCCCGGGTATGAAGACACTCGAGGACGACGAAACGCTCTCGCGCCGGCTCTTTCTCGTCGGTGCTGCCGGAACCGCCGCGGCCGCGGGCGGGGCGGCGGTCAGCACAGCCCAGGAAGACGGCGGGAACGGGACGGAGACGAACAACAGTACGGACGAGGGCGGCAACGAGAGCGACGACGGCGGGGCGAACGAAAGCGACGACGAGGGTGGCAACGAGAGCGACGACGGCGGCGACGGCGAGGAGGAGGCACCCCCGAGTGGGGCCACCGAGACGGTCGAAGTCGTCGACAACGAGTTCCAGCCCGCCGACCTCGCGATCGAGCCCAACACGACCGTGGTCTGGGAGTGGAACGGCACGGCCGACCACAACGTCAACCCCAGCGACGACCAGCCCGAGGGCGCGAACTGGGAGGGTCACACCGAGTTGCAGTCGGAAGGCACCTACGAACACACGTTCACCGTCGAAGGAACCTACGACTACGTCTGTGACCCCCACGTCGGCGTCGGCATGACCGGCTCGATCGAGGTCGCCGAGGGCGCGGGCGGGGGCGCTGAAGGGCCGGCACAGCTGGTTCCGGACGCCGCCTGGACGCTTCTGGTCGCCACCCTCGCGGGTATGGTCTCGACGCTGTCGCTCGTCTACTTCTTCATGCGATACGGCGGCGAACCCGCCGAATAATCGGCGCTGTCGAGATCGCATTCGTCACCGACGACGCAGAACGAGACGGCCGGTCGTCGAGCGCTTATCGAACGGCTGAGCCCGATCGGCTCGTCGCCCACTCCAGCAACGGGTCGAGTCGCTCTCGAACCTCGTTCCCTTCCTCGGTAAGCGCATATTCGACTCGAGGGGGTATTTCGTCGTACTGTGTTCGTGTCACGAGCCCGGCTTGCTCGAACTCGCTGAGCCGCTTCGAAATCGTCGATGTACTTGCTTTCGAAAGGTGCGCTTCAATTTCGGCGAACCGCATCGATTCGTGCGCTCCGATGATACTGATGAGTTGCATCGCGTACTTCCGGCTCAACGTACTGATGATCCCTGTCAACGGACAGTAGCACGTTCCGTCGACATCACAGGTCGGCGGGGTAGAATCTGCCATTACTTCGTAGCCTCGAACCTACTCCATCACTTCGGACTCTACAGTATAAAAACTTCACTCTCCAAAGTAAAACCGTGACACGACAGCATTCCTCCGATCTCGTGATTCTCGGCGGCGGAGCCGCGGCCTTCGCAGCCATTACTGAAGCCGACGCCCGGGGACTCTCGACCGCACTGGTCAACGCCGGGCACCCGCTCGGCGGAACGTGTGTCAACGTCGGCTGTGTCCCGAGCAAACACCTGCTTGCGCTGGCCGAGACCGCCTCCGAACCCGCACGCAACCCCTTCGATGCCGTCGAGTACGGTGACGACGAGCCGTCGATCGATTGGGCAACGGCACTCGACGAGAAGGATCGTCTCGTCGAACGGCTCCGACACGAGAACTACGTCACCGTCGCCGATCACTTCGAGACCGACACCTACGAGGGATACGGCCAACTCATCGATGACACGACGATCGAAGTCGTCGAAGGCGAGGACGAAGGGGTTCGTATCGCTGGCGAGAAAGCCCTGATTGCGACGGGTAGCTCCCCGTGGGCTCCACCAATCGAGGGGCTCGCGGACGTCGATTACGAAACGAGTGAGACGATCCTCGAACGTCGTGTCCTCCCCGAGAGTATCGTCATCATCGGCGGGGGGTACATCGCTCTGGAGTGGGGACAGATTCTCCACCGCGTCGGCGTCGATACCACGATCCTTCAGCGTTCCCATCGCGTCCTCTCCGATATGGAGGGACAGCTCGGTCGAGAGATCCAGCGGTGTTTTCGCGAGGAAGGAATCGAAGTCGTTACCGGTAACGACTTCGAACGCGTTCGATCCGCAACCGCAGCTGATGACGTCGATACGGGTGAAACGGGGATTGTCATCGAAACGACGGTCGACGACCACGATCGGCGGTTCACCGGGGACGCACTGTTCGTTGCAACCGGCGTCGAGCCAAATAGCGAGAACATCGGCCTCGAGGCCGCCGGCATCGAAACGGACGATCACGGTGCAGTGGTCGTCGATGAATACTTCCGGACGACGAATCCGCACGTCTACGCGGCAGGAGACGTCATCGGCGAGCCCGAACTGGAGACGGTCGCTGCGAAGGAAGGCAATCACGCGGTAACGAACGCCTTCGGCGGGGCGGAACGCGCTTCCGCGGGACGTTCGAGTGGGCAAAGCCCGCCCGAAGACAACACGACGAAGCGTATCGATTACGACTCGGTTCCTGCGGTGGTCTTTACGAGTCCCGAGATTGCTGCGGTCGGCGCGACCGAACTCGAGTACACGGACGAGCACGGGACGTGTACGTGTCGGACGGTGCAGATGAGCGATGTACCGAAAGCGAAAGCCGTGAAGGATACGCGAGGTCTGCTCCAGGTCGTCAAGCACCACGAGACCGACGAGATCGTCGGGGTCCATATGGTCGGTCCACGCGCTGCCGATATGATACCGGAAGCGACGCTCGCGGTAAAGTTCGGCCTGACGGTCGACGATATCATCGACACGATTCACCCGTTCCCGACGTTCAGCGAGGCGTTCAAACACGCCTGTCAGGCGTTCCGCCGGGATACGTCCACGATGAGTTGTTGCATCGAGTGACCCGACCCGCGTCCGGAGAGCTCGAGACACAGCGTCGCTCGTCAGTACGACGATCGGCTACGTCGGGACAATCTCGAGGAACTCGGCCCGCTCCACCCGTCGACGACCTGCGTCGACCGCGGCAAGTCAACGTCTATTTTTCACCGGGAGTTGGGACGAACAGTTCCCCTCTCGGGGGAGTGGAAACACCGTGCGAGCGATCGGTGGAACGTCGTTCTGACAGTCCCTGGCGCTCGTCCGATATCGAACTGCAGACTGGACCCGAACGATCGCTACGACCGATACTCGAGAGGGTTGCACTATCGACGGACGTCCGGTCGACGCCGCTCAGGGCATCTCGTGAACGACGAGTTCGACCTCGCGTCTCGAGCCCTCGACGTCCGCCACCAGCCGTTCGACGACGCGCCGAGCCTCCGCCATGAGCTTCGGGCGGAGCCTCTCGATGACCCACCCCATCGAGACGAACCGGGGGAGCGAGACGACGCCCTCGTCGGCCGAGTGGGGATCGTACGTCGCCTCGAAGTAGACCCGGCTGGCGGTGGCCTCGCCGTCGGGCGCGCTTTCGGGTTCGACCCGCCACTCGCCCGCGGCGTCGACGTCTTTGATCACCCGCCAGCGAAGCGAGGTCGGCGGCGACAGCTCGACGACCCTCGAGCGCGCCGTGTAGGTAAGTTTCCACCAGGAGAGGTGCAGGTCGTACTCGGTTCCCGGTCCGCCGTCGCCGGTCACGCCGACCGAATCGAGGTGCTCGGCGTAGCGCGGATACCTCGAGAACGACTGCAGGTACGGAAAGATCGTCTCCGGGTCGCGGTAGACGACCGTGCTCAGACGGATTCGGTCCACACCCTCCGTAGGGCCACGCGACCCCTAAACGTTCGCTTCGAGGGGCCGCCCCGACGAACAGTTCTCGCGGTTCGCCGTTCGCGTGTCCTCCCTCGAGTCGTGGCGACCACTTGCCGCGTTTGTGCAGCTATTAGTAGCCCGCGCCCGGACGGCCGACTATGCGAGACGTGTGTATCGTCGGCGGCGGCGTCGCCGGCCTCTCAGCAGCGATCTTCACCGCGCGTGCGGGCCTGGACACCCTCGTCGTCGACGGCGGGGAGTCCATCCTCGCGCGAAACGCCAGCCTCGAGAACTACCCCGGCTTCCCCGACGGCGTCGACGCCCGCCGGTACCTGCAACTCGTTCGCGAACAGGCCCAGACCGCGGGAGCCGCCTTCGAACTCGCCCGCGTCACCCGCGTCGAGCTGCGAACCGACAGTCGGGAGGACGGCTTTCGCCTCGAAACCGACGGTGACGGCGGCGTACCTCTCGAGGCCCGACGGCTGATCGCGGCCTCCTGGCCCGACAGCGAGTACCTCGGTCCCCTCGACGTCGGGCGCGAACAGCGCGGCAGCAAGTACGTACTCCGCGTCGACGAGGCCGGACGGACGGCCGTCGACGGGGTCTACGCCGCGGGGCGGATCGCCGGCCGGCCCCACCAGACGATCGTCGCCGCGGGCCACGGGGCGACGGTCGCGCTGGCGGCGATTCACGACTCCGAGGTCCCCTTCTATCACGACTGGGTCGCTCCCGAGGGCTACTTCACCGGCCGGGATCGGGACGTCCCGCCCGCGTGCGAAGAAATCTCGCCAGCGGAGCGCCTCGAGCGCGACGAAAGGGCGAGGGCGCGGATGCTCGAGGCCTTCGGCGAACCGCTGGACCTCGAGCCGACGATGCACCCGAGCGTGGATCAGTCGGAACGCTGATTTGGTTCGAGAGTTCGATCAACCGAGAGAAATCGATCAGTCGCTTTTGTACTCTTCGCAACTCTGGCCGTTTATTTCGACATCGGTACCGCAGTCGATGTCCTCGAGGTCGTCGATGAACACGTCGCCTTCGACGACGGTGTCGTCCGCGATGTAGACCTCGTTCTGGTCGGCGTATATATCCCCATCGACGAAGACGTTTTGCTTGATATTGAATCCCTTCCCGCCGGCTACAACCTGTCGAAGGTCGCCTTCGACGGTGACGTCGTCGTTGAGGACGATCTCTTCGTCAGCCTCCATCGGACCGGTGACGCTCGCGGGGTCCAGATCGCCACTCCCGCCGATGATTAGACTGTGGTCTGCAGCAACTGACCCAGTGACGGTGTTCCCGTTTCGAATCTCGAGATTGCGTGCGCTGGTGAGGTTCCCGTTCACCTCGCTCGGGCCGTCAGCCTGCAGAACGAGGTCTTTACCGCCGTCGTTATTCGTAATCGAACCATTGACAGACGAACTCCCGCGAAGGTTCACGTTCTCCCCGTCGCTGGTCACATTGCCCGAAATAAACGACGAGCCTCGCATGTCTAACCCACCTGCCGTCTCAATCTCTCCGGCAACGAGTCCATCACCGTCGAGTTCGATTTCGTCGACAGTAGCGTCGCCGACGAGAGATCCCTCGACGATGAGACGGACGTCGTCGTACTCGCCGGTAAAATCACAGGAAACCACCTCGTTCTCTTCGATGGTGATCTCGTTTTCGGAACTGTCGAATTCGTCGCACCCGTAATCGGCAACTCCGACCTCCGTCGCGTCGGCGTCGGTGCTCCCGATCGCCGACACGACGTACGCCCCGGTGTCCTCTTCTTCGGCCTCGAGTTCGAACGTGTACGTTTCCGTCTCGCCGGGGTCGAGTGTTCGGCTCTCGGTATCTTCACCGAGCATCGAGCCGTCGTCGATGGCCGACGCGGCGAGGCTCACCTCCTCCGAGGCCGTGTTGTTGCCGTTGTGGGTGACCTCGACTTGGACCGTGAGATTGTCGCCGTCGGCGGGGATGACGGGATCGTTCGTGTCCGAGATGGTCACCTCGAACGGACTCTTGGAGACGCCGCGAAGTTCGTACGTGTCGACCAGCGTGTCCGCACTGATGAGCTGGATGACGTCGTCCTCCTCGAGGGTCTCGGTGCAGTCGCTGCTGGTCACCTCGAGGACGGCACCGGATTCGATCGAGCCGGACCCGCCCCACTCGCCGCAGTCGCCGCCGCCCTCGAGGCGAGTCCATTCGCAAAAAAGGTTTTCAGCGCTTCTAACCCTCGAATTCCGTTCCCTCAGCGTTTCTGGCTGTCGCTCGGTGAGTGAGTTCGTACTCCGCGGTTGTTGTGGGTCATTTCTGTTGTTCAGACGCGACGAGCAGTTAGGGGGACAGCTGA
>JBNJGG010000145.1:0-6692 GCA_051747545.1 Halobacteriota archaeon | reverse complement strand
ACGGCTTCGCCGGAGACACCGGCCACGCCGTCGCCGCCTTCGGTTTCTGCGCGCAGCGCCGTCGTGCTGGTCGCCTCGGCGGTCACCGCCTCGGTACCGTCTCCCGTCGCGTTCAGGACGCCGCCGTTCAGTTCCGCGGCGTGCAGCGTCTGGAGAGGGTCACTTTCCGTGCCGACCTGCCCCTGGGGGTCCGCGCTCGCGGTGCCGACGCCCGCGCCGAGCAGCGCCAGGAGACCACCGGCTCGGAGCGCGTTGCGGCGGGTCAGCGTCGCGTGGGCGCTGTTGCCCGCCGGAGCGCTGGTCGCCCCCCTGTCGTCTTCGAGGGCCGCGATTCGGTCGCGTTGTCGTTCGACGAGCGATTCGAGTCGATCCAATCTGTCGGAAACGTCGGTGTCGTCAGTGTCGTTCATGCTAGTTCCCCCGAAGGCAGCGCAGTGTCCCGACGGCCGGTCCCGTGGCCGACGGGCGATGAGTGCGCGGCCCCCGCCTGCTCGTTCTCGTCGGCGGTCTCCCGACGAGGCGAAGTGAGGCGACATCGCCCCTCGAGTCCGCCGGATCAGACTGGCACAGTGCTGTCAATTCAATAACCCATTTAGTCGAGACTATATTACATTTTCGATTTGGAAATAGACCGTCGATGACATTGCGCCCACTCGGTGGCTGTCAGCGCCGGGTTCGGTGAGCGCTGTCACATACTCTTCAGTGATACTATCTGGTGTGTTGCGGTCATCGAATACGTCGCTCGCTGGGTACCGGCTGACAACCGACCATCTACCGACTGTGTTCGGTAGCGGAAAGCGTAGCCGGCATACGCGGCCCCCTTCTTCGCTACGCGCCGGATTGGCCGAAGGCGAGTTCGACCGCGTCAGCAAAGCCGGTACGGCCATCATCATCGAAGTCGAACGCCGCCTGCTGTCCGGTGGTCAGCGACCCGTGGTCTGCGAACGCCAGTGCGATTGCGTCATCGAAGTCCACGTCACCGTCGCCGTCGACGTCCTCGTAGCGTCCGTCTCCGTTCGGGTCGCGTGGCGGGCGTGTCGCGTCGGTTCCGGGGAGCGGGTCGGTGAACAGTGATGTGTCGGAGTCGTTGCTCTCGACGACGCTCACTGTCAGCGTGTCGATGTCGGTGTTCCCGGCGGCGTCGGACGCGGTGAGCGTCAAGGTGTAGTCCCCGGGACTGTCGTAGCTGTGATTCGGCGTTGCACCCGTCGCGGTGGTTCCGTCGCCGAAGTCCCAGTGGTAGCTCGCGATACCGACGTTGTCGCTGGAGTTCGTCGCGTCGAACGAGAGAGTTGCATTCCACTCGACTGTTCGGTTCTCTCCCGTCGAAGCCGTCGGTGGAGTCACGTCGCGGACGGTGACGACGAGCGTGTCGGTGTCGGTGTCGTTGGCGTCGTCCGTGACGGTGAGCGTGGCGGTGTAAGTGCCCGGCGTCGCGTAGGTGTGGTTCGGCGTCGCACCCGTCGCGCTGGTGCCATCGCCGAAGTCCCACTCGTACTCCACGATGGTCCCGTCGTCCGTCGAGTTGCTCCCGTCGAAGGCCACTGTCTCGTGCTCCCGAACCTGCACGTCGACGCCGGCGTCGGCGGTCGGTCCGGTGGACTCGTTCGCCACAACGGTCACCGTTGCGATGTCTGCGTCCCTGTTCCGCGAGGCGTCCGACACCGTGAGCCGAACGGTGTAGGTTCCGGGGCTGGCGTAGGTGTGGGTCGCCGTCGCCCCGTTTGTCGTCTCACCGTCACCGAAATCCCACCAGTATGCGACGAGTTTGTCGTTGTCAGTCGATTCACTCGCGTCGAACGAAACGAGCGCCCCCGCGTCGACGGTTCGGTCGCCCCCGGCGTCGGCCTCGGGCGCGCTCGTATCCACCATGACGTTGTCGGACTGGCCGCTCGCACCGTCCAGACCCCCGGCGTCCTCGGCGGTGTCGACAGTCGCGGTGTAGGTCCCGTCGCTACTACCGGCGTAGGTGGTCGTGTAGGTGTAGGTGCCGTCGTTGGTGTCCGTCTCGGTGAAATCGTTTTCTTCCGTGAGCGTCGCGGACTCCGCGCCGCTGATGGACACCGAAATGTTGTCGAGTTGCGTGTCCGAATCGAACGAGACCCGCACGTCCGTTCCGGACGGGTTGGTCACCTGCACGTTCGAAATCGTCGGCGCGGGCTCTGTGAGGGCGTAGAAGTGCGAGCCAGAGCCGTAGTAGAGGTAGCCGTTCGACGCGAGCGGCGTCGGGTAGAGGTTGCTCGTCGGCGAGTCGTACTGCCACAGTTCCGTGCCGTCGGTCGCGTTGAACGCGTGGACCGTCTGATTGCCGAAGTCGGAGATGTAGAGTACGTCACCGGCGACGACCGGCGCGCCCCGGAAGTCATTGCCCGTGACGTTCCAGAGTTTTCGTTCCTCGTCAGACATCGGCGTCCACGAGGCGTTGAGCGCGGTGAGGCTGCCGCCTCGACTGGCCGCGTACAGGACGCCGTCGGCGTACACCTGACCCGAATCGACGTCGCCCGCCATCGTGTAGTTCCAGACTTTACTGCCGTCCGTGGCGTTCAACGCGTACACTTGGCCGTCGCCTGACGTTTCGCCCATCTGACTATCGCTTCCGACGAACACCGTCCCGTTTGCGACCGTCGGGTCGGACTGACTCTGGTCGACGAGGGTGTCGTTCCAGACTTTCTCCCCCGTGGTTGCGTTTACCGTGGTGACGTTGTCGTCGTTACCCGCGATGTACACCACGTCGTCGACGACTGCCGGGTTCGACGCCACTAGCACTGGCTGGTACATCGTGTAGTACCAGATTTCGTCACCCGTCGTCGCGTTCACCGCCGTCAGGTTACCGTCGTTGCTCCCGAAGTAGACCACGCCGTCGACCACCGCTGGAGCAGAGCGGACGTTCGTCTGCGTCGAGTAGTTCCAGAGTTCCTCCCCGTTGGTCGCGTTGATGGCGTGGAGTTTGTAGTCGTTCGTTCCGAGGTAGAGCACGCCGTTGGCGTAGGCGGGCGTCGTCCACGTCGACCCATACCTGCCGCCGGGCGTCGCGTTCCACTTCTCCGTGCCAGTCTCGGGGTCGACAGCGTAGAGCTTCCCGCCGTTGTGGAAGGCGAAATAGAGCGTATCGCCCACGAGGGTCGGTTGCATCAGCATCGGCGTGCCGTCCGTGACGTTCCACGCCTCGACGGGTTCGCTCACGGGACCCGTCTGGTTCGGGTAGAACCCGGGGTTCCGCGGGCCGCCGTGATACGTCGGATTCGCGGCGTCCTCGACGGTCACCGTCTGGGGGATCAGACCGCCGACCGACACCGAGCGGTCGCCGGTCTCCCACAGCGTCTTCGTGAACGTGACCTTCGTGCTCGCGCCCGCGTTGAGGGTACCGTTCTCGGAGGCGACGACCGTTCCGTCGACGGTCAGGGTGGCGTTGTACGCCTGCTGGGTGGTACCCGTGTTGTCGACAGTGACGTTCGCGGTGATTGCGCTCCCTTCGTAGAGCGTCCCGGGTGTGATAACCGCGTTCGAGTACGCGACGTTCGGCCCGTCGACGACGTACCGAACGCCGTCCGACAGCCCACCGAGTTTAGCCTCGGAGGTCGTCGACCCGACCACGGTGTCGGTCGTCGCCGCCGCCACCCCAGCGAACGACACGGCACCGACGAAGACCGAACACACGAGCAACGCGGTGAGAGCGAGAACATATACTCTACCTGACTCGTCGTCACTCACGCGACCACCGAACCCGGTCTCGGGTCATTCTCGCGCCGAGAAAACCAGCCGAAACGTGCGTCGAAATTGTGTGCGAAAACGAAATACGCCTCGGCACGGTCGCCTCTCTGACCGGATTCGACCGGTGTCCTCACTCGCCTCTCTGCCGTCCCAATGTGTGTTCCGGTTGAACTTTTCACTATCAATTAACAAGGGCAAGTTTGGCATATACACGTCGATACGTGATGTCTCGAACTTGCACCACCAGCAACCGGATGGGATTGCCCAGCACCTGTGCGGTGACCGACGACTCACCGCGATGCCAGTGTATGGTGGGGGTGCCCCTAGCTGACCACGCTGTGCGCCGTTACAATCCCAGCGTCTCTCGGAGTCGCCCGTACAATCCCGGTCGCCCGTCTGAGCCGTCTCGGTTCGACCTCGACGGCCGCTGTCGTCGCTTCAGCAACTCCTCGTAGCGGTCGACGACGGCCTGTCGCCGCCGCCGTTCCTCTTCGAGCGCGTCTTTCAACGCGGCGACCTCTGGCTGCCCCGGCGAACCTTCGGCTGTGCGTCGTTCGCCGCCAGCCATTCGTCGGGCGTCGTCGAAATGGTGGTCGCCACGAGTCGGGCGTCGCTCTGCTCGCCGTCTGCGTTCGACGCGTCGGTCTGTGCGAACTGTACCGTGAGAGGACGACTCGGTCTGGTGGGTCTCGGCCGGCCGAACGTCGGACGAACGACGCTCGCGCGGCGCACTCACCGTCCCGGTGGGCAGGGTGCCGGAGAGCATGACATAGACCTACCACTCACAGACTCAAAAGCGTGCGTCAGACCGTCGTCAGACACCGTCCACGACGAGTCGAGTCGTCGGTTCGACCCGAAATAGAGGGGTGTCGGCTCGCGGTAGGGCCGGCCGGAAGGACCGCGCTCAAGGCCCACTCCACCGTTCACTCGGTCCCTCGGCCGACCGAGGAGCGACGCCGAGTAGACGACTCGTCGGAGCCGACGCGAACTGACGCGGCACCAACGCGGTCGACGTGCCCGCGCTTTCAGAAACTTACTCGCCGGCGAGGTGTGCCAGCACGGCGTCGGTGTCGTTGGGGACCGGTTCGGGTTCGTTCCCCGCCTCGAAGGCGGCGTCGGGGTCTTTCAGCAGGTGACCGGTGGTGAGACAGACGACGCGCTCGTCGGCATCGACGTCGCCGCGTTCGCGGAGCTTTCTGAGGCCCGCCACCGAGGCGGCCGAGGCGGGTTCGACGCCGACTCCCTCCTGGGCCAGTGCGCGCTGGGCGTCGGTGATTTCCTCGTCGGAGACGGCGACGGCGGTGCCGCCCGTCTCTCGAATGCCGGGCAGCGCCTTCGGCGCGTTGACCGGGTTGCCGATGCGGATTGCGGTCGCCTTCGTCTCGACGTGGTCCCAGCGACGGACCTCGTCGGCACCGTTCTCTATCGCTTCGACCATCGGAGCCGCCCCCTCCGCCTGCACGCCGGTCAACTTGGGGACGTCGTCGATGCCGAGAGCGCCGCTCTGGACGAGTTCGCGGAACGCCTTGTACAGCGCCGAGGTGTTGCCCGCGTTACCGACGGGGAGGACGATGCGGTCGGGGTAGGTGCCGTAGTCGGCGTGGAACGCTTCGAGAATCTCGAGGCCGATGGTCTTCTGCCCCTCCAGACGGAAGGGGTTCAGCGAGTTGAGCAGGTACACCTCTCCGCGGGCGGCGAGGTCCTGAACGATGTCGAGACAGGCGTCGAAGTTCCCGTCGACTTCGAGGATGCGGGCGTCGTGCAGCGCCGCCTGCGCGATTTTCCCGGCGGCGACCTTCCCGGCGGGCAGGAGGACGAGCGTTTCGAGTCCCGCTCGACCGCCGTAGGCGGCCAGCGCGGCACTCGTGTTGCCGGTGCTGGCACACGCGAGACGGTCGACGCCGAGTTCTTCGGCGACGCGGACCCCGACGGTCATTCCCCGGTCCTTGAAGCTCCCGGTCGGGTTCATCCCCTCGTGTTTGATTCGGAGCGTCTCGACGCCGACCGAGGCTTCGAGTCGCGGCACGCGGTGCAGCGGGGTGTCGCCCTCGGGCAGGCTCACGCCCTCCTCGAACGGCAGTGCAGCGGCGTAGCGCCAGACGCCGCGACCCTCGAACGCGTCGAATTGGGGGAGGTCGGCGTAGCGAACTTCGAGCAATCCCCGACAGTCGTCACACGTGTAGCGGACGTCGTCGAAGGGAGCGAACGTCTCGCCGCACTCGATGCATTCGAGCCAGGTACCGTCGACCGCGGTGGCTGGCTCGGTCGGTGGCGTCTCGGTGAGTTCGAGGCTCATTGTGGGTGGCAGACGCCGGGTCACCAAAAGGAGGTGGGTTCGCCGTCGATCGACTCACGATTCTGGGGCTGATTCGCGGTCGCCTCCGACGACTCAGACCGTTCCGAACTCGTCGATGCGATTGTGGACGACTTCGACCCACTGGTCGAGCGACGTGTGGAGCGACTGCTTTGCCTCCTCCAGCGGCGTCGCATCGTACTGATAGACGTAGCCACCAGCGTCGAGCAGGCGACGCCTGCGTTCGACCAATCCCTTCTCTCTGAGCGTGGTGAGCGACCGGTTGACGTTACTCCGGTCGCGGTCGAGCGTCTCGGCGAGTTCGGCGACTGTACTTCCAGGGTTCTCTAGCAGACTGAGATACGTTCGACTCTCGTGGTCCTGTATGCCGAAGACGCAGGCGAGGATGCTTTCGAAACTCGGGTCTTCTGTCTCGAGTAAGTCGCCCATCGTCGGCGGATTGGTCATGTACGTGAGTCGAGGCTGTAGTGCTTAAAGTTCAGCGGTCCCGTACTGGTTGTTTCCCGTAGCCCATCCGCTCGATGCACTCGCGCATCTCGGCTTCGCTCTGGTGTTTGTGTAACGTCGTCGGCGTGTCGCAGTAGTAGGTCACTCCGTCGTGGCGAAGCGCCACCTCGTGTTCTCCACCGAGCATCTCTGTCACGATGATGACTCGCCGACCCTCGTG
>JBNJGG010000144.1:0-6863 GCA_051747545.1 Halobacteriota archaeon | reverse complement strand
CGATTTCGTCGTAGATGGCGGGATAGCGCTCGTAGTCGCGGACGATGTCGGCGTACGTCCGACCGGTTGCGTGGTCTTCGAGGACCTGCGCGGGCGTCATCTCCGCGTCGCTGTCGAGGGGGACAAAGCGGTCGCCCTCGGGGTCGACACCGCGGTAGGTGACCGACATACCTTGGCTATCTTCGGTCAGCACTTCGCCCTTCAGCATCGTGAGGTCGTGGATTCCGATGGCACCCTTCTCGCGCTTGCGACCCATCGTCGCGTGGAGTTTCTCCTGCAACTGGATGAGCGAGTCAAGCGCGTCCTCGGAGAGGTTGACGCCGCGGGCGACCGCACCGGTGACGTAGGGTCGCTCCGAGGGGACCGAGTCGTCGACAACGATGGTCCAGTCGGGGTCGTTCGTCTTCGGGACGTACACGCCGCGGTCGTCGCCGTACTGGTACCGGAGCGACCGGGCGACGCCCTCGACGGAGAGACGGTCCAGTCGGTCGGGGCCGAACTCCAGTTGCATCTTCCCGTCTTCGGTCTCGCCCTCGAACTCGAGGCCGAGCGCGAACAGGTCGGCTTCGAACTCGTCGTCGCTCTTCTCGTCGTGACCGGTGAGTCGCCGCAGTTCGTCGGCGTCGACGTCGACGACGGGCATCAGTGAAGCACCTCCGTCGTCCGCAGCAGATCGAGGTCACACAGCGTCCCGTGGACGTCGCGGATGTCCTCGAAGCCGTACATGAGCATGAGCAGTCGTTCGAGCGCCAGTCCCCACGCCATCACGTCGTACTCGACGCCCAGCGGTTCGAGCACTTCGGGACGGAACATGCCCGAGTTGCCGATTTCGATGAGTTCGCTGGTCTCGGGGTGGTGGCCGAACAACTCGAAACTCGGCTCGGTGTACGGGTTGTAGTGCGGTTTGAACTTGAGGTCCGTGATTCCGAACTGCCGGTAGAACTCCTCGAAGGTCCCCATCAGGTCGCGCACCGAGAGGTCCTCGGCCATGACCCACCCCTCTATCTGGAAGAATTCGAGCAGGTGGGTCGGGTCGAGGGTGTCGTTTCGGTACACCTTCTCGACGCTGAAGAAGCGCTGTGGCGGTTCGAGGTCGCCGATTGCGTTACCGGAGAGATAGCGCATCGACAGCGACGTGGTGTGGCCGCGGAGGTCGATTTGGCGGGCGACCTCCTCGGTCCACGGCGAGTGGTAGCCGTCGCCGTCGGGGCCGACGCCGTGGAGGTGGGCGTCGCGGACGCGTTCGATCAGGTCCTCGGGGATGTCCACCATCGGCGGCACGTCGAGACCGAACTGGTCCCAGTGCGTCCGAGCGGGGTGGTCCTGCGGCATGAACAGACAGTCGTTGATCCAGAACTCCGAGTCGGCGTGGGGGCCCTCCATCTCCTGAAAGCCCATGCCGACGAGGACGTCCTTGACGCGGTCTGCGGTCTGTCTGAGGATGTGGGTCTTCCCCCCGCGGTAGTCGGGCGCGTCGGCGGCGACGTTGTACTCGGTGAACTCCACGTCGCGCCACTCGCCGGAGGTGAGCATCTCTGGGGTCAACCGGTCGACCGTCTGGGCCACCTCGACGCCCTCCATCAGTGCCGTCACGCCCTCCTCCGTGAGCGTCACCGACCGAACGGTTCGCTCGTCGCGCTCGACGAGGTTTCGCTTCTCCAGCTGGTCGAGGACCGCGTCGTCGACGGGCGACCCCTCGACGAGCGCCGAGAGCGCGTTCGCTTCCTCGTCGTCGTCGGGAGACGCATCGACCGCCACGGAGAGTTCGCCGCTGTCGATGCTCCCGTAGCCCTTGCGAGCGAAGTTCGAGAGGGCGATGTCGACCTGCGGACCGGCCAACCCGGACGCGCCGATTACCTGACCCATCGGGACGGAGTCCTCGGCCGCGCTGGCGTCGACGGCGGCGCGATACAGACGGACCTCCGGCAATTCGTCGTCGACGTAGTCGCGCCCCTCGTCGGTGAGTGTCACCGTCTCGTCGATTCGTTCGTCGACCGCCAGCAGGCCGTCGTCCCGGAGGTCGAACACCGCGCCCGTGACCGTCTCGGGTTTCAGTTCGGTTGCCTCGGCGAGTTGGTCGATAGTCAGTGCGTCGGTTGGGCTCACGGCGTTCAACACCGCGACCTGTGCTTCTGGAAGCTTCATCTGGTTCTTGTCTGGATACTCCGTTGGTCGTCAGTTAGCGGTTCCGAACCGAAGCCGACCTGCGTGGCCGGCACGAACACGACCGGTTTCGTCCGCGCCCGTTGCGGAGTCCACCGCCCGAAATCAGCCCGCGAAGAAAAAACCGAACCCCGGCGTCGACTGCGTCAGTCGGCCAGCGACACGCTCCGTTCGGGAT
The DNA here is from genome assembly GCA_051747545.1 of Halobacteriota archaeon. Taxonomy (GTDB): domain Archaea; phylum Halobacteriota; class Halobacteria; order Halobacteriales; family Haloferacaceae; genus JBNJGG01. The sequence continues at coordinate 4,522 of JBNJGG010000144.1, read as the reverse complement.
GCGGGTAGCATGTCCGCAGGGTTGTGACGGGACCGCAAAAGCGTTCCGGACAGGAGAAACGTGATCACCGTATTCATGGATAGAAAATTCCCAGGGGGATTTTTGTGTTTCCAGAATTCGATCATAATGACTATTGTCTAAAAGATTCGAACGGGAAGCCCGGTGAGTGACGACACGAATGGCTAAAGCCGTACTATCCTTCGCCCGAAGAATAGAGAATCGCAGTCCGAACGACTATCCGCGGCGCGCTGAGTCGAAGCCCATGTCGAGGTCGTCGAGCAGGGCTTCCGCCTCGGCGCGCTTCTCCTGGTGGTCTTCGAGGAACGCTTTCATCAACTGGGCAGCCTGCTCCTTGCAGTCGCCACAGAGGCGCTCGCCGCCGACGCACTCGTCGTAGACGAGTTTGGCGAACTCGTCGTCGTCGCCAGACAACAGGTAGGCGTACAGTTCGTAGACGGGACACTTGTCGGCCTCGCCACCGAGTTCGCGCTGGAGTTCGGCGGTCTCGCGGCCGCCCGTCGTCGCGGATCGAACCTTGTCGTAGCCCTCCTCGGGGTCGTCCAGAAGCGAGATGTGACTCGCCGGAATCGACGATGACATCTTCCCACCCGTGAGGCCGGTCATGAAGCGGTGGTATATCGACGACGGTGGGAGGAAGCCGTACCCGCCGTGCTCGACCTCGACCTCGCGGGCGAGTTCGTCGGCCTCCGAGGGCGACATGTCGAACACGTCGATGTGGGCTTCGTACGTCCGGATGTTTCGGTCGGCGGCGTCGAGTGCGTCTCTGAGGGCGTCAAACGCGCCGTCGACTGCGTTTCGGTCGAAAAAGCGCGTCCGTCGTCGGAAGGGTTCGCGTCCCGCGTCGGAGAGACGGTCGACGAGCGAGTCGAGCGTGTGCGCGCCGAACGGTGAGCGCGGTTCGCGCACCGCGTCGGCGAGGTCCGACAGCGCCTGTATCCAGTCGTCCTGTGAGTAGTCGTGTTCCACGTAGAGAATCGCATCGAGGTCGAAGTCACCCACCTCCGGCGGCGACGCACCGTCTTCGAGCAGGTACTCGCGAAGTCCGCGAAGCACGAGCGCGGCCTGCTCGCAGTTGGCGAATTCGAGTTCGCCACCAGAAACGTCCGCTCCGGGAGTCGCCTCAACCGTGTGGAGGAAGGCGCGTCGTATCTCGTCGTCGAGCCACGACGCGATGCGGCGTTCGTCGTCACCCAGTTCCTGACTGAGGTACGCCTCCGTTATCTTGAAGTAGCGCATTCGGGCGGCGAGGTCGCGGGCGAGACGAACGTGAGGGTCCTGGTCGGGACCGACGGGGATGACCGTCGGTTTCGGCTCGTCGAGTTGCGGATAGAGGATGTCGGCCATCTGGGTGACGACGCTCTGCATGTGTGAGACGTCGGTCTCACCGTCGAAACCGTATATCGCCTGCAACTCCGAGAAGTTCGCCTTCGCGCCGAGTTCGAAGGCCAAGTCCTGCACCTCGCGGTTCTGCGATTGGCGGTACAGCGTCCCCGCCTCGGGGTCGAATCCGAGCGCCAGCAGACTCAAAATGTAATCGCGGGCGTGTTCGTCGATTTCGTCCCACGTGAGGCCGCGGGCGGCGTGGGCTTCGAGGTCCGCGATGAGGGCGTAGGTGTCTGCGCCCTGTCGCTGGTGCCAGATGAGTTCGTCGAACACCATCTTGTGGCCGATGTGCGGGTCACCCGTCGGCATGAACCCCGACAGCGCGGCGAAGGGGTCGCCCTCGCGCATCGCGCGGGCCACGGGCCGGTAGTCGCGGTGGCCGAAGATGACTCCCCGCCGCATCAGGTAGTGCGGGTCGGGCACCTCCGGGAGGACCTCGTCGAACTCCTCGATGCCGAACGTCTCGAACAGTTTTCGGTAGTCGGCGACCGTCGAGGACCCCCACGGGTCGAGGGCGACCTCCTCGGTGTCGGTCGCACCACCGTCTGGCAACACCGTGTTCGAAGCGTCGTCAGCGACGCCTCCGCGGTCGGTGCTGGACCCCGAGACGCGCCAGCGCGACCGCTCCAGAGGGTCTCGCGTTTCCGTGGCGGTGCGCCAGCCGTCGGGGTCGGAGTCTCGGGTCATGGGGTAAGTCGAGTGACCGAAAGCCAGTCTACTCCGTCGATGAGGTCGGTCAGCGCAAAAACCATTCGCTTCCGAACCCCGCCGGCCAACCGCACGTCGAGCGAGAGGTCCCGCGGGGCGAAGGAGTGGTCCGGCGAGACGACGCGGACGAGGTGCTCGGAGTGCCCCAGCGACTCGACCGACTCGACGCTCGCGTAGGTTCGAAAGTCAGCACCGAACTTGTAGCCGGTCTTGGGGACGACCCCCCGGCGACGAAGCGTCGCGTAGGCCTTCAACCGGCGGTCGAATCGCTCGCCCTCCACTGCGCGTCCGCGCTCGACGACCGAGTCGTAATCGTCGTCGCCGAGGTCAAGGACCTCGTCGGAGACGAGCGAGGCCGCCTCGACCAACGACAACTGGAGCGCGTCGACGCCGACGGCGTCCCGCCCAGAGAGCGGTCGTCCGTAGAACCCCCGTTCGTAGAGCGATTCGGGCGGATTCCAGCAGACGACGCGGTCTGCCAACAGGGCCCCCGAGACCGATTCCGGCGGGTCGAACGTCGTCGTCCCGTCGAGGTCGGGCGTCGAGGCTTTCAGGTACGTGATGTCGCTCTCCTCGTCGACGACCGCGAGCACCGTGCCCGAGAGCGACGCCGCAGCGACGGAGTTGCGCTCGCCGACGACGCGAATCACGTACTCGACGACGCCGTCTCTGGGGCCCTGTCCCCGCGGATAGACGACGAAATCGGCCGCGGCCCGTGCCGACAGGTCGGCGTCGGACTCCGAGGCGGCCCGGGCGTCCGCGTCCACCCAGCCGTTTCGGGCGGGTGACAGGTAGAATCCCCGCTCTCGCAGGTCAGCGTAGACGAGAAAGCGAAGCGGAAAGCGGTCGCTCTCGCGGGCGACTATCTCGAAGAACCCCCGAAAGTTCAGTCCGTCGACGGCGTCCAGGTCGTTTCGAAAGAGCAGGTGTGCCGCCTCGACGTTCGACAGCACGACCGCTCCGTCGTCGACCCGGCCGTAGCCCCGCGCGTCGTGGAAGCGTTGCCGGGCGTCGCCGCCGACGCGAACGGTGTCGTCCTGCCTGTGTCCCTCCATACTGGAGTGGGCGCGTGGCGACGACAAAGGGGCACCGATGCGCGGTGCTCCGGGCTGTCGCCGCCCCGCGACGGAGTGAACTAAACGGCCCCAGCCGTCGGCGGTCGCGACTCGAACCGATTCCAACTCGGGACGGTCACGACCCGAACCGGTCACACGTACCGTCGAGACAGCGCGGCCCCGCCGCAGTATCGAAGACGGGTAATCCACAGGGGCAGGTATCGGTCACGACACCAGCGGATATCGAGAACGCCGTGTCGCAGTCGGGGTAGGCGTCACACCCCGCCAGCAGGCCGCCACCGGCGCGGACGATTCGCAGGTCGTCCCCGCAGTCTGGACAGTCCCACTCGCGGTCGAACCGGTCGCGAACGTGGTCGTCCAACGGGTCACAAGCGCGGTCGAGACACAGTTCGAACCGGTCGCCCCGAGCGACCCGTATCTCCGGCAGTCCACAGTCCTCGCAGGTCGAATCCAGCACTGTTGCTCCCGGCGGCAGACTGTACCCCGCCGCACACCCGAGACAGACCACGTCGCCGCCGGTTCGAACGAGCGGCCCAGCGCACTCGGGGCACTCGCCGACCGGAATACCCGCCCGAGTGGCGGGATAGACTGCTCGACCGGAGACGGTGTGCGAGACGACGCGGAGCACCTGCTCGTCGGTTCGGGCGGTGAGTCCGAAGCCCCGACCGTCCGTCTCGATTGTCAGCGAGTCCGGGCGGGTGAGCCACGCGACCGGTTGGTAGCCCGTCGCGTCGTGGACGAGGACAGTCTTGTCCGTTTTGACGAGGACGACCACCCACCCGCGCTGAAGTCGCTCTCGCGTTCCTTCGAATCGCGTCGTACACTCACCGGCGAAGATTCGCATCGTGTCGGTCACGGGGGGTCTGGCCGCCCTCTCCGGTGTAAACCTCGGGACTTCGAGGACCCGTCTTTGCCGCGTGTCGACGAGAACTTCAGAACGCCGCAGGAGTGAAGGGAGTCAGGGCTGCCGAGTCGCTCGGCGCGCGACGATGACCGCTACCACCAGCGCGAGAACTGTCGGGCCAACGCCGAATCCAGGAGTTTCGACCCCGGTGTCGGCCTCCGGTGTCGACGGTCCAGGCGTGGGCGTGCCGTCGACGAATAGTCGAACGGACTCCGTGCCAGCGCGGGCCTCGTAGGCACCCGGGTGAACGATGGTGTGCTCGAACTCGACCGACGTGGACCCATCGGCGGGGACCTGAACCCGCTCAACGTTGACGACCTCGCCAAACAGCTGGAGTCTGACTGGGACGCTCGTCGCGGTCGAACCCTCGTTGACGACGGTGGCCCGGAGCGAGACCGGCTCTCCCACCTCGACGACGTCCGTGGTTGCC
>JBNJGG010000143.1:0-7032 GCA_051747545.1 Halobacteriota archaeon | reverse complement strand
CGAACCGGGATTCCCTCCCCGCGTGCGAGTTCGAGGACCACCGACCGCGTCACGCCCGGGAGGACCGGCCCGTCGAGACTCGGCGTACACAGCGCGTCGTCGCTGACGAAGAAGACGTTGCTGGTCGCGCCCTCGGTGACCCGACCCGACGCGTCGAGGAGCATCGCCTCGTCGGCACCAGTGACCCGGAGTTCGAGACGGGCGAGGATGCCGTTCAGGTAGTTGTGGGTCTTCGCACGGGCAGGTAGGGACCGGTCGGGGATGCGCCTGGTCTTCACCGTCTGGAGGGTCGCCGCGCCGTCCCACACGGTTGGTCCACCTCGCCCGCCCCTCGAGAGTTCCGAGACGACGACCACGACGGTCGGCTCCACCGCTGGGTCGGGCGTCAACTTCCCGGGTTGGACTCCGCGGGTGACGGACAGGCGAACGTAGGCGTCGCCCAGGCCGTTCGCGTCGAGCGCCTCCTGGATTCGCCCCCGCAGGTCGTCGTCCGTGAGGCCGTGGTCCAGTTGGAGTAGCTCGCAGGTCTCGCGCAAGCGGGCGGCGTGAGCCTCCCACTCGAACACGTCGCCGCCGTAGGCTCGAAGCGTCTCGAAGGCGGCGTCGCCGTACATGAACCCCCTGTCTCTGACGTTGACCGACGCCTCGTCGGCGGAGACGAGTTCGCCGTCGACGTGGAAGCGATAGTCAGTCACGGCAGGACTCCACGAAATTTTCCACGAGCGTCTTGCCGTGTTCGGTGAGGATGCTCTCGGGATGGAACTGGACGCCGACGTGTGGACGCTCGCGGTGACGAACGCCCATGAGAGTCCGCCGCTCGTCGGTCGTCCACGCCGTCTCGACGAGTGTCTCGGGGAGGTCCTCGGGGTCGACGGCCAGCGAGTGATACCGACCGACAGTGAGGGGACTCGGCACCCCTTCGAAAAGGCCCTGACCGTCGTGGGCGACCGACGAAGACTTGCCGTGGACGACCGTCGGGGCGTGCCCGACGGGTGCGCCGGCGGCAGCACACAGCGCCTGGTGGCCGAGGCACACCCCGAGCGTCGGGTAGTCGAGGTCGGTGAAAATAGGAATCGAGACGCCTGCGTCGGCGGGCGTTCCGGGTCCGGGAGAGACGACGATGCCGTCCGGGTCGAGCGCGCGGATGTCGGCCGCGTCGACGGCGTCGTTTCGTCGGACGGCCACCTCGTCGAACTCGCCGACGTACTGGACGAGGTTGTAGGCGAAGGAGTCGTAGTTGTCGACGACGAGAATCACCTCGCGTCCACCTCCCGAACCCGCAATTCGCCGGCGTCGCCCAGCGCCTCGTCGACGGCGGTGACGAGCGCCCGTGCCTTGTCGAGCGTCTCCTCGTACTCGCGATGGGGGGCGGAGTCGTGGACGATTCCCGCGCCGACGCGCAGGTGGTACTCGTCGCGGTGGCGAACGAGGGTTCGGATGACGATGTTGAGCGTCGCACGGTCGTCGAAGCCGAGCGCCGCCATCGATCCGGTGTACGGGCCCCGTCTCGTGTCTTCGACCTCGTCGATTATCTCCATCGTCCGCGGCTTCGGCGCGCCGGTGATGGTGCCGCCCGGAAACATCGCGGCGACGGCGTCGGCGGTGGTCGTCCCCGGTCGGAGGCGACCCTCGACGAGCGAGACGAGGTGCATCACCTCGCTGTAACGGTCGACCCGGCGGTACTCCGACACCTCGACGGTCCCGTACTCACAGACTTTCCCAAGGTCGTTGCGTTCGAGGTCGACCAGCATCGCGTGTTCGGCCCGCTCTTTCTCGTCGCTGGTCAGGTCGGCCTCGAGGTCGTCGTCCGCATCGGGGGTCTCACCACGCGGGCGCGTGCCGGCGATGGGTTCGGTGGCGACGCGGTCGCCGTCGCGAGCCAGCAGCAGTTCGGGACTCGCGCTCACGAGGTCGACGCCGGGGAACTCTAACAGCCCCGAATACGGGGCGGGGTTCACCCGCCGAAGCGCCGCGTACGCCTCGACGGGGTGGACCGCGGCCGGTGCGACGAGTCGCTGGGAGACGTTCGCCTGAAACGTGTCGCCGTCGCGGACGTACGATTGCACTCGCCTGACACGGTCTGCGAAGGCCGCCGAACCGCAGGTACTCTCGAATCGCGCCTCCGGTGCGTCGACCGGCGGCGCTCCGACGTTCGAGTCGCCCCTCACGGCGGCGACGGCCAGCGACCGGGCGCTTGCGATCGCGGTTGCGTACGCCTCGTCGACGGAGGCGTCCGTGACCCCACCGCCCTGCTCACCGATTCGTGGGCAGGCGGTGACCCGGAGCGTCGTCTCTCCGTCGCGCGGTTCGCGCCACGAAGCGACGCGGTCGTACAGTCCAAGTTGCAGGAGGGGAAGCGACCTGTCGTCCGCAGTCGTCGCCGGAAACGACTCCAACTCGCGGGCGACGTCGTAGGACACCCACCCGAAGAGACCGCAAGGGTACGGTACGTCGCACTCGCCGCGAACGAGCGTCTCAGCGTCTAGAAGTGCCTGCATCGCGGCCAGCGTCGGCGACTCGTGTAGCGGGGTCGACTCGTCCCGTTCCATCGACTCCTGTGGCGGGGTCGACCCGCCTCTGGTCACTGACTCGCGTGCAACCGTCGACAGCGGATTGACCTGCAACCGCGACGCCGGTTCGACGCCGAAGTACCCCCACCCGGGTTGACCGCCGGTCGTTTCGAGAAAGAACCCGCCGGGGCCGTCGCGTGCCCGACGGTACGCCTCGAAGGGGTCACCGACCCGAACCGTGAGTTCGACCGGGACCCGAGCGCCCGACGGTGCGTCGGCGGCGGCCTCACGGAACGCTGACAGGTCGGTCACGACGGTCGGTTCTACCATGCACTCACCACACGGTGCCCACAGGTAACGGTTTCGTGACGTGGTGATTCCGCCAAGAAGAGATTTCGTTTCGTGGAGGCTTACTCGTGGTCTCGGGCCCGCGATATCCACCGCTCGATGCGGCTCTCGGAGATATCCGTTTGAGCTGCCAACGTCGCCGCGTCGGCGGCTGCGAGTGCCTCGACAGTCTCGACGTTCGCGTCTGACAGTCGCTCGGCGTACGAGGGACCGATGCCCTTGATAACGTCGACAGACTCGTCGGTCTCGGCGTCCGCTTCGACCTCAGATTCGACCTCAGACTCCGTCGCATCGGGTTCCGATTCGACATCGACATCGGATTCCGGTTCGACCTCGACATCGGATTCCGGTTCGGCCTCCGATTCCGCTTCGTCCGCAGGTTCTGTCTCGGCCCCGGAGTCGATTTCTGCTTCAGGTGCGTCTTCGGCTTCTTCGATCGCGGCTTCGACATCTGTCGTCACGTCTTCTGATTCAGGTCCGGCGGCCTCGGCCGGTTCCGCGGCTTCCGCGCCTTCGGCGGTTTCGTCGACCAGCGATTCCGTGGAGGCAGCGGCAGTCGTCTCCGTGGCCACTGGTTCGGCGTCAGTGGAGGTGCTATCGGCTGCATCGGGGGCTTGCTCCTCCGACGTAGCCTCGTCTGTCGTTCGGGTGTCGCGCTCGACGGTGACGCTCGTCGTCCCGTATCGGCGGTCCCCGGACGACCCGTCCAAGCCGAGCAGCGACTTGATTCGTTCAAGGAGTCCCATTGCCTGACACTAAGCCAGCCCGATATTTAAAGCCGTTTGCCCGATCTAGAGTCGAGACCGGAGCGCGGTGTTCATCTCTGCGACCGGCGCGTCCAGTCCGGTCCACCGTTCGAACGCGACGACCCCCTGATAGAGCAGCATCCACGCGCCGTCGATCGTGGTCGCCCGCGCGTCCCGCGCCTCGCGCAGCAGCCGAGTGTCGAGCGGCGCGTAGACCGCATCGAGGACTGAGAGCCCGGCGTGGAGCAGTTCCCCCGGTACCGGCGTTGCGTCTTCCTCCATGCCGACGCTCGTTGCGTTGACGAGCACGTCCGCCTCGGGAACCGTCTCGGTCAGCGTGTCGAGGCCGCCAGCGGTCGCACCCGGAACCGACTCGGCCAGCGATTCTGCACGTTCTGCCGTTCGATTGGCGACGTGGACGGTAGCCCCTGCATCGGCGAGCATGAAGGCGATTGCGCGGCCCGCACCACCGGCGCCGACGACGACGGCACGTGTTCCGTCGAGCGTCACGTCGTGGTGCTCGAACGCCCGTCGTGCACCTGCCGCGTCGGTATTGTACCCGCGGGGCGGGTCGGTCGAGAAATCGACGGTGTTGACCGCCCCGATTCGAGTGGCGAGTTCGTCCGGTTCGACCGCTTCGAGAACGTCCTGCTTGAAGGGGATGGTGACGTTCAGTCCCGAAATACCGAGGGCGGCGGCACCGTCGATAGCGGCGACGACCTCGACTGGGTCGGGTTCGAACGTGACGTACCGGGCGTCGATGTCGAGCGCCTCGTAGGCCGCTTCGTGCATCGGTGGCGACAGAGAGTGGCCGACCGGGTTGCCGATGAGACCGAAGACCTTCATGTGCGAGTACAACCGGATGGGTGGACATAAATCGACCGAGGTCGGCACCTGTAGACGGAGTGCAGTCTGTCGGTGACGGCGTCGATAGCACATGTCCCGCCGAAAGCACAAGAGATAGGCCCCCCCACCGTGTTTGCTTCCAGCAATGAGTTCGCGTTTTCGCCACCCACTCCTAGCGCTGGTAGTGACGTTACTACTGACGATTCCGTGGATTGGCACGTGGATTACCGGGACCGCTGACGCATTCTCGACGGTCGCGGTGGTCGGCGTAAGCGGCCTCGCAGTCCTCGGTGCGTCCTTCCTGCTCGCCTGGGGGGCCGAAACCGCAGAGAAAGACGTTCCGAGGGCGTTCGCACTCGCGGTCCTTGCAGTTCTCGCGGTGGCCCCCGAGTACGCCGTCGATGCGCTCTACGCGTGGCAGGCGGCGAGCGACCCCGCCAAAGGGAACCTCGCGGTGGCAAACATGACCGGCGCGAATCGGATTCTCATCGGTCTCGGCTGGTCGGGAATCGCGCTCTACTCGATTTACAAAGCGCGTAGCCGCGACGACACGAGCGTCGACACCAGCAGAGGCGGGAGGCTTAGAGACGCGGTGCGTCTCGACCCGAGTATCGCGACCGAGATTCTCTTTCTCTTTCTCGCGACGGTGTACGCGTTCTTCGTCCCGCTGAACGGCGGCATCGACGGCATCGACATGGTCGTCCTCGTCGGCCTCTACCTCGCGTACATCTCTATCATCATCAAGGGCGACGTCGAAGAACAGGAAGAGCAGGTCGGCGTCGTCGGGTACTTCCGCTCTCGGCCTCGGAACGTCCGTGTCCCAATCGTCCTCGCGCTGTTCGGGTTCTCGGGCTTTCTCATCCTCACCGGCGTCGAACCGTTCGCCCACGGCCTCGAGGACCTCGGTCTCCAGTACGGAATCCCCGAGTTCTTCATGATACAGTGGATTGCACCGCTGGCCAGCGAGAGCCCCGAACTCATCATCACGGCGTATCTCGTCAACAAGGCGCGGTCGACTGCAGCGTTCAACGCGCTCATCTCCTCGAAGCTCAACCAGTGGACGCTACTGGTCGGGACGCTCGTGCTGGTCTATAGCATCGCACTCGGTCAGTACGGAACGCTCCCGTTCGACCAGAAGCAAGCGGCCGAAATCTGGCTCACGGCCGCACAGAGCTTCTTCGCGCTGGCAATCCTCATCAACTTCCGCATCAGCATCGGCGAATCGATCGTCCTGCTCGTGCTGTTCGTCTCGCAGGTCGCAAGCGAGTTCGCCCTCATCCGGCTGTATCCGGAGGCGGTGGCGGAGGCGTACTCCTACTGGCTACTCATCGGCTTCACCGTCGTGTACCTCGTCCTCGGACTGGGCTTGTTGTCCCGACGAATCGACGACGTCCAGCGGGTCGCCCGACTGACGCTGGCGAACCTTCGGGGCACGTCGATGACGCCCGAAACCGAACGCGGCGACTGACGACGAGACGCCCGAGGAACCGGCCAACACCCGAATCGACGCCCCCGACTCGCAACCACACGGTTTTCACGGGATGGGTTCCATCGCCAGCACGTGATTGGAATCGTCGTCAGCGAGGCCGACAGCGCCTCCGTACACATCGGGGAGCACCTGCGAGCCCTCGGCGAGTGGTCCGAACGGGTGGACACCGAGCGACCGTCCGAAGACGGCGGCGGGACATACTACGTCGGACGGGGGTTCGAGGTACGAACCTTCGAAGGCCGACACCTCGAACTCGTCCGGCCGGCCGACGCTTTCGACGACCCGGAGTTCGTCGTCTTCGCCTCGCGGCACGCGGGCGACACCGGTAACCTCCTCACGGCGCACTTCACCGGGAACTTCGGGGCGGCCGACTACGGCGGCGATCCCGGAGACTTCGCTCGCACGTGTCCGAACGCCCAGGCGGCGGTCGTCGAGGCGCTCGACAGACGCGCACCCGCTGACTACGAAGTCGGTGTCGAGTGCACCCACCACGGCCCGACCGACGTCGGCGCACCGTCGATGTTCGTCGAACTCGGCAGCGACGAGACGGCGTGGGAGGACCCGGCCGGTGCCCGAGCAGTCGCCGCGGCGATTTTGGACCTCGAAGGCGTCACCGCGAACCGACCGGCGGACGGGTCCGGCGAGTCCGAAGAGGCGACCGAGACACCATCGAGGCTCAACCGCCACGTCGTCGGCTTCGGGGGCGGACACTACGCGCCGCGGTTCGAGCGGGTACTCCGTGAGACCGACTGGGCGGTCGGCCACGTCGCCTCCGACTGGCAACTCGGGGCGATGGGCCCACCGGCCGAAAACGCGACAATCCTCGAACGGGCGGTCGAGGCGAGCGCCGCGCGGTACGCCGTCGTCGACGGCACGAAGTCGGAACTCGTCGCAACCGTCGAGGACATCGGTTGTCGCGTCGTGAGCGAGACCTGGCTGAGAGCCGTCGACGGGGTCGACCTCGACCTCGTCGCCGAGGTCGAATCGTCGCTGTCGACCGACTCGTGGACGCGCTCGTGGCGATCCTCGGGCAGAAGTACGACGAGGTGACCCGGGAGGACGGAGAAATCGTCGCCCGCGCACAGGCGTTCGA
>JBNJGG010000142.1:1633-7059 GCA_051747545.1 Halobacteriota archaeon | reverse complement strand
GCACGACAGCGGCCCCTTGAGTCCTTGGGCACCGGGAAGGACGTTGGATTCGGGGACGACAACGTTGTTCAGTCCGATTTCGCCCGTGAGCGAGGCCCGCATCGACAGTTTGCCGTCGATTTCGGTGGTCGTGAAGCCGTCGCGGTCGGTCTCGACGAGAAAGCCTCTGATGGGTGCGTCTGGAAGCGACTGGTCCCGCGCCCAAATGAGCGCGATGTCCGCGACTGGTGCGTTCGTTATCCACGTCTTCGCCCCCGTGAGTACGTAGTCGTCGCCGTCGCGTTCGGCACGGGTCTCCATCCCACCGGGGTCAGAGCCGTGTCCGGGTTCGGTCAACCCGAAACAGCCGACTTTCTCTCCCCTGCCGAGGGCTGGCAGCCACTGGTCTTTCTGTTTATCACTGCCGTACTGATACAGTGGATACATCACCAGTGCCCCCTGCACACTCGCCATCGAGCGTATCCCCGAATCACCCGCCTCCAGTTCCTGCATCAGCAGTCCGTACGCTTTCTCGCTGACGCCGGGAAGCTCGTACCCCTCGAGGTTGGGTGCGTAGAAACCTAACTCGCCCATCTCGGGGATGAGTTCCTCGGGAAACGTGCCCGCCTGGTAGTAGTCGGCGATGTCGGGCTTTACTCGCTCGTCGACGAATCTGCGGGCGGTGTCTCGAATCAACCGCTCCTCCTCGTCGAGGTCAGCTTCCAGTCCCACGTAATCGAGCATGTACCGGTCTATCCGCTCAGTCTCAATAGTACTTCGCGTGGACTGAGTCTCCGTCGGCGTCTCTGCACGCTTGGCTGTCCCTCGCTCTTTCCCGTCGCCGAACGCGGTTACGCCGGTCCCGCCCACTTTTCGCGGCGCACGCGACGAGCGTACTCGGTGAAGTTGTCGAACAGTCGCTTCGCCTCGCAGGCCGCCTCGAAGTTCGCGGGCGTGATGCCGTCGACGACGGCCCGGATACGCCCGTCGTCCAAGGGTTTCTCGCGGGTCACCCGCGTCGCGGTCTTGATGTCGTACTCGGGGTGGAACTGGACGCCGAAGCAGTGGCCCTTGCGGAAGGCGTGGACGCCGTAGTCGTTCTCGGCCAGCAGCGTCGCGTCCGGTGGCAGTTCGACCACCGCATCCGAGTGCGTCGTGAAGACGGTAAACGTCTCGCGGATGCCGTCGAACAGGTCGCCGCCGCGGTGGGTCACCTGCCGGTAGCCGAGTTCGTACTCGCCCATCGCCTCGACGCGGCCGCCGAGTGCCGTGGAGAGCACCTGATGGCCGAAACAGACCCCCAGAATCGGGGCCCCCGCGTCGGCCGCCGCTGCGAGCCACGTCGTCAACTCACGAATCCACGGCTCCTCCTCGTAGGCAGCGGAGCGCGACCCGGTGACGACGACCCCATCGAACCGCGACGCGAGCGAGTCGGAGCCGATTGGCCCGTCGCTCGCGACGCTCGGGGGTAACTCCCCCGTGGTCACGTCGAACTCCGCCAGGTCCGCGTCGAGTTCTCGCCGGAAGTTGCGAGGCGTCTCCTCGAAGTTGTGGGAGGCGTCGAGTAGCGCCAACCGGACTCTACTCATCGTCCACACTGCGGGTTGCCAGCGGCAAAGCAGTTGTGTTGCCCGCTCGTGGCTCTCGCCCGGTCACCGGGTCGCCACCGACAGTACGCCGCCGAACACGACGGTGATGACCCCGCCGACGAGCAGACTCACGGCGACTGTCTGTCCGTCGAGCATCGGTGGCCCCCGGACGAGCGATTCGGGCGTTCCACTCACTAGCGCTGTCGTCGGGTCGAGTACTCCTCCACAGATGGCTACGAGTCCGAGACAGAACAACCCGCACGCCGTCACTCTGCGCCCCGGCACCCGGTTCGTGTAGGTTCCGGCCATGTCACCCTCGACGAACTATTCCATTATTGGTATGTTCTCGTTATTCCACTTTCCGGACTGGTTGTGAAACGGTAGTGTCGGCTTACCTGCCATCACCGATGCCGTATCTACGGTTCCCGACGCTGTGTCTGCAGATTCGATGCCGTATCTACGGTTCCCGACGCTACATTTGCGTCCGAAATCGAACCGGCAGCGGTTCTGCACCGCGGTCGCGAGGGACTGAAAAGGCGGCGTCCTCACGCGTTCAAGACGTTTCGGAGGACGTTCGGCGCGTCCTCGAGCGTCTCGTCGAGGTTGTCGAGGTCCGGCCCGCCGCCCTGTGCGAAGTCCGGCGGGCCGCCGCCTCCGCCCCCGACCCGGGAGGCAAGTTCGCCGACGACGTCGCCTGCGTTGATGCCGACGCCGTCCGGTACGCCCACGACGAACAGGGCGCTACCACCCGCGTCGCTACCGAGGACGGCCACTTTACCCTCCTGTACGAGGGCGTTGGCCGTCGCCCGCAACTCGTCGGCGTCGCTGTCGAGACGCCGAACCACCGCGGGCGTCCCGTCGATGTCGATCTCGTCGCCACCGGTGGCGGCCCGAACCTCAGCGAGTTCCCGCTTCAGTCGGTCTATCTGCTTCCCGCGTTCTTTCCACTCGCCGAAGAACCGTTCGGCCGTCTCGGGTACGTCCTGCGGCGAGACGTCCAGCACGTCGGCGGCGTCGTAGAGGGCGTCCTCGGTTCGCTGGGTGGCTTCGATGGCCGCCTCGCCCGCGGCGAAGACGATTCGCTCGACACCGTCCTGCACCGGTTCCGTGGTCAGCACTTTGACAGCGCCGATGTCGCCCGTCCGCTTGACGTGCGTTCCCCCACACGCCTGCGTGTCCTCTCCGACGTGGATGAGGCGAATGTTCTCGCCCGGAGGAATCCCACCCTGATAGAGGTCGAATCCGTATCGCTCTTCGGCCTCGTGACGGTCGGGCCACTCCTGTTTGACCGGGACGTTCTGTCTGATAAGGTCGTTGGCGACGCGCTCGATTTCTCTGACCTCGGCGCGGGTGATTCGCTCGTAGTGGCGCACGTCGAGTCTCGAACTCTGGGTTCCCTTCTGCGCACCCGCCTGCCGGATGTGCGGCCCGAGCACCTGCCGGGCGGCGAAGCCGATGATGTGGGTCGCCGTGTGGTGGCACATCAGTCGCCGCCGCCGGTCAGCGTCGAGTTGCCCGCGAACGAATTCGCCCTTCCCGGGGTTGCGGTCAGTCCGGTGCAGGACGACGCCGTCTCGTATCTGCACGTCTTCGACTTCGGCGGTGAGTTCGTCGGTCGAGAGCGTCCCTCTGTCGCCGGGTTGTCCGCCCCCTTCGGGGTAGAACATCGTCTGGTCGAGAACCACGTCGAAGCCCTCCTCGCGCTCGAACACGTCGAGGACGACGGCCTCGAACTCGGTTCGCTCCTGGTCGTGGTAGTAGAGTTTCTCCGTCGCCGGGAGTTCCGACAGTCTGTCGTCGGTCGCGTCCTTCTCCTCGAAGGCCTGTTCGGAGTCGTGGCGCGCGGCGACCAGCGAGTAGAAGTCGTCGGGTATCTCGACGCTCGTCCCGCGCTCTTCGGCGATCTCGGAAACCATGTCCGGTTGGATGCCGTGGGAGTCGTACAACTCGATGAGTTGCTCGACCGGGATGGGTTTGTCGAGCGCGGCGTACTCCTCTGCCAACTGCTTGACTTTCCGGCCGCCGCGTTCGAGCGTCTCGCGATACTTGCGCTCTTCGGTTCGGACGATGTCGCGGATGGTGTCGCGGTTCTCGTAGCCGAGCCGTTTCGCCTGCATGTCCACGAGTTCGTCCAGCGGGGCGTCGACGCCGACGTTGTCCACGAGGCGCTTGGTCCGCCTGAGCACCATCCGGGCGAGGTAGCCGGTCGAGACGTTGCTCGGGACGATGCCGTCGCCGAACATGTACGCCATCGTTCGACTGTGGTCGGCGATGGCGTAGATGTCTTCGAGGGGCCGAACCAGCGTCTCTAACTCCCGCTTGTTCACGCCGAGGCGATTGGCGATGTTGTCGCGGGCGGCCTCCATGTCCTCGGCCTCGTCGATGTCCATGTGGCCCGCGAGTTTCGCGGCGCGGTGGATGAGTTCTTCCTCCTCGTCGGTGTGTTCGATTTCAGCGTTCTCCTTGAGGAAGGCGATCATGTCGGGGTAGACCGCCTCGTACACCGTTGGCGTCCCCTGGCTCATCCACGTCCACCGTTCGAGGCCGTAGCCCGTGTCGACGATGTACGTGTCCATCGGGCTGTAGCGGTTGCCGTCCTTGAGTTCGTACTCGCCGTCGGGGTCTAGTTCGAGCGACATGAAGACGAGCGTGGCGAGTTCGGCCCCGCGGTAGATGACCTCGATTGCCGGGCCGGCGTTGCCGCCGCCGACCCACGGGTCTTCGATGTACGTGATTTCCGAGATGTCGGCACCGAGCGACTCGAAGAGTTCGTCACAGAGCCGAACAGTCTCGTCCTTCCAGTAGACTTCCCCGCTGTAGGCGTACTCGTCGCCGACCTCTTCGCGGGCGTTGAAGGCGTGGTGGGCCATCATCTCGAAGGCCATCGTGTGCCGACCCGTCTTGCCGACGTTGTCGATGTCCTGCATCCGGATACAGGGCTGGGAGATAGTCAGCGGATTCGCCGGCGGCGGCGTCTGACCGCTCGTCACCAGCGGCTGGAAGTCGTATATCGACGCCTGCGTCAACAGCACGTCGTCCCGCCAGCGATTGGCCGCGACCGGGTACGGGTCGATTCGAGTGTGGTCGTGGCGCTCGAAGAAGGAGAGAAACTCCTCGCGCATCTCCTCCATCGTCAGCGGTTCGTCGAACCCCGGATTGTCGATGAAACTGTAGTCCTCACAGGGGGGTTCACCGCACAACTCGCGGTCGTGGTCACGCGTCCAGAAGTGCGCGCCGCAAGAGGAACACTCCCCCCGCACGAACCCGTTCTCCTCGAAATAATCGAGGCGGTATTCCGCTTCGAGTGTGCTCATTACTCCCTTTTGGCCCATCACCGCCTAAAACAGTTCCGGGAAGCCCTCTCGCGCGTGTTTCCCCCCGCCCACCGACGGTCGGTCGCCGAGTCAGAACGCGCTGGCTCACCCCCGAGCGAACCCGCTGGTCGGGGCGTCACATCCACGTCTCCCGCATCCGTCCCCACGCCGACCCAGACACGTCGGCGCGACGGCTTCAGACCCGGGAGCGCCGCAGGTCACTCGGCGACGTCACGCCGAAGCATGTCTGCGTAGTTTATTATCTCCTGTCACGTCCCTCTTTCCGAGACCTCTCGCCATGACGACTACTCCCCCACTCGTCGTGCTTCTCGTCGACCCCGACCCAGCGGTGTCTGCGCTCGTCGCGGCCGCTCTCGACGACTCGCGGTTCACACTCTCCACGGACGAAACTCCGGAGTCAGGGGTCGCCCCCGACTGCGCCGTTCTCCCCTCCCCAGACGTATCTGTACCGAGTCACGTCCTCGAATCGACGCCGCTGGTCCTGTTCACCGACGTGCCACCGGCGACGGGACCGCCGCCGGTG
>JBNJGG010000142.1:0-1623 GCA_051747545.1 Halobacteriota archaeon | reverse complement strand
CGCCCGCTCGATGTGCCGGGCACGTTCCGCGACACGACCCCGAGTCGCTGGCGACTCAGTTGTCGTGGGTCGCCCAGACCGCCGCCCGTCCGAGCGACCGCTCCCGCATCGAGCGCTTACACGACGGTGCGGCAAGCCTGATAACCGTGACGACGGCGGCGGAGCTGTACGAGGGGACCGTCGACATCGCCGAGTCCATTCTCTCCTTCGACAGGTGCTTCATCGGCGTCATCGACGGCGACGAAATCGTCCCACAGGCCGCCTCTCGCAAGCGCGCCGACGAGGGCGTCGAACCGACCCACGTCTCGGAGGGCGTCGCGGGGAGAACCCACCGAACCGGCCGGTCACAGCTGACGACTCGCATGGACGAAGACAGCGAGGCGGTCCCCTCCGACCCGTCCTACCAGTCGGGTATCAGCGTCCCCGTCGGTGACTGGGGGGTCTTTCAGGCCGTCTCGAAGACGCCCGCGGACTTCGACGCGATAGACGTCGAACTCGCCGAACTGTTGCTGTCCTACGTCGAGGCGATTTACGAACGCCTGCGGGCCGACCAGCGACTTCGAGCCGAGCGTGACCGACTGAGCGCGTTGTTCGAGAACATCCCGGACGCGGCCGTCGCGTACGAGTTCCGCGACGACCGCCCCGTCGTCACCGACGTGAACTCCGCGTTCGTCTCCGCGTTCGGCTATCCCGAAGCGGAGGTACTCGGCGCGGACCTCGATCGCTTCGTCGTCCCCGACGACGTGGAACTCGACGCGGAGGCGGGCAGTTTCAACACGCTCTTACAGGCCGGTGCCAGCATCCGACAGGAGTGTCGGCGACTCACCCACGAGGGCCCCCGAGACTTCCTCCTCCACGCTGTCCCGCTCGAACGAGGTCGGTCGAACGCGGCGGGCTACGCCATCTACACCGACATCACCGAGCGACTCGACCGCGAGCGAGAACTCGAAGGACAGAACGAACGCCTCGCCGAGTTCACCCGAATCGTCTCTCACGACCTGCGAAACCCCCTGTCTCTGGCCGGTGGCTATCTCGACCTCGCCCGCGAGACTGCCGACCCCGAGCACTTCGAGCGCGTCGACAACGCGCTCGAGCGCATGGAAGTGCTCATCGAGAACCTGCTGTCGCTCGCCCACGACGGGCAGGTCGTCGGCGAGACCGCCCCTCTCGACGCCGCCGACGTGGCTGCGACGGCGTGGAACCTGGCCGACACGGCGTCGGCGACGCTCGCGGTCGACGATTCGATTCCCGTCGAGGCGGCCGAAGAGCGACTCGTGGACCTCTTCGTCAACCTGTTTCGCAACGCGGTCGAACACGGCGGGTCGGACGTTCGGGTGGTGGTCCGCCGCACGGACGACGGGTTCGCCGTCGAGGACGACGGCCTCGGCATCCCCGAAGCCGACCGCGAAGGCGTCTTCGACCCCGGATACACGACGGGGTCGAGCGGCATCGGCTTCGGCCTCGCCATCGTCAGGCGCATCGTCGAAGCTCACGACTGGCGCGTCCGCGTCACCGACGGCGACGACGGCGGGGCCCGCTTCGAGTTCGAGACGACCTGACGCCGTCGACGGCGCTGGCGATTCGACTCAGGTTTCGACCGCCAGCGACGCGAGCAGGGCCTCC
>JBNJGG010000141.1:0-7196 GCA_051747545.1 Halobacteriota archaeon | reverse complement strand
CCGCTTCTGCAGGTCGACACCGTAGTCGGTGTAGAAGTGCGTCCAGTGTTCGCCGCCGTGGAGTTCGAGATATTTCTCCTCGCTCTCCGAGCGCAGGTACCCCTCGACGTTGCCGCGCAGGTGGAGGCCGTGGCCGCCCCAGTTACCCGCCGAGAGCATGGGGACGTCCACGTTCGACCAGTCCGGGTTCCGCTCGGACCAGTAGTCGTCGGTGGCGAGTTCGTTCGACAGCAAGTCGTCGCCGAGGTCGGCGCGATTCGCCCCGAGTTCCTCGGGCGTGAGCGTCTCGGGACCCGAAACCAGGTCACCGTTGATGCGACTTCGATATCCGTTCTCGCCGAGGCCGTGCTGTAAGGTCGTTACCTGCCTGTTGTACCACCGATCGGCGAAATCGGTGTAGATACCGCCGTGGTGGGAGAAGTCACGATACCAGTCTGCTGCGCCTTCCCACGGACAGATGGCTGCGAGGTGGTCGGGTTGGCGAGCGGCGACTTGCCACTGGTTCATCGCGTAGTAGGAGATGCCGTTGAGGCCGACCTTCCCGTTCGACCACTCCTGGGTGCCCGCCCACTCGATGCACTGTGCGAAATCGTCAGTTTCGCGTCGAGAGTAGACGTCTACGTAGCCGGGAGAGCGACCCGCACCCCGCGAGTCGACGCGAACGACCGCGTAGCCGTCCGGGACCCACTTCTCGGGGTCCACCGTCTCCCAGTTCTGGTACTTGTTTGACGACCCCGAAGGGACGTCCGGGTGATGTTCGGCCATTTGCTCCCACTGGTACTCGTAGAGCTGTTCGAAGTGGAGCCACTTGCCGTAGGGGCCGTAGGAGATGATGACGGGGTATTCGTCCTCCTCCGGGGGGCGGTAGACGTCGGCGCGCAGCACGACGCCGTCGTCCATCTCGATGGGCACGTCCCAGTCGATTCGTATCCCGTCGCGTAACTCCGTTTCGGGCTGGTAGTCTGTGGATTTCATCCGCTCTGAACGAAACGACCAGGCAGAATAAACGTTGGCCCCGGAGAAGCGACCACGAGTCGAATCGAATCGAGTCCGCACGAATAAAACAGAGTGCCGTCGAAGTCGACGCACTCGACGAATAGTGTGGCCGTCGAACGAGCGTCGCTGAGGCCCGTCAGACAAATATTTCGAGTTTTTTCTCGGGGGACGGATTTTTCCCAGTGCGTTGTTCGAGAAAGGAGCCAGAATATGTCGGACTTTACATCCCTAGGATTGACAAGTCCGTTCGTAAAATCTACCGGGTGATACGTCTGAGGAACGTCTCTGTTGGTGTGAGGGTACCGTGCTGGCGCGAGTCGGAGACGGTTACGTTTCGAATATAAGAGATACGAGTTGAGCAGCGCGTTTCGACCACTGTAGACGACGTCGGTCACGTTCGCGAGCGGCTCACGCCGGGCAATTTGGCAACAATTCACCGGTAGACGTGAGATGAATTCGTTACTAAGTTTTATGTTTCGTGACAAACATCCAACGGTGATTGGCGATGTCCGACTATCCAAAAACCGAGGTACGTGACGGAATGCGAATCGACTGGGACGTGCCCATCGAGATGGACGACGGCGTCACGCTCCGCTGTGACGTGTATCGGCCGCCCGACGACGGCGAGTATCCGGTCATTATGACGTACGGCCCCTACGGCAAGTGGCTCCACTTCCAACAGCTCTACGAGTACCAGTTGGACCGCATGCTCGAAAAGCACCCGGACGTCGGTGCAGACACGACGGGGAATTATCTCACCTGGGAGACGGTGGACCCCGAGAAGTGGGTCCCGGACGGCTACGCCGTCGTCAGAGTCGACTCACGCGGGGCCGGTCGTTCGCCGGGATACATCGAGGTTCAGGCGGATCGAGAGGCACGAGACTTCGAGCAGTGCATCGAGTGGGCGGGTCAGCAGGCGTGGTCGAACGGGAAGGTCGGTCTCAACGGTATCTCGTATTACGCGATCAACCAGTGGCAGGTCGCCGCTCGCCAACCCGACCACCTCGAAGCCATCTGCGTCTGGGAGGGTGCCTCAGACCGCTACCGAGACGGTGCTCACCACGGTGGTGTCTACTGCCATTACGCGGATGGCTGGTTCGAAAAACAGGTCGTCCCCGTCCAGCACGGAAAAGGCGAAAACGGGTATCGGAGTCCGTTGACCGGCGATTGGGTCGCAGGCCCTGAAACACTGACCGGGGAGGAGCTCGACGCGAATCGGGGGCCTATCGACGACGTTCGAATCCAGAAGAAACTGCTCGACGACCCGTACTGGGACGGTCGGATTCCAGACCTGTCTCAGATCGACGTTCCCGTCTTCTCGGCGGGCAACTGGGGCGGTCACAGTCTGCACCTGCGCGGCAACGTCGAGGGGTACCTGCGCGCGGGCAGCGAGCAGAAGTGGCTCGAACTCCACGGCGGCGAACACTGGGCAGAGTTCTACACCGACTACGGCGTCGACCTGCAGAAGCGGTTCCTCGACTACTTCCTGAAGGGCGAGGACAACGGCTGGGACGAACAGCCACCCGTCCAACTGCAGATTCGTAGTCCGGGCGAACAGTTCGAAGAGCGTCACGAGGAAGCCTGGCCCATTCCGCGAACCGAGTGGACGAACTACTACCTCCACACCACAGATAGCACGCTCTCGGCCGACGCGCCGGACTCGGAGGGGTCTGTCACGTACGACGCGCTCGGTGACGGCGTCACCTTCCTCACCCCCCCGCTCTCCGAGCAGACCGAGATTACCGGCCCCATCACCTCGAAACTGTTCGTCTCCTCGGACACCGAGGACGCCGACCTCTTCCTCGTCGTCCGCGTCTTCACCCCCGACATGGAGGAAGTTACATTCCACGGGGCGCTCGACCCCAACAAACCCGTCGCACTCGGGTGGTTGCGCGCGTCGCACCGCAAACTCGACGAGGAGCGAAGCGAGCCGTGGCGTCCCTTCCTCGCTCACGACGAAGAACAGCCACTGGAACCCGGCGAAGTCTACGAGTTGGACATAGAAATTCTGCCGACCAGCATCGTGGCACCCGAAGGGTACCGCATCGGCCTGTCGGTGCGCGGCAACGACTACGAGTACCCCGGCGTCGACCCCGAAACGACGTGGAACGGGTGGACTGGCGTCGGGCCGTATCACCACGAGGACGCGCGGGACCGGCCGCCGGAAGTGTACGGCGGCGAGGTCACCGTCCACACCGGGCCCGACCACCCCTCACACGTCACGCTCCCAATCGTCCCCGAACGGGAGTAGTTGGACTCGAGAACGTCGAAGCGAGCAACCGACTCCCGAGTCGACGACGCTCGACGTGCCACCGCAAACAATCCCAGCACGTTCGCGGTCGGTTGCGACACTCTCGTCGTCGACTGCCGGACGTTCGGCGTTGACGTCGAACATCGAGCGCGTCGATAGCCTCATCACGGCCGGGACGAGTACGTGTACGTCGGAGGCGAGTCGCAACACACCGGCGATCACACCAGCGGAATATATATGTGAGATGAGAAGGAATGGATGCGCATGAGTACCAAGACGGGGAGTACATTTGGCACGGGGTCGATGCTAAACGGATGGTTTGGTCGGAACAAGAACACGATTTTGGTAGGGATACTCTTGATAGTGGTCTGGCAACTCTTTGCCGACTTCGTCGTACAGTCGAACCTCTACCTGCCCAGTCCCTGGTTCTCGCTCCAGGAGACGATTGACGCCCGGGACGTCGTCTTGCAAGGATTGCGGACGACGGTCATCGAGATCGTGTCCGGATTCATATTCGGCATGACCATCGGTATCGGTCTCGGCATCCTCACCGCTGAGTCGTACCTCATGCGCCGAGTCGGGATGCCGTGGGTGGTGTTCATCTACTCGATTCCCGCGGCCATCGTCGCACCGCTGTTCCTGGTGTGGTTCGGCATCAACCTGTTTGCGATCGCCCTGTTCGTCTCGATGCTGAGCTTCTTCCCGGTGTACGTCTCCACCCTCACCGGGTTCACGAGCATCGAAGAAGAGTACTACAATCTCGGCGAGATAAGCGGAGCCAGTCGGTGGCAGATGGCCAAGAACATCAAGATCTGGGTCGCGCTCCCGCACATGTTCGCCGGAATCCGCATCGCCGTGAAGTCGTCTGTGGTCGGGGCCATCGTCGCGGAGTTCATCGCCTCGGGGAGTGGACTCGGGTTCCTCATCGTCTCGATGTACGAGCAACTGCAGATCGGTGTGGTGTTCGGAACCGTGTTCCTGCTCATGTTCGTGGCGATTCTCGCCTACCAGATCGTGAATTTCCTGCTCGAGACCCTGAGACCAGGGCCGAAGAACGCTGTGTAACCGCGGTTTCGACTCTCTTCTCTTCGTTAGACAGGGCGGGACTCTGTAGCGACAGGAGCCCCGAGAGGCCCAACGGCGGTGCGAGAGCCAGTCGCGGTGCCCCGTCAGGATGGGCCGAGAGAGCCACAGTCGAGAGGGCGTCGCCGTGTGACACGACAGGACGCGTCTGAGCGTGTCCTACCCACGATTCGTTCTCTCGGCCGTACGTCGCCAGTCCCGACACCAGAACGCAAGTCGGGCACCGACCAGTCAGAGAGAGTGGCGTCACCGTCGTCCTACCGATGGCGATGCCGAAGTCGTCCGTGAAGCCACGAGACGAAGTGAGGAAAGGTGAATGGGGTGAGCGCAGTGCCGACACGTGAACTGGTCAGACGAACTCACGGTCGAGTCGAACTGACTGAGGTGCGGTTTGCGTCGGGTCGACGAGGAGTGAGTCGAAGGGCGACGAACGAGGGGTGAAAATCTGCCCCCGATGCTGCCGGGGCCACGAACGAGTGCACCTCAGCGACGGAACCGTCGGCGTGGCTCGGGAGCCCCGTGAGTGCAGACCGTGTGGACGAGAGACGTGCGAGAACGCCGTTCGGAATACGCCGAACCGGACACGCGGCGCGGATCCGCAGGCCAATGAGAAACGAGTGTGGCCGTCGTAGCGAACGATGGCTGGCAAGCACCAACGAAACGGGAAAAAGAGTCCGAGAGACCCTAGAACAGGTCCGTATTCTGCCAGAAGATGACCTTGCTCTGCAGCACGAAGAAGCTGAGGAACAACGAGAGTGCCACCAGAGACATCAGGCCGACCGCCGCGAAGACGATGTCGAACTGGACGCCACCGAGGGCGAAGAGGACGATGTAGCCGATTCCCTCTTTGGCCTCGACGTATTCGCTGACGACCGCACCGACGATTGCACCCGTAGTTGCCAGTTTCAACCCGTCGAAGAAGTGTGGAAGCGCGTTCCACACGAGGAGTTTCCGATACCGTTGCCACGGCGTCGCCCCGAGCGAAGCGAACAGGTCGTACTCCTCCTCGTCGATCGTCTCTAGCCCCTCGATGACGTTCACGAACAGGCCGAAGAACGCGACCCACGCAGCGATGACGTACTTCGCCATGTCGGCGCTGACGAAGTCACCGACGTAGAAGAGAATGAGCGGGGCGAGGGCGACCCGAGGCACGGAGTTGCCGGCGACGACGAGGGGCATGAAGGTCTCGTAAACCCATTCGGACATCGCGAACAGCGATCCGAACACCACACCGAGGATGACGACCGAGAAGAACCCAACTGCGGCGACGGTGACCGTCGACCAGAAGTGCTTCATAATGAGGTCGTTATACTGCATGAACGCCCCCATGATGTCCGTCGGTGACGGCATGACGATCTCCGGGAGCAACCCGAACGTTTCAGTCGCGAGTTGCCAGATTATAATCACGATGCCGATTCCGAATATCGATGCCCCCCACTTCACCAAGAATGAATCCTTATCCATAGACGGTCTACCGGGTATTCTGAATCCTCCGTATTAAAAATTTGTCTCAACGCGTTGAAGAAGGACCGCGGACGGGAACCGTCGGCAACCCCACGAAAGTTTATCACCCCAGATACAGATTGAAGAGTACACTATGAGTGAATATCCCAAATCGGAGATTCGCGACGGGATGCGAATCGACTGGGACGTACCCATCGAGATGGACGACGGCGTCACGCTCCGCTGTGACGTGTATCGGCCGCCCGAAGACGGCGAGTATCCGGTCATCATGACGTACGGACCCTACGGCAAGTGGCTCCACTTCGAACAGCTATACGAGTACCAGTGGAATCACATGGTCGAAGAGTACCCCGAGGTGGCGTCCGGAACGTCCGGGAAGTACACGACCTGGGAGACGGTGGACCCCGAGAAGTGGGTCCCGGACGGCTACGCCGTCGTCCGCGTCGACTCGCGGGGTGCGGGTCGCTCTCCCGGCTTCCTCGATCCCCAATCCCAGCAGGAGGCCGAGGACTTCGCGCAGTGTATCGAGTGGGCGGGTCAGCAGGAGTGGTCGAACGGGAAGGTCGGCCTCAACGGCATCTCCTACTTCGCCATCAACCAGTGGCAGGTCGCCACACTGCAGCCCGACCACCTCGCGGCCATCTGTCCGTGGGAGGGAATCTCCGATCGCTACCGCGACGCGGGCCACCACGGCGGCATCTTCACGACCTACGCGCAGGCGTGGTTCGAACGGCAGGTAATCCCCCTCCAGTACGGGATGGGCGAGAAGGGCTTCCGCAGTCCGCTCACCGGCGACTGGGTGGCCGGCCCGGAGACGCTCACGGACCTCGAACTCGACGCCAACCGTGTGGACCTCCGCGAGGGTCGAATGAAGCACAAACTGGCCGACGACGAGTACTGGGACGCCTACATCCCGGACCTGTCGAAGATAGACGTTCCCGTGCTTTCGGCGGGTAACTGGGGCGGCCACGGCGGTCACCTCCGCGGCAACGTCGAAGGCTACCTCGGGGCAGGTTCCGAGGAGAAGTGGCTGGAAATCCACGGCGTGGCTCACTGGACGCACTTCTACACCGACTACGGTGTCGACCTGCAGAAGCGGTTCTTCGACTACTACCTCAAGGGCGAAGACAACGGCTGGGACGAACAGCCACCCGTCCAACTGCAGATTCGAAGTCCGGGCGAACAGTTCGAAGAGCGCCACGAGGAGGCGTGGCCCATCCCGAGAACGGAGTGGACGAACTACTACCTCCACCCCGACGGCGACGAACTCTCGACCCAGCAGCAGGAGACCGAGGATTCAGTGACGTACGAGGCGCTGGGCGACGGCGTCACCTTCCTCACCGACCCCATCGAAGAAGAGACCGAACTCACCGGCCCCATCACCTCGAAACTGTTCGTCTCC
>JBNJGG010000140.1:0-7243 GCA_051747545.1 Halobacteriota archaeon | reverse complement strand
TTGTCGAGTTCGCAGGGTTAACCTACTGGACGGCCTTCGGAACCATCATCGTGCTGTCGTTTGTGAAGGCGCTACTCGTCGCGGGGTACTTCATGCACCTGAGATTCGAGCCACGGTCGCTCACGTACCTGATAACCATCGGGTTGACCGCCGCACTCGCGCTCACGCTGGCGGCGTCGTACTCCATCCAGTAGTTTCCATGGACCGTTCGGGTCGGCAAGAGTACAGGACTGCACTCGGGTACGCGCTGTTACTCGCAGTGCCGGTCGGAGTCGGCGTCTCGGTCGGCATGATGCGAGCGACCGGTGGGGGTGCGTTTCATCCGTTCGTGTTCGGTGGCGGAATCCTCACGGCCGTGGTCGTCTTCGCACTCGTCGTTCTCGGCGGCCTCACCGGTGAACCGGCGGCCTGACGCCGAACGCTTTATACTGTCTGGTGCTACCATACCACACATGGCACGAGGTGCACCCACGTACGGATTCTCGTTGATACTGGTAGTCGTCGGGTTGATCGTCCTGCTCGTCGGCGAAGCGATTCACGGTGGCGAGATGCTCGTCATCGGGGGTGGGGTAGTCGTCCTCGTCGGCGTCGGCGTGATTACCGCCGCGATCGCTTCGACCCCACGTCCCGACGGCGGAGGCGGCCACTGAGTACAGGGGAGTCCCCGCGTCGCGGTCGGCGCAGTCCGAGTTGATCGGACGCGTCGTCACACTGATCCGAGACCACGGATGCGCGTCGGCGACGCGGTGGGTCTCGCACGTGAAGTCGAACCGGTCGAGCGCCCGCCTAACTGAACGCCACCAGATAGGTGATGATGAAGAGCGCGTGGACTGCACCGAGTGCGAAGAACACCTTGAGGTGGAAGATGAACAGGTCGTCGTCTTCGGCCTCGCGTGCGCGTTCGTAGGCTTCTCGTTCTTCGCGCGTACACTCAGCGTGAGCCTCGACGACGTGCAGTGTACACTCTCGGGACCGCCGAAACGGTCGCTCACAGTACGGACAGCGAGCCGTGGGCGTCTCGCCGGGGGGGACGGACGTCGCTGGAAGTGGTCTGGACGTCATGGATACTCAGGTGAGTGGAGGGGCGTATGGTTGAGCGACGACCCACAGACTCGTCATCGTGTAGACGACCATGACGAGGATGAAAGGGTACTGGCTCCGTATCGGTTGAAGACGGCCCGGAAAGAGGTCGAACGAGCGCGCGTGGGCGACCCAGATGGCAAGCAGGTGCCCGAGTACGACGAAGGCCAGTTGCAGGCTCCCGAACCACGACGGAAGCGCCATCACGGGGACGAGGACGGGTGGTGAGAGCGGGTCGAGTGCCACCGTCACCAGCGTGGGAGCGAGGGTGAGAAAGTAGCCCAGGAAGTGTGCGAGGTGGTACCCGGCAGCGATGGGTACCAGTGCGGGTGTGAACCACCCCTCGATGAACTCCCGAGTGACGTACGAGTCAGCAGTCTGTCGGGCGGCCTTCGCTGCGAGACGATACGTCCCGAAGAAGAGCCCGAACCCCGCCAGAATCGTCACGAGGTGGAAGAGGCGTGGGGGGACGCCGGCATCGACGACACCCCCGACCAGTTCGTTCCAGCCGACCGTCGAGACCAGTCCGTCGTACGTCGTCACCCACAGCAGGGCGATGACGAACGCAACCTCGTCGGTCTTCATGGCGGTCGGGTGTCGGACGAGTTTCGACCCCGGAACGGACAGCGACAGGCCCTGGTCGGTTCGTTGGAGCGGTGCTAGCTGTCCGTAGACTGTGAATACACGGGTGACAGGGTCGACCCGTTGGAACCACGCCTGACCGAACGTCGCGGCACCAGCGAGTGTGACGACGGAGTAGAGGACGATGATGGCCCCCAACAATCGCGGTGCTCCCGCAACCGGGCTCACGACTTCGACCCACACCAATCCGAGCAGACCGACCACGCTCGGCCACACGCCGACTCGTGCTGGAAGCGACCGGGACCGTGTGGAGAGTACGTCTCCGAGGGTTCGCCACGGGTTGACGGTCGACCACGTGTCGGCGACGAGGTAGACGGACATCGTGTACCCGGCCCACCAGCCGACCCAGACGAACAGGACGGCAGTGTTCGCGGTCGGACTGGCCGGAGCGACGAAAGCGAGGATGATGACCGCGAGAAGGGCGACGACCGCGAACCAGCGGACTGCAACCCATCGCGGAGAGGCCCCACGAGACACCGACGAGACGCTGGTTCGACGAGCGTTGACCGACCGGATGAGGTCGTGGTCGGTCATCAGGCTGGTGAACAGAAAGGAGACGCCGACGACACCACCGCCCGACACGAGGACCAACCAGAACGGAGCCGAGGCGGTTTCGAGAGAACCACCGAGCGACCCGGCGTGGGCGAGGACAGGTCGAGGAAACGTCGCCACTCCGACCGCGACGAGAACGCCACGACCGATGGCGCTCGAGAGCACGTCCCGGTAGTAGAACTGGAGGGGCTTAACGGCTGTGCGCGCACCAGGTCAGACCACTCAGCCAGCAATAGCCCCAGCGAGAGACGCGGAAACAGGTAGTGGCAGAGAGGTTCGACGGGTGGCAACTACGGACAGAATAGTGACAGAACGACCGCGATGAGGTCCCGCGTAGCAAGGTTTATCTCCGTGCTACCCATTGTCATTATCATGAACGATGATGAGGTAAAATCGTACGAGACGGTCGACGCTCCGGAAACCGTAGAAGTGCTCGAGTACGACCGCATGTTCGGTATCGTCGTCGACGGAGTTATCGGTGCAATCGGTGGACTGGTCGGGACGTCGGCGTTGACGGTCGGCCTCATCGTTGCGTCTGCGTTCGGAGCGTTCGAGATGAGTTCGTTCACGCTGCTGGCGGATTTGACCGGGATGTCGCTGTTGTTCCCGAACAACGCCATCGCCGCGGGGTTCATCGTCTTCCTCCTGCTCGGGATGGTTCCGTGGCCCCTCTTCTTTGCCTCAATCGGGTGGTACCTCCCAGGGGATCGATTCGCACTCAAAGGCATCCCGTTCGGAGCAATCCTCTGGACGGGGTTCGTCGTGGGGTTCTACGAGGGCTTTACCGGAATCGCACTCGTCATCTACATCGTCTGCACCTTCGTCGGGCACCTCGCGTACGGCTTCTCGCTCGGCGCAGTCTTCGACTATCTCTCTGACCGGCCCGAGACTTTGGTCTGAGTCGGTCGTCTCGCCGCGATCTGTAGTGTTCACAACGAATGATCCCGTGCGACCTGTACGACCCGACGAGGGCCCGTAGCTCAGCGGACAGAGGCGTGGTTCCGGACCAAGATGTCGCGTCCCGGCGAGCGATAGCAGGCGGGGGCTTGTCGGGCCGTCAGGTCCGACAGCGGGTTCAAATCCCGTCGGGTCCGTTCGCTTCGCTCACTCCCCCGACGACTTCCCACTCGCTAACGCTCGTGGGAATCCCGTCGGGTCCGTTTTGCAGAGTCAACGTTTGAACGAGGTTTGTCTCGCCTCGTACCGAATCCCCGTCGTGGTCGCTTCTGCGAGAAACGAACGTGACGAGCGAGCAGCCTCCGGCCCGAGATCCGTTATTCGGTACATCGCCTTTGCCTCGTGGGCCCACTCGACGAGTTCATTCTCAGCCAACTTCCGACACCGCTGAGAACTGTCACCGAAAGAGAGATTCAGCTGCGCCGGTGATCTGCTCTTTCGCCATCGAATTGTCTGTTTTAGTCACTTTGGTCTGCGTCTCTGGAGAGACCAGCAGTATTCGTAGGTGGGGTGACGAGCCCCCAGCGCGAGGCTAGAACCGCAAGGAGCGCGTCCACTCAGCCCGACGCACCCACAGCGGCGTCTGGTCATGTCCCGTCGAGTCCATCACTAATTATCAAGATATAATTATATGGATGGGCGGCTTTCGCTTCGTATGAGATTTCAAGTACTCCAGCAAGGACTGCCGACGAACACTGGCGAATTGATCGCCAGCTACGGCGACGCGCTCGTCTCCTTCGCCGTGACCGTAGTCGTCTTCCTCGTCTCGTTCGTCGTCATCTACCTCGTCGGTCGGTCAGTGCTCGTGCGCCTCACGAAGCGTGCACTCGGTGCGCGTGACTTCTCTCCGGCCATCGTCAGTCTCGGTTCGAATATCGCGGGGGCGTTCGCGCTAGTAGGTGCGTTCGCCATCGCCGCGATGGTCGCCGGATTCCCCGCCGTCCTCGGGGCGTTCGCGACGCTGACCGGTGCACTCGCACTCGCGATGGGGTTCGCCGCACAGGACCTCATCGGCAACTTCGTGGCAGGTGTGTTCATCATCAAGGACAAACCGTTCGAAGTGGGCGACTACATCGAGTGGGACGGAAACAGCGGTGTCGTCCGTGAGATTCAACTCCGCGTCACCAAACTCGACACGTTCGGGAACGAGCTGCTCACGGTGCCGAACGGCGACCTGGCGAACACGGTCGTGAAGAATCCCGTCGCGAACGAGACGCTCCGAATCGACTACGACTTCGGCATCGACTACGACGTCGACATCGACCTCGCCCGGACCATCATCGTCGAGGAGGGCGCAGCCATCGACGGTGTCCTCACAGAGCCCGCACCCTCTGCCCCAGTGACGACACTCGGCGACTCCGCCGTCGTTCTCTCCGGACGAATCTGGATCGATCCCCGAGAGACCGGGGCGGGACCCGTCAAAGCCGCGTTCATCGAGGCGGTGAAAACCCGCTTCGACGCCGAGGGCGTCGGGATGCCGTACCCCCACACCGAACTCGTCGGCTCCATCGGTGTCGAGTCGTCCGGTACCTTCGCCGTCTCCGAATCTGGCGGCAATTGAGCGGTTTACCCCCGTCGGTATCGACGATCGACGCGAGAACGACTATCGTGTCGCTCGAATCCCGACGAAGGAGCCGTCACCGTACCCTTCCTCGATCGGTTCGAGGCCGTCGATTTCGCCGAGCCAGTGGTAGATGGTCTGGACGAACTCGAAGTCGGTGAACCCCGCGTCTTCGAGGGCCCGCACGAGCTCTTCGGTCGAGACGAACACCGCCTCCCGGTAGAACGGATTCTGTGCTTTCGTTTCCTGATAGAGTTCGCCAACGGGGCTGTTCTTGTCGATGTAACCGATGACGAGCGCCCCATCTGGCTGGAGGGTGCGCGCAGCCTCGGCCAGCGTTTGAGGGATGTCGTCGACGAAACAGATAGTCGTCACGATCAGGGCGGTGTCGAACGTGTCGTCCGTGAAAGGGAGACGTTCAGCGACCCCCTGTACTACGTCTATCCCACGCTCACGAGCGTACTGGAGCATCCTCGTTGAAGGGTCGACGCCGACTTGCATCCCGAGCGGGGCTGCAAAGCGCGCGCTCCCGACGCCGATTTCGATGCCGTATCCAGTCGCCGGCAGGAGACGACGCAGAGCCAGCAGTTCAGATTGATAGGCGTCTTCGTGGGTCTCGAACCAGCCCTCGTATCGCTCGGTGTACGCTTCGAAGGGCGCTGTTTTGGGCATGGTCGCCTGTACGATGCCACGCGATACCAACGTTGGGGCCAGAGGAACGACGCCAAATGTCATCGCTCCGCGGATCGACGACCCGGTACGGATGTCGACGGCCTCGGTCGAGTCCGACGTTCGCCCGCTTGCCTCGGCCGCCGAGTGACACCACCCGGCGCACTGAGAGGTGACACGCCCACCGCGGGTGGCTAGACGTGTTCACGGACGATCCCACTCGTCGGCAAGTTCGCTTGCAGTGGTGAGTTCCGCGTGATACACCTCTTCGAGGTAGTCGAGGCCGCCGAGGTGGTCTTCTTCGCTGAACGCGTTCACGCAATCGGTCGGAACGACGATGTCGTATCCACGGAAGAGCGCACTGGCCGCGGTGTGACGGACGCACATGTTGGTGTGAAGGCCCGTCAAGACGACGCGGTCGACGCCCAGGCTCCTGAGGTGTGCGTCGAGGCCCGTCTCGTAGAACGCGTCGTAAAAGCGCTTCTCGAAGACGTCGTCGGCGTCGGTCGGCGTGAGCTGGGGAATCACTTCCGCACCCTCGGTTCCGCGCATCGCGTGTTCGCCCCAGATGTCGAGTTCGAAGTCCTCCGGACGGTGCGCGTCGTTGGCGTAGATGACTCGGACTCCTGTATCGCGGGCCGCTGGGAGCAACTCCTCCTCCAGTGGTGCGACCACGTCGAACGCGCGCTCTGTTCCGATTGCACCGGTGACGAAGTCGTTCACCATATCGATTACGATTACTGCATCAGACATACCTATTGTAAGGTTGTACACCCACATAATCGTTTGTCGAAGAGAATTTGTCTAAAATACGCGCCATCGGGTGAGTTTCGAACCGGGGATGAGAAGTCGTCGACGGGAGCAGGGACGTGGTGAGCGCTTCGAAACCCAGAGACCAGTCTGTCGATCGAGAGGCGTCGATGGCTCAGAAATGAGAGGAAATCCGCAACCTGCGTGGGTCTGAGACCCGGTGAAACCGACTCACCAACCGACGCGACTCAGGCCGACGGCGTCGCCACGCCAGCGCGTGCGGCGGCGTCGGTGAGCGCCCGTTCGGTGTACACCCCGAGTAGCTGGGCGCGGAACTCGCCGGAGGCCTGCAGGTCGCTCATCATCATCAGTTCGTCGAGGTCGCTCGCGGCCTGTTCGGCCGCCGCCTCGATGGTGTCTGCGTCGAGTGACTCACCCGCGAGCGCGGATTCGACGGGTCCGAGACGGACACCGTGGTCCATCACGCCGTTGGCCGCGACGCGAGCGTCCTCGACTGTCTGGCCGTCCATCGAGAGGGTGACCGCGACGCCGACCATCGCGTACCCGGAGGACGGACTCGGCTTCTTGGCGTAGGCCGCGACGTTGTCGGGGTGAGACGGGAAGTCGACGCGCGTGAGGAGTTCGTCCCCACCGACCGCCGTCGCGTACATCCCCTGGAAGAAGTCGTCGACACCGACGCGCCGCTCGCCGTCTGGCCCGCGAAGAACCATCGTCGCGTCGGCGGCGAGGGCGGCCGCAGGCAGGTCCGACGCCGGGTCCGCGTGGGCGAGGTTGCCGCCGATTGTGCCGCGATTACGTACCTGCACGTCGCCGACTTCGTGGGCGGCCCGAGCCATCACGGCGACGCTCTCGCGCATGGCGGTCGAATCCGCGATGGTCGCGTACGTCGTGAGCGCGCCGACAGAGACCGTCTCGCCGTCCGCCTCGATTCCCTGCATCTCGTCGACCTGCCCGATGTCGACGACGTGGTCCGGGCTCGCGAGCCCCGACTTCATCGTCGGGAGCAGGCTG
>JBNJGG010000139.1:0-7310 GCA_051747545.1 Halobacteriota archaeon | reverse complement strand
TTTACCTTCTGGTAAAACTTCCGAAACAACATAGTCTATGCCAACTTCTTTTGCAATGGCATTAGCAGTATGTCTGGACGGGGTGCTCGACCACCTCGACCGTGGTTCGGTGACGACGCGTATCGTCCTCGGAGACGAAGACGCGGCCTCTCGCCTCGCTCGCCGGGCGGTGTACAGTCTCCTCCTCGGGGCGACTGTGCTCGGTGCAGTCCTCCTCTACGTCGTCGGTGCCGTCGTCCCAGCGGTGGCCCTATCCGTGACGGCGATACCGATTGCGCTCCTGCTCTTGCGGTCGTTTCGTCGCCAACGTACGCTCTCCGTCCGTCCGACGTTCACGCGGCAGAAGATGCGGGGACCAAAGCCGTAAGTAATCGTGTTACCGTTCGCCGTACCCGTTCGGTTCCAGGTCGCGTTCCAGGTCGCGTTCCAGGTCGCGGTAGATGAGCCCAAGATTTCCGGCAGTCGATAGTTCGCTCAAGGTGTCGTCGAGTTCCGAGCGGAGTGCGGACAGCTCTCGTTCCAGTTCACGGTACTCCTCGCTCTGTTCGAGCGACGTTGGGCCCTTTTCAGACTCCAGCAGCGCTTTCTTCGAGGCCAGCGAGAACAGGTGCTGGACGCCCTCGTCGTAGGAGTTTCGCAGTAACAGATTCGAAACCGTCTCTGTCAGTGCCTCCTTGGCCACCGGCTTGACGAGGTAATCGTCGAAGCCCATCTCGATGATGTCGAAGTCGGGTTCGACAGCCGTTACCATCGCGACGCGGCAGTCGAGGCCGCGGTTCCTGACCTCGTCGAGCACTTCGTCGCCCGAAAGGTCGGGCATCCGCCTGTCGAGAAGCACGACTGCGACGTTCTTGTCGAGGGCCTCGAGCGCTGCGCGCCCGCCGTAAGCCGTCCGAACCCGGTAGCTGCCCGATAACCAGGTTGCGTACAGGTCTGCGAGGTCTGGCTCGTCCTCGGCGACGAGTACGAGCGGTTTATTTTCACTCATCTGTATCGACGTGGTCCTCGGCGAGCGTTCACGACTTCGGTTGGGGTTTCAGGGATTATTAAGGTACCTCTCCCCCGCGTGGCCGCGTCGTCTCCGAGTTTATGATTTCTTGTGACTGTATAAATACATTTGCATAGAGTAAACGGGCGTGTATCCAAACACAGTTACGTCAAAACGTAACTGGCCGCTATTTCGATATCAAACTCAGGTTTGACGAAGTGAAATTCGCGCCCACCGGCGGGGGCCGAGCGTCTTCGTCTCCGAGCACTCGTCAGTGACCAGAGCCTCGCCGAAGCGCACCCTTCCGGTCAGTTCTGCGGACTGTAGTTGGGTGCTTCGTCCGTAATCATCACGTCGTGGGGGTGTCCCTCCGTCTGTCCGGCCGCCGAGACGCGAACGAACTTCGAGCGCGTCTTGAACTCGGGGATGGTGGGGGCACCGACGTAACCCATCCCACTCTGCATTCCGCCGACGAGTTGGTGGAGTTCGGAGGCGAGGCTTCCCTTGTAGGGCGTCGCGGCTTCGACCCCTTCGGGAATGTACTCCTCTTCGTCTTCGGGTTCGCCTTTGAGGTATCTGGCGCCGCCGCCGGCGCGCATCGCGCCGACGCTGCCCATCCCGCGGTACTGCTTGTACCGTTTGCCGTTCATCGTGATGACCCGACCCGGTGCCTCGTCGGTGCCCGCGAAGTACGATCCGAGCATCACGGCGTCTGCGCCAGCGGCGATTGCCTTGATAGCATCGCCCGAGTAGCGAATCCCGCCGTCTGCGATGACTGGCACGTTCTCTCGGGAGGCGACGTCTGCAACCTCCGCGATAGCGGATATCTGCGGCATCCCCGCGCCGGTGACGACGCGAGTGGTACAGATACTTCCCGGGCCGATGCCGACTTTGATTCCGTCTGCGAAGTCGACGACCGCCTGGGCGGCCTCTCGGGTGCCGACGTTGCCGACGACGACGTCGGCCTCGACGAGGGTACCGATTTCGCGAGCGCTCTCGATTACGTTCTTGTTGTGCGCGTGGGCGCAGTCGATGAAGAGCACGTCTGCACCCGCATCGTCCGCGGCGACGGCCCTGTCGTCTTCGAACGGCCCGACTGCCACGCCGCATCGGAGTTGTCCGTTTTCGTCGCGGGCGGCGCTCTCGTGTTCGCGGCGCTGGAGGATACCCTGCATCGTGACGAGCCCGACCAGACGGTTCTCGTCGTCGACGATTGGTACGCGCTCTATCTTGTAGTCGTACATCAGTTCGAGCGCCTCGCGTGCGGTCACGTCCTCGGAGGCGGTGATGACCTCGTCCGTCATCGCCTCGCGGACTTCGTCACGCTCTCCGACCTCGAGGTACGGGCGGATGTCGGTCCCGGAGATGATTCCGAGGACGACGTCGTCGCCGTCGACGACCGGGGCACCGGAGACACCTGCCCGTTCCATCATCTCGTCGACCTCGCGGACGGTCTGGTCGGGACTCGCAGTCACCACGTCTCTGATGATGAGTTCGTCTGCACCCTTGACTCTCGCAATCTCTTCGACCATCTGCTCGACCGCCATGTTCCGGTGGAGGACGCCCAGACCGCCCTGTCGGGCCATCGCGATGGCCATCCCGCTCTCCGTGACGGTGTCCATCGCCGCCGATAACACGGGAACGTTGAGGTCGACGTTTTTCGAAACGCGGGTCGAGACGTCGGCGTCGTCTGGTTCGACACGGCTCTCCATCGGGCGCAAGAGTACGTCGTCGAAAGTCAGCGCCTCCTGTATCTGAAGTTTATCCGAGAAAGGGTCTCTATCGGGAACGTCGTTCGCCATGTAAACCGTCTTCATGCCGGAGACAAAAACGTTGCGAGATTGCACTCCTATGACAGTCTTTGGTATGTTTTGACCTACAATTGCGCACGTAAATGTACAACTGTTCGTCTGGAGTGATAGCTCTCGTCTCCCCGTTTGGTCGGAGGGCGACGAGTGCTTCTCGGGTAACTATCACGACGCATCGTGGCCGGGGTTTCCAGTGCCCACGCGGTGGGCAATATTGACCGAAGCCGGTGCCACGAGACTACGAAGTTGTAGACAATATTGTTGATCAGCAGAAATCATGGGAAAAATGTGGGATTTTCCCGTCAATCTGTGGGTGTGTGCGGGGGTTACCCACACAACGCTTATTACGTCAGTGCATAGATGTATGGGTATGGACTCCGAGAGTTCCGTTGCATCGCGTATCGCCGGTCAGACGACCATCGAATCCGGCACCTACGGTAATTTTACAGCGATGTTTAACACACTCAAATCGGGGTTTACCTTCGGCTGCCAGGACTCGTCGCACTCGGGTTGGCACCCGTATCTCCATCTGGCCGAAGGTGACGGCCGTTAGCATCAGATGAGCGTCTCTCAGCACCCAGTTGCCCTTCGCTTAGAGCAGCAGGTGGGTGGCGCGACTCGGCTTCTGGCCACCGTGATGGCCCTGCCCCTCGTCGACGGCATCTTCCCAGCACTGGTCATCGCTGGCGCGCTCACGTATCCCTTTGGTATCGTCGAGACGGGCCTGCTCATCTTCGGTGGCTCGGCGACGGTGGCGGTCATCCTCGCCGAGATGGACGGTTCACCACGCGAACAGGCCGTCTCGATTCTCCTGATTGGCGGGGTGTTGATACCTGCGGCAGCGTTCGAGGCCGCAATCGCCCCCACCATCCAGAGCGTCATCGACCTCGCTATCTTCGAGCGATTTGCTGGTCTCGTCATTCTGGCCATCGCCGCGAAGACCGCGAGCGCCCAAATCGGTGACTACTTGCCGCGTCCAGCGGTCATCATCGGTCTCGGACTCGTCGCGAGCCTCCAACCGGCCGGTGCGACGCTGACGTTCGTCGCAGACCCCTCGTTGATCGGTCGAGCAGCACTCACCGCAGGTATTGGTGTCGGGTTCGCGCTCGCGGTGGCGCTCCTGGGCCCGTCACTCCGCGGAACGGTCGACCTCGACAGATTCCGCTTCGGTAGTTCAGTCGCTCTCGGCATGCTGGCCCTCTCGGTGCTTGGACTGATGCCGACGGAGGCCCCGGTCGCACTTGGCGTGCTCTGTGTCACCGCCGTGTTCGCTTACGACCCCCGCCGGACGGCGACTTCGAGCCATGCTGCTGGACACTCCCCGTCGGTTCAGGAGGTTCCACGCGAAGATGACGAACACGTCGTCATCGGAGAAGACGAGTCACGTGCCCCATGGCTGTAGGCTCTGAGAGGACACTCTCCACAGACGGTGGCCTTACCTGGTTCCAGCGTAAGAAGTGCGTATGAGCAATCGCGTCGTGCAAGGGCGGATGGTGACGCCAAAGCGGCTGGCAGAACTCGTTGAGGGCGAGGTTCCGATGGAAACCGACCGCATCGAGGACGCCGAACGCGGGTGTCCCGCCTGCGGCGGGAACGTCCTCTCTGTAGGCTACATGCCGAGCGTCACCGAGTTCGTGACGGGATACAAGTGCCAGGACTGTGATTGGTCGGAGACCGATAGATAATCGAAATCCCTTTACCCCGGTTCACCATATCCGTGGATGCAGCACCGCGGGGTCGTGGCCAAGCCCGGCATGGCGACTGACTCCAGAGGCAATACGCCCGGTGACGAACTCCAGACTGATATACCGAGCGACCGACTGATCATCGGACGCCTTGACGACCCTCTGGAGTACCGAGGCGTACCCGGAGATATCAGTCGATCGGGGGTTCAAATCCCTCCGACCCCATACTGAAATTAACTCTTTCCTAGGGCTTAATATAGTAGTTGAAACGCTACTTTCTCCCCCTTCTCGAAGCTTCGGAGGTGGCCGTTAGATGGCGGTTAGACTCGATTCACCGCCAGAACCGGGAGATTGTCTCCACTGTGGGTCACACGTCACGACGGACTTCAAGCGTGTCTTCGGAGACGACGAAAACCGCGTTCATCGGTGCCGTGAGTGCGACACCTACATCCGCCTGACTCGTGGCAGTTCGGCCGGACTTGACGTTGACATTCCAGACCCAGAGACATCTCTCGGTCGGCATGGGGGTGAGGTGGCGTGAGCTTCGTTCGCGCCAGCGAACTCTACGACGTTCAGACGGGAACACGGATTCGGCATCCGGCTTTCGACGCAACTGACGAGGACGTTCGTCAGGCCATCGAGAGCGCCGAGAAGGGGCGAGCACGATGAGCCGACAGGCTCGCCTCTCGACGTTCGGCAGTCAGAGCGTAGACCTGTCGAAGCTCTCGAAAGCGGAGCGGCAGGTCTACGTCGCCGTCGCTGTCAACGGTGTCGGCGTCCGTGCTCACGCCCGAGAGACGAAGCGATCGCCCGGAACCGTCGGGAACCTGCTCGCCCGCGCCCGGCAAAAGTTGGAGCGTCAGCCGTGAAGTCCATCGAACCGGCGTGTCACGAGTTCGCCGCGAACTACCTGTTCGCTGAAAACGGACTCGCGCCGTACTTCGCGGCCGATTCACGGGTCAAACAGGGCGGTGGGTCGCAAGTCAGTGAGTTCCGCGCCGACGGGGAACGGTGGCGGGTGAAGCTCTACTACCAGTCGAGCAACATCGTCCATCCCGGCGATTGCCTCCCGTCTGGAACTGAGTGGCGTCTCGACGAGATTCGAGAATTCAGGTTCGCCGTGAAGCGCCACGCCGAAGAAGATCCGGTCGGACAACAGAGCTTCAACGCTCACCTCTCGCCGCGATGGCGAGGGATGAAGGCACAGAAGCGAAACGGGACGCAGACGGAGATCTCGGTCCCGAAGGAGTTGGGCGAGGCGGTGAACGTCCGCGTGAAGGGATCGAACATCGACTTCCGTCGATACGGAAAACTGCTCAGACTCGCCGCCCAGGCGGTCGGTATCCGCTGGGACTACTTCGAGGAACCACACGAGTACAGCAACGTCCAAGACGCCGAACGCTACGTGAGAGTCCACAAGGACGCCAGCGGACCGGTACACGCACGAGATGGCCCGATCGCCTCGATGGGACACCTGCTCGAAAACGACCGCCGAGGTTACCGAAAAGTAGTCCAGAACGACGACGATGAACATGGCCGGAATCTACCGGGTTACTACCACACGGTGACGCTCGGAACTCGACGAATCCGAGAGGCGTTTCCCCACAACGAGATTCCCGTGGAAGTGAAGCACTACTACGCCCGCGAGGCGTTGTCAGTCCCGAAGGACCACCCGCTTCGACACCCGAAAGTTGGCGTGTCGTATCAGGTGAGTCGATGGGATCGAAAGCTAGGCGTCTCGCCCGATGACCTTGACCA
Source organism: Halobacteriota archaeon (assembly GCA_051747545.1). GTDB lineage: Archaea > Halobacteriota > Halobacteria > Halobacteriales > Haloferacaceae > JBNJGG01. The sequence goes on along the minus strand of JBNJGG010000139.1, from coordinate 1,071 downwards.
GCTCGTCGAGGAACTCGACCGAGTGCTTCGCGCGGTGCTCGCAGATGCCGGTCTCGACCTTGCACCGATTCACGGTGACGGTCCATTCGTCGAGGATGCGTACTTCCCCGCCGAGGTGACGGACGGCCACGAGAAACCTCTGAGCCTTGACCTGACCCGAGTCCGTCAGGAACAGGAGACTGTCGTGATTCGCTACCTCGCAGACGGCCTCAGTCCGGTCGAGTGGGAATCCCTGCAGACGTTGGTTTCCGACGGTGGGACCGTTTCCCCACAGGACATCGCAGATTCTCACGGCCGTCACGTCGAGAGCGTGCGCCGAGCGCTTCGACGAATCGACGAGATGGTAGAACGCAAGTACGGCGAAGTCGCGCTTCGGTCGCCGTACATCGCTGAGTTAGTCCACGACGCAGTACAGAACGCCCGCGAGGCGACTCGTCGCGCCGTCGAAGTCGGAGCGAAGGCTATCGAGGCGGCAGAGCGTGGCCTCGACGAGACGACGAGTGCGTTCATCGCATGGTGTGCGAAACACGGCGTGGACGTAGATGGTCGACGGGATGCCCAGCTGAAGGTTCGTCTCGGAGAGTTAGACCCGGATCGCGACTCCGCGCCGGAGTTCCTGGTCCGTCGGGCCTTCGAGTTGTGGAAGACCGCCAAGCAGGACGTAGGCGCGTTCAGGATGGCGATGGTTGAGTACGGCCGTCCGAACGGACCCGACCGCTCGGTACCCGTCTGGCGACTCATCGGGTAGCGGGCGGTCTCCCGAGTGGCTACGCTGTCTCGAAGTCGTTTTCTCGGATGTTGTTGCCGCGAATAGTGGTCTCCTCGACGTGCCGACCGGCACGATCGGCGCGGTCGCTGTCCGGGTCATGGTCACAGCCGGATCGAAATCCGACCCGGGGGGTTTGGATTCCGGTTAGGGGTGTGGCTAAGGCCACAAAATCAAAATACTGGACTCTTCCGCGCGAAGTGTCGCGCCGCTGCTGCGGCGCTCGAATTTTTCCCTTGTTCGCTAACCTGAGCTGTTCTCAAACGTCTTTCTGATTGTATCCTTTGCTGGAGGTTAAGTGAACA
>JBNJGG010000138.1:0-7404 GCA_051747545.1 Halobacteriota archaeon | reverse complement strand
CGTCCGTCTCGTCGACGGCCCGGAGTTTCCGCGCCAGCGCAAGCTGGGCGTCCATCTTGTCCATCATCGACCCGAGGGTCTTGTACGCCGAGAGGTCCGGGCCGAGCGCGATGTCCGACGTGTCGTGGGTGTGGTCGAACCCGCGGTACTGCTCGTCGGTGCCGAGCGTGTCCTCGGCGATTTTGATGTCCACCTCGTCGGGGTCGGCCATCTCGCGGGTCGCCTCGTAGAACTCGCGGGGATACTGCCGGACGATGTCCATGTTGTGGGCCTCGTCGTCGATTTCGGCGGGGTCGATGCGCGAGGACATCACGAGCGGGGCGTCCATCTGCCCGCCGCGCTTGTCGGGGAGGAACTGCTTCGAGAAGTTCAACAGGCCGTCCATCAGCAGCATGACGCAATCTTCGTCGCCGTCGCATTGATTCGCCGACAAATCGTTCGAAATTAACGAGTGAGTGTTCGCCACGGTGAGGCAGTACGTGTGGTCGATGTCCGACACAGTGTGTTCGACTGAGGCGACAGACTCGACCAGGTAATCACCATCGCCGCCGTCGAAGGCGCGTCTGGCAGACGGCGATATCGTGTCCACCCGAGCTTCGAGTGCCCGCGCTTTTCGCGTCAGGTGGAACCCCGCTCGTCGAGCGAACTTCACAGCGTCGGACGAGGAGATGTGAACGACGTACGATGGGGCCGACATCGACTCGTCGTCGATATCGTAGTAGTTGGGGAACTTCTCGCACAGCGGTGTCGGCGGTAAGATGTCTGCCCTCGCGGTAATCCCAAGGCGAGTGAGTAGTGCGAGAAGATCCTCTTTGAGTTCGTCACTCACAGTTGTCGCGGACACCCGCAGGCCCCGAGCCTCAACGGAGCCATCTCCGCTGAAGTATCCGCGAAGGTACGCCGCGACCGTGTCGTCGGGTGCGTCGAAGATACACTGCGGAACGCGCTTTTCGTGTGCGAACACGCCGGCATCGAGGACGGTGTCGAAGAATGTCCTGAGGAGACGTCCAGAGACGGTGACCTTCGCCTCGTTCTCCCGGTACGGTACGACGCCGAATGCATCTTCTAGAGATTCCACGAAGAAGTCGCGTGCCTCTTCCTCCGTTCCGCAAATAGTAGTCTGGTGGATTGTCCCTTTCGGCGTCTCTTGTTCACGTGCGAATCCCTCTGCGGCGTAATAGCCGAGCAGAGTGGCCACGTCCTCGTCCACGACGACGCGTCTATCGATAGCGGTCCGGTCACGTTTCAGTCCGAGTTGGACGTCGTCGGGGACGTACGAGAGAAGTGCGTCGTCCGTTTCGAAAAACTCGCGCAGAATCGAGACGGGCATGCTCTTTCGGTAGAGGTAGTTACTGAGTCGCTTCTTCGTCAGTCCGAGATAGTCGGCAGTGCTCTGAAGCGGATAGAACGTCCCGTCCCACCTGTCCGCGAGCGAACTCTCGAACAAGTCGTACAGTCCATCTTTCTCCAATCCGCGGACGGTGAGTCTTTCGACGGGGAACCCATCGAGAGAGAGGAACGTATCAAGCAAATCGAACTCGGGGGCCTCAGAGGAGGCGTCGACAGCACCCAGATGATCGGGAGTGATGACGTGGTCGTCAGTCGTCAGCGACGCAGCCTGCTTCGAGGCGATACCGCCACCGTCGAATACGTGTACGTCGTGATCCGGCGTAACCGTAAGTTCACGTCCGCTTCGTGTTTCGATACGGACCATGTGAGTCGGTGCGCGGTGTTTCGACACCGCCTCGACGGGTTTCAGAACCTCGGTCCCGTCGTCGTCTATCGACGGGACGAACACGTCGCCGTCGAGTTCCTGCACCAGCGTCCCGAAGTCGTCGGTCTCGGGAGTGTCGAGACGCACTTCCACGAAGTCGCAAATCTGTTCGTAGTGCCAGCGTTCGTCCTCGTCCCGATACCAAATCTTGGTTTCGGGGTGGAAGCAATTCCGCCGTTTAGCCGCGTGAAAATACGGGTGCGCGTAGCCGACCGCCGCCGACGTGAATCCGACCACTCGGCCGACGACGGCCGCCGACGTGTGGGGGGCCATCCCGAAGACGAGTTCGCCGATGAGGTCGTCGCGCTCGTTGACCTCGTAGAAGGCGGGCAGGTCGTAGAAGCGTTCGAGCAGGTCGTCGACGAAGTTGGCCGTCTTCAGCATGTGCTCGGCCGCGCCGTCGGAGAGGACGATGTCCTGCACGTTGAGTTCGACCAGTTGGTCGTCGTGGCGGATGGGTTCGCCGTCGATGTCGGTCTCGTAGCCGAGTTCGCGGAAGTGGTCGGCAGTGACGTCGAGTTCGGCGGGGCGGACGGCCGTCACCGGGAGGTCCGTCATGTCGTAGCGAACCGTCCCGTCCTTGAACGTCGTGACGCCGTGTTTCGCCCGGAGGACGCCCTTCCCCATCGGTTCGGGCGTCTTGTTCGACGAGGTGAGTCCCTTGACGCCCTTGAGAATCTCGAAGGAGCCCTCGCGCTCGCCGACTGAGTCGAGGGCGTCCCAGTACGCCGCGTTGAGGTCGATGGTGTGCCAGTCGGGGCTCTCGACCTCGCGCTCACAGCGCGGGCACTCGACGCGTCCGGCCTCGTCGGGTTCGACTTCGGTGTCGCAGTTCGAGCAGACGAAATGCGGTTCGGTGTGGCCGCCACACTCCGAACACGTCGTCTCGTAGGTGTGGCGACCGCAGTCGGGACACTCCCGACTTCCGACCAGCAGGTCCATCACGCCGCGCTGGCCGCGGTCGTTCATCTTTCGCGCGGCTTCGGAGACGTTTCGTTGACTGCCGCCGGCCTCGCTGATGGGAAAGAGCGTGTGAACCGCCGGCGAGAGGTCGCGGCTTTCGGACTTCTCCGGACGACCCATTCGCGCACCGATGCGCGTGGGGGCTCGCTCCTGGACTGCGAACGGGGCCACTTCGTTGACGGCCTCGACGGCGTTGTCGCCGTCGGCCCACTGGCGAGCGGTGGGCGAGAGGTCGTTCCACTCCTTTTGGAGGCCTTCCGTGATTCCCATCGAGCGAACCAGCGGTTTCCAGTCGGGAATGCGCAGCGCGTCGGGCGTCTGGGAGTGTTCGACCAGCAGGTGTTCGAGCGTCCGGCGCGTGCGCTCGGTGTGCTCGATGACGAGGAGTCCGTCGTCGGACTCGGACTCGAAGCCGACGAGTTCGCCCGCCGTCGTTGCCCCGGCGAGCGCCTCGAAGTCGTCGACGGAGATGTCGTGCCAGAGGTAGGTGTACTTCGGGTGCAGGGGGGCGTCGTACTCGGTGGCCCACGAGAGCGCCTCCCCGACCGTGGGGTCCGCGAGGTCGACGTGCGGATTGTCGCGCATCGCCTGTACGTCGGCACCGGCGGCCTCGAAGTCCTGGACCCACCACTCGACGGTGTACGAGGCGGGTGCGAGCGGGTGGTTGTTCTCGACGAACTCGCCGTAGTTGACGAGGTACTCTCCGAGGTCGATGATCTTCTCGACGCCGTTTCTGACCTCCAGCGCTTGCTCGGGGTCGTCGATGCGCCGAACGTCGCCGTTGGCCAGGCGAACGGTGGGACCCTCGATGGAGTCGACCGGGATGACCCCACCGGCCTTGCCGGGTCGCTCGGTCTTTATCTGCGTCCCGGTGGCGAGGAAGTCGTCGACGAGGTGCATCGTCGCCGGGTGGACGCCGGCGGTCGCAAAGCCGTGGTTACGGGAGCGACCGTATCGGAGGCGGAAGCCGCCCGCCTCGCTCGGATGGCCGAACACCGGGCGGCCGGCGATGAGGTCCCGGAGGTACTTCGTCGCGGGGTCGACCCGAGGCGGTCCCGCGGGTTCCTCGGGAGCCTCGCCGTCGACATCGTCGCCTGCCGCCTCGTCCGCGTCGCTGTCGGCCTCGCTGGACCCTCCGCCTTCGGTGACCTCGTCGTGGTCTTTCCCGATGGTGCCGTCGATGAGGTCCTGTAACCACGGCCAATCGATTTCGTCGAGTTGGCGGGTGTAGCGCTGAATCTTCGGAGCCTTGAGGGCGATACCCTCTGCCATGACCAGACACATGCCGCCGCGCGCGGAGTTCGTATCGACGCGGTCGAGGTCGCGGTACCCGGAGACCTCCTCGTCGCCGGTCGCCTCACCGTCGAGCATGATGGGCATGTGTTTGGCGATAAATCGGGTCTCTTTGTCCTTCGGCGAGTACTGCAGGCCGGTCTCCTTGTCGTAGAGGTTTATCTCCTCGACGTACCGTTCGATTTCGTCGTCGCGCGCGTCGTACTCCGAGAGGCCGATGAGCGCGCGCGTGTAGTCGGCGACGAGGACCGACAGCGCCTGTGCGGTCCCGCCCGCAGAGCGAATCGGCCCCGCGTAGTAGACGTTGACGAACTCGGTTCCGTCGTCGTTTTCGAGAATCTCGACGCGGTCGATGCCCTCGATTGGGGCGGCGACGACGCCTTCGGTCAGGAGTGCGACGGCAGTTCGAACGGCACCCTCAACCTTCCCCGCGCGCGTCTCGTAGTCCCCCACGCGTCCCTCGGCGAAGTCCTGTGCGAGTTCGAGGGCGGCCTCCTCGCGAGACATCTGGCCTTCGAGTTCGCGGACGCGTTCGGCGACGCCTTCGATGCCGAGGATGTTCTCGACGCGGTCGGCCATGTCCCTGGCGACCGGGATCTCGACTTCCGTCTCGGGGTCGCGTCCGCGCGCTCTGGCCGCTTCGGCGCGCTCGAACGCCTCGTCGAGACGGCCTTCGATGCGCCGGAAGTACCGCTCGTCGTCGGGTCTCACAGCCAGAGGTCCAGGTCGGTCGTCTCGTCTCGTTCGCGCACCAGTTCGGCCTCGAAGGCTCGAACGTGGACCTCGCCGGCGAAGACGGTCGCCGCGTTGAGGTGGCCAGCGAGCGCCTGTCCGCTCTGACGGGACAGCACCGCGTGCGTGTGAGCGAAGTGTTCGCCGTCGAGGAGCGCCACGTTGCCGACGCAGGCGGCCACTTCGAGCGGTTCGTCGAACGTCACCGACCGATACTCTTTGTCGGTCTGGTCGTAGAACCAGACCTCGGCGTCCTGAACGGCACCGAGGCCGGTGAACCACGCGGCGTCGACCCCCTCGCGGGCGGCGAACTCCTCGATCTCCTCTCGCCAGTCGGTCCCGTGTTCGAGACGGGCCACGTACTCCGCGCTCGGTGTGACCTCCCGATAGTTCATAGGACCGAGAACAAGGGTGAGAGAAAAAAAGCTACGCATCCACCTTTTTTAACGGGGGCCTCGCTCGCCGTCTCCGGATTCAATAGCGCACAGAACACGCGAAACGCTCACACCCACGATTCGACGCCGGCCATAACCAGGGGTCGGTAGCGACGAATTTTTTCCCTTTTCGAGTCCTGACGGGGATCGCGACGACGCAGTCAGGGACACCCGATCCGCTGTGCGGGAATATCGTCAGCCAGTTGGAGCGGAGCGAGTTCCCACCGGAGCCTCGCGGTCCCCTCCGGGTCGTTACCGTACACTATCACCGAAGGGTCGATGCCCTCGCCGTTCAGGGCAAATTCTACATCGCTCTCGATCCGCAACGAGCAGTCGTCCGCGTCGTCCTCCAGTGACCAGCTGGGTTCCTCGAACTGTTCGGGGTCGAGGTCGAAGTCGGGATCGTCCACGTCGTCGAACCCGGGGAGGTCCACGCCGGCGGCGCGTAACGCGATGAGGTCACCGAAACCGACCGCTTCAGAGTACTCACTGGACCCGACGTGGTCGGGCGTGGTGAACGTCGAGAACCCCTCCACGTAGACGGTCGGGAACGAGAGCGTATACTCGTCGGCCCGCGTGTCTATCGACAGCTCCACCTCCGGGTCAAGGACGCCGGATCCGAGACTCTGGGCGTTGTTAGTTCTGGCAATCGTCGAGCCGTCGTCGGCGGTTACTCGCCACCCGGCATTCTTCCAGGCAGTCGCCTCGTACTCCGTGCTGGTCCACAGGTACTGGCCGCCGTCGTCATCGCCGAATAGGCCAGCGAGAAACGAGAGAATCCCGAGTATCGTATCTAGGAATCCGTCGACCTCCCCGACGAGGTCTTTGAACGGATCGACTCGCTCGAGAGCGACCCGGGCGCGCAGCTCGTGGCGGGCCCAGCCTTCGGCGGGATCCCCGTCATCTTCCCACTCGGCGGTAGCGTCGACTGTCTCGAACACCCGGAGTTCCCAGGCCTCGACCCGGTCGTACTGGGGGGGCGACGCGTCGCAGTCAGAACAGGCTTCACAGAGGCGTGCCTCGTCGACGTCCACGCGATCGTCCGCCGCCCGTTCCTCTTGAATTCGTTCGTGCTGGAGTCGCTTCCAGTCGTCGTGAATCTCCCTCATGGCGACGAGCACCGCCGCCTCTATTTGGGCTTCGAGCGCCGCGACCGACCCGCTCTCGGCGGACTGGTGTGGGACACTGACACTGAACACCTCTCCAGCGAGGCGGGCGTTGGCTAGGTCGATCGCCGTTTCGGCGTCTTCCACGCTGTTTCGCAGGTCCGTGATGGTCTGCTCGAACGCCGCACACCAACGGTCGCGGCAGTCGGGCGTTACCTCGCAGGTCGCGTGCCAGTCCAGCGCCACGAGGTCGTGGTCGGCCCCGAACTCCAGACTGTCGCCGTTGACGATTAGGTCGTACGGGCCGAAGTCGGGGTCGCTGGCCGGCGGTTCCGGCACGCGGTCGAACACCGTCCCCATTTTGGTCGCCCAGGATCCGGGGTCGAAGTCCCCGTCGAACGACGAGACGGGCATCCCATCGAAGGTGAGTTCGAACGAGTGGCTCCCGAGTTCGTGCGTGACGCCATCTTCGTACATCGTCGTCAGGCCACACGTCGCGTCCTGGCCGAAGAGGTCCCGACAGTTCCCGACCACCGGTTCGGTCCTGACGTCGGACAGGTCGAGGGCCGCGACGGCTTCGACCGCCGGCGAGGGACCCCCTCCGCGCTCGCCCAGGCTCAGCGACCTGACAGGCTCACCGGCGTGGGGGACCGAGAGGGCAGTGCCGGCGACGCCAACGCTCCGGAGAACTTCCCGGCGACTCGGCCCACCGGAATCGGTGGCGGATCCCTTCCCTCTTTCGCCCGTTGACATGACTCCCGAGAGAACGCCGGTCGGTATAATGGTTCCTGCCGGCATTCGTCGGCGGGACGGCGACTCGAACACGGGCGTGTGATGCGGGTTTTGACCGATTCGGTTCCCCGGGGGAGGGTGTGCGAGACGGAAGCGGTTGCCCGGGGGTCCGGACCACGACACCGACCGGTTCGTCGCCCAAGTGGACGCGGACCGCTTCTCCGTCGTCCGCGAGCGGCTGCTGACACAGGAGGAATCCGACCATGTATTACGATTTCGCCGTCGGTTTCGATGCAGTCTACTGCACATCGACGCGTCACGTGAGTCACTCGAGGCGGTCACCCCTACTCCATCGACCAGACTGGTGGGC
>JBNJGG010000137.1:0-7531 GCA_051747545.1 Halobacteriota archaeon | reverse complement strand
GACTCCGATACGGCGGGACGAATCACGCCGACGCGACGTGGCCACTTTACGGAACGGCTACCATCAACTATAGTGACAATATCGTCCGAGAGACCCTCGATATGCGGAGCTTCGGTGCAGTGAGACGCGAAGAAAGGACGACGTACCGAATTGACAGGCAGTTGTTAACAAAGAGAGTGGGGAGTCGTCACAGAACCACACCAAGTGGTGGAAACGCCGATGAGCAGCCGACACTCGAAAGACGAAGACGGGCTGAATCGACAAGCAACTTCGTCGTCGACGCAGTCCGACGAGGCACCGACGCCAGACGAGGTGTTCGACGCGCTGTCCAACAGACGGCGTCGCTTCACGCTTCAGCACCTCACCCAGTGTGAGAACGACACCGTGTCACTGCAAGAGCTGTCGGAGCGAGTCGCAGCGTGGGAAATCGGTACCGACCCGAGGACGCTCGCCTACGACGACCGGAAGAACGTGTACACGTCACTGTACCAGTTTCACGCGCCCAAGATGGACGAGTTCGGCATCGTGGACTACGACCGCAACACCGGGACGGTCTCGCTGACAGAGCACGGAGAGACCGTCGCGACGTATCTCGAACCGGCTTCGAGACGCCCACTCCCGTGGAGTGGGTACTTCCTGTTGCTCTCGGTCTGTGGGGGCCTACTCGTGACGGCTGTCCTGTTCGACGTGCCGCCGACGACGGCACTCCCGGACGCAATCTGGGGGATACTCGTCGTCGCCGTGTTTCTCGTCGCCTCGGGCGTTCTCGAGTGGCATCGTCGACGGTCGAAGCGACGGGTCGCCGACGATCCACCGCCGGAATGGGTGGAGTAACTCGCCGCCGGAATGGGTGGAGTAACTCGCCGTCGAAGTGAGCGACGAGTCGCGTCAGCCCATCCGACAGCGACGAGCGCAATCCCCATATGGCAGGGCTACGTCGCACGGTGTATGACCAATCGGAGCGCCACCGTCTCCCGGGAGACGGCCGAGACGAGCATCGACCTCACCCTCGACATCGACGGCGATGGCGACGCCGTAGTCGACACCGGCGTCGGCTTCTTCGACCACATGCTCGAAGCGTTCACCAAACACGGCCTGTTCGACGTGACCGTCGAGTGCGACGGGGACCTGCACGTCGACGACCACCACACCGTCGAAGACGTCGCCATCGTCCTGGGGACCGCCTTCGAGGAGGCGCTCGGAGACAAGCGCGGCATCGTCCGGTACGCCGACCGACGGGTGCCGCTCGACGAGGCCGTCGCGTCGGTGGTCGTCGACGTGTCGGGACGACCCTACTTCGAGTTCGACGGAGAGTTCTCCCAGCCGACGGTCGGCGACTTCACGAGCCACATGGCCGAGCACTTCGCCATGTCGCTGGCGATGAACGCGGGGCTGACCCTCCACGTCGGCGTAACCGGCGACAACGCTCACCACGAGGTCGAAGCGCTGTTCAAGGCGCTGGCGCGGGCGCTCGACGACGCCACCCGTCTCGACGAGCGTCGGAGCGGGACGCCGAGTACGAAAGGCGAACTCTAGGCTGTGAGACGACGTGTAGCACCCTCTGGACAACCATACGACTAAGCCAGCGCGCTGATGAAGGGTTGACAAGGGATGTTCGACGAAATCATGGAGAAGTTCGAGGGGAGTCCGAGCCAGCAGGCAGTCATTCGCCTCCTGCTCGAACGCGGCTTCTCGGTCAACGACGAGGGGCGGGTCGTCTCGGGGGGAATCGAAATCCCGAACACGGGCATCGCCAGAGAGGTCGGCGTCGACCGTCGCGTGGTCGACTCGACGACCGACGCCATCCTCGACGACTCGAACCTCCGACGCATCTTCCAGAACATCTCTGCGATTCCGAGCCTGATGGACCTCGCGCCCGTCCTCGACCTCGCGGTGCTCACCGTCGAAGTCGCAGACCCCGACGAACCCGGCATCGTCTCCACCGTGACGTCGCTCATCGCCGACAACGACATCTCCATCCGACAGACCATCAGCGAAGACCCCGAGTTCACCGACGACCCCAAACTGTACGTCATCACCGACGACCCGCTTCCCGGCGACCTCCTGAACGAAATCGCCTCCCTCTCGTTCGTTCGGCAGATCTCGATTGCGTGAGCGACGGCCGGGAGATCCGCCCGAATGGGGAGTGACTCACACGCCGACGAGGTCCGTGTCGGTGAGAGACCACGCCACGGTGGACGAATCATTTTTCTCTCCCGCACGAGGACCCCGAGTATGACCGAGACCTACCGCACCGTGGCTGGACGGGGAGCGGCCCGATTCGAAATCAAGGGCTCGGAGTTCGTCGGCTACGTCGCCCCCGCCGACACCGTCGAAGAGGCTGAGGCGTTCGTCGAGGAAATCGAGACCCGACACCCCGATGCGACGCACAACGTCCCCGCCTATCGCGTGCCGGCGGGGGAGGCGTCCTCGGCGGTCCCAGGCGGCGGAGGGGTCATGCTCAGAGAGTACTCGTCGGACGACGGCGAACCCACGGGGTCGTCGGGCAAGCCGGCGCTGAACGTCCTCGTCCAGCAGGACCTCAGAAACGTCGTCTGCGTCGTCACTCGCTACTACGGAGGGACGAAACTCGGAGTCGGTGGACTCGCGCGGGCGTACTCACGCGGCGTCAAGGAGGCCGTCGACGCCGCGGGTGTCGTCGAGGAGATTCCCCACGAGCGATTTCACGTCCGCACCGAGTACGACGATTCCGGCACCGTCCGTAGTGTTCTCGAGAGCGCGGGCGTCGAGTTCGAGGCGACCTACGAGACGAACGTCGACTTCGGGGTTCGGGTGCCCATCGACGAGGCGAGCGACCTGCGCGACCGCCTTCGAAGCGCGACTAGCGGGCGGGTCGACATCGACTGAGACGGAGGTCGGTGAACACAACAGCCGGGACGAGCGCGGTCGGCCCCTAGTCGGTTGGCTCGGCCACCGACGCTGGTTCGGAGCGCTCGCGCTGGGCCCCCGAGCGGTTCCGCAACGCGAGGAACCCGAAGAGGACCCCACTGGCGAGACGAAGCCCGAGGTCGATGACGACGCCGTCGGCGAGTGGCAACACCACGCCGAGGAACGAGGAGAGGTCCACCGCGACGGGCGGGGTGATGTCGGCGATGACGCCGAAGTAGAGGATAAACAGGTGCGCCGCCAGGAGCAGAATGTCGCTGGACTGGGCGATGGCCGGGCCGAGCAACGAGACCAGAATGATGTACGTGACGGTGGTCGGCATGCCCATGCCGAGGATTATGGAGGCGATAGCGGTGAAGACGAGCAGCAACACGATGGAGCCACCCGCGACGGGTCGAATGAGCGAGGTGAGATTGGGACCGAGTCCCGTCGCGCTGACGACGCCGAGGATGATACCCGCCGCGGCGACGGCGATGGCCACTTCGGTCGCGGTGGGGGCCTCCGAGTCCATCGACTTGCCGACGAACGTCACGTACCGATAGAGACCGAACTCCGTGAGGGTCGGTCGTTTGAGCGCGGCAGCGACTTTCCGTGAGTATATACCACAGGGGGGAACGCTTGGGGTCCGTTTCGAGAGCAGGTACCACGAGTAAACACCGCCGCAGTCCGTCGATTTCGACCGGAAATGAGAGGGTTCGTCGGAGAAGATGTAATCCGGGACGACGACCACGAGACGACGTGAGAGATTCGTCTCAGTCGTCAGTTAGCCGCGCAGTTGTTCGGGCCGAGTTCGAGTGATTCGACGTCACCGCCGGGCTGGGATTTGCCCCAGTTGATCTGCTTGATTTCGTTGTAGTTTGCGGGCTCGTCGGCGAGACTCTCGACGATGGTTTCGACGAACGCGTCCTCGTCGCCGGCCTCGACGTAGCTGAGGAGTTCGTTCGTCGTCTCTGCGCGGAGGTCACCGAGTGCAGTCGCCAGTGGTCGGACTGCCTCGTCACTGAAGTGGCCGGGGAGGACGACGGTTCCGTCGTCGAGGTCGGTCAAGGAGTCGAGACTGTCGAAGAGCCGACTCGCGGCCTCGCGGACGGCCGCCTCGGCGCTGTCTTCGAGGTCGGGGCGACCGACGCTGCGGAGAAAGAGGGTGTCCCCTGAGAGGAGGGCGTCGCCGTACTCGAAGGAGACGCTGCCGGGCGTGTGACCGGGCGTGTGGCGCACGCCGAGTTCGCGGTCGCCGACCTGAACGGTGTCGTCGGCGGCGATCTCGGTCACGGAATCGAGTTCGCCGGCGTCCTCGGCGTGGAGGTAGTAGGGAACGTCGAGTTCGCCAGCGAGGCGTCTCGCTCCCGAGACGTGGTCTGCGTGAGCGTGCGTGTCGGCGACGCCGATGATTTCGAGCCCGCGTTCGTCGGCCGTATTCAGGTACACGTCGAGGTACTGCGAGGGGTCGATGACGACGGCCTCGTCACCATCGTGGACGACGTAGGAGACACAGCCCGTTCCGGGGCGGACGATCTGGACGACGCCATCGACCTCGTCGATGTCGTACTGGCGGTGGACCCGCCCCCAGCCGTTCATTCCGTCGTCGACGGATTCGGCGTCGTAGCCGTGTTGACGAAGGAACTCGGCAGCACGCACGGACGTGACACCGGCGACACAGACGACGGCGATCTGCTCGTCCTCGGGGAGTTCGGCGAGACGGTCTTCGAGCGTGGAGTAGTCGTACCTGAGCAATTCGTCGTAGATCGCCAGGTTCGTACTGCCGGGAATCTGCCACTCCTCGTACTCGTCGGCTCGTCGAACGTCGAGAACGAAGAGGTTCTCGGCGTCATCCTGTACCCGACGCGCGACCTCCGACGGATCGATGCCAGTATTGCTCATCATATACACTACTACAGGACCGAAACGGCTTAAATTCGTTGGCTCTGGACGGCACAACTCTGAGAAGATGCACATGGACCCCCACCACACCAGTCACTGAATCGCGGTCGGGACGTTCTCTCGTCTGATTCGATTCTACTAACGTGGATTCGACGGCGAATGACTCCTTCACGATTATCCCACGATTGCGAACTCAAATGACCGCCGTCAAACGCTCTGAAAGCCGGGGAATTCGACACGACTCTGACCAGTCTCGGGATACGAATCTGACCAGTCTCGGAATGAACGAACCGCCGTGGTCGCTCGAACTGGACGCGGCCAACTCGCCGGCGAGCGAGCGATACGAGCCGACGTGAACCGAACCACCGTCCGGCGGATTTCGACCGGAAGTGAAGGGGTGCGTTCGGGGCGACTGACCGATTCCGGCGACCCTCCGACACCGGTCAGTCGACGATGATTTCGGAGTCGCCGTCGGAGATGGTCTCGGGCCCAGGTTGCATCTCCTCGCGGTAGCGTCTAATCCAGTCCGCAAAACAGTCGGGGCAGAGTCGCTGGGCGTCGATTTGCGAGCGGTCGACGGTGAGACGAACCGTTCTGGCCAGCGGGTCTTCGACCCCGGTACCGCACACGTCGCAGGGGTCGCTCACGAGAACCACCCTGTTCGGCGCTTCAGGCGCATGAACGACCTGTTGGACAGTGGGGTAATAGACGTTTGCCCGTCGGTGGCGGTTCGCGACCGGTCGTCGGCTCCGCGACAGCATCAACTCGTTCGAAACGCTCGGTCACCGGCGTCACCGAGTCCGGGGACGATGAACCCGCGTTCGTCCAGTCGGTCGTCGATGGCGACGGTCAACAGGTCGGCGTCGGGGAACGCTTCACCGACGCGGAGCAGTCCCGTCGGAGCGCTCAACGCAGACAGGACGAAGAGGTTCTCGTAGCCGTCGGCCGCGTCGAGGACGTGTTCGAGGACAGCGCACATCGTACTCCCGGTCGCCAGCATCGGGTCGGCGACGATGACAGTGTCCTTCCCGGAGATTTCGGGCAGTTTGACGTAGTCGATACCGATTGGAAAGGTCCCGTCGTCGTCCATCCCGCCGGACTCGTCGCGTCCGGCGCTGATGACGCCCTGTTTCGCCCGAGGAAACGCCTTCAGGAGACCCTCGACGAACGGGGTTGCCGCCCGCAGAACGTTGACGATGACGACGTCGTCGAGACCCTTCACGCGCTCACCGGTGGTGTCGGCCAGCGGCGTCGTGATGGCCACGTACTCGGTCTCCATGGCACCGTCGATGATTTCGTAGCCGCAGATACGGCCCAGTTTCACCAGCCCTTTGCGGAAGGCGACCTGCTCGGTCTCGACGTCTCTGAGTTTCGAGAGCGTGTCTTTGGCCAACGCGTGCGTGATGAGATACGCGTCGTCTCGGTCTTCGATGGCCATGTGCTAGCGGAGGCAGGAGTCAACATAAATGGCTGGTCGTCGTCCACCGACCCGTCGCCGTCGCCGTCCACCGACCCGTCTCGTCACACCAATCCGTCTGTCTCCCAAACCAACGCGTCGTTGTCTTCGCCCGGACAGTCACTCACCGCGTTAGGAGAGACGTAATGACGAGGAGAATCAGGGTGGCGACAGCGACCCGCGTCGGCGTGAAGTCGAAGACGCCGATTCTGCCGAGTACGAAGCGTCGACAGCTACCGTGTGACAACCTACCGCGAGACGCAGCGACTTTTTATACGCGAGCGATGCATAGAGGACGGAGAGGAATGGAAGAAAGCATCTCCGGGTTCAAACAACGGGGTTCCTGGGGAGACGTTGTCGAACACGGCGAACGCATCACGCAGGCACTGAGCGAAGCCGGCGTCGGCGGCGCAGCCTTCGAAGAGTGGAACGAGTGGCGGCCGAAAGCCCACGAACGGCTCGAACGGGACGTCAGCAAGAAGACCGCACAACAGGCGAGTGTACAGGAGGGCAAAGGCGAGAAAGCGGGCAAAGAGCCCGACGAGGACCTCCGAACGGCCGGGACGAAGTTGACCGAGTCCTACGAGCGAGTGGAGGCCGGAGACAGCGAAGGGGCCGTCGATAGCTGGCACGACTCTATCGACTACGTCAAGCGAGCCGCCGATTCAGCCGGTCGCAAAGCGCTCCGTGCGGTCGAAGACACCGTGTACCGAAAGGTGATGACACAACTGGCTCCGTACTACTTCGACAACGAACTCATCAGCGCGAACATCCAGAAGACGACCCGCGGTGAGCGGGACAAGTCGTTCATCTTCGAGGTAAACATCAACGACGAGGAGTTGAAAGACGAGGTGAGTCGGCGTCTCGGCCAGTACGACGACGAAATCGACCGCTGGCACGTCGCCACCGAGAAGGACACCTCCACCGCGGAGGCCGCCGAGGGGGTCGAACCTCCCGCCTCGGACGCGACGTCGAAATCGACCACGAACTGAGCTCCCCAGAAGTCGTCAATCGTTCGATCGAACAACCAGGTATCGATCGTCTAACCGGGCTGTAACTATCAATTGCGCAACTGAACGGTCAAGAATCATAATACCAGCACTCGACGGAACACACATGCCGGAACCACTACGTGCCAGATCGGGTGAACTCACCGCCGAGGAGATTCTCACAGCGTTGCACGAGGGTTGGCGAGTCATCATCGTGACAGAGATGCTCGGTGGAGAACACGAGGTGGCGCTTCGCCACGACGGAGTGACCTACTACTGCGACACGCCGACGACGTTA
>JBNJGG010000136.1:0-7736 GCA_051747545.1 Halobacteriota archaeon | reverse complement strand
TGGCATGTTCATCGGGGCCTACGTTCAGGGCCGATGGCGTAGTCGAACCGCCGACTCCCAGTCTGCGGTCACGGGTGCTGACTGAGGCAGTCCCTTCGATTGTAACACACTAATGGAACTCGCACTCATCGGTCTGTTCGTCGTCGCCGCACTCACGAGTCTGTTCATGGCGTGGGTCATCGGTGCAGGCTCGACCGGTGCGACGCCGTTTGCACCGGCGGTCGGGGCCAACGCCATCACGACGATGCGGGCCGCTTTCGTCGTCGGTATCTTCGGATTCGCCGGTGCAATCACCCAGGGAGCCAACGTGTCAGAGGCAGTCGGACGAGGGCTGGTCGGGGGGGTAAGTCTCCCCGCGACTGGAGTCATCGTCGTCCTGGTCATCGGTGCCGGACTCATGGCCATCGGAATCAAAACCGGCTATCCCATCGCGACGGCGTTCACCGTCACGGGCGCGGTCATCGGCGTCGGCTTCGCACTCGGCGGGTCACCCGTGTGGGCCAAATATCTGCAGATAGGGGCCGTCTGGGCGTTGACACCCGTCGTCGGTGGCGGGATCGCGTACGGTATCGCGAGCGTCCTTCCCAGGGCCGACGTGCCCGAACGATTCAGCGTCGCGGTCCTCACCGGATTGGTCGGGGCGGTGGTCGTGAATCTCGAATTCTCGTTCTTCGCGTCGAACGGCTCGACGGACTCGCTTGTGGGCCTCACCCAGCACTCGTTATCCGTCGAAAGCAGGCTCGTCCCCGTCGGGCTCTCGCTGCTCGCGGCCATGCTGGTCGCGGGTATCGCGTATCGCGAAATCTGTCGAGACGAGACTCGTGGGCTCAGGCGGGTGCTGTTGACCCTCGGTTCGCTCGTGGCGTTTTCGGCGGGGGGGAGTCAGGTCGGTCTGGCCGTGGGTCCGCTCCTTCCCCTGTTCGACGGCGTGAGCGCGATTTCTCCCATCACCGTCCTCGTGGGAGGCGGAATCGGTATCCTGGTCGGCTCCTGGACCGGAGCGCCGCGGATGATTAAATCGCTCGCACAGGATTACTCGTCGCTCGGACCGCGGCGCTCTATCGCCGCGCTCGTGCCGTCGTTTCTCATCGCACAGGTCGCCGTCGCGCTCGGCGTTCCCGTGTCGTTCAACCAAATCGTCGTCAGCGCAATCATCGGGAGCGGTGTCGCTATCGGTGGTAGGGACGCGGTGAGTGCGAAGAAAATCCTCGTGACTGTCGGTGCGTGGGTAGCGTCGTTAGCCGTCGCATTAGTCCTGGGGTACGGAGCCATGGCGCTCCTGCCGGTGTGACGTGAGCGAGCCTCGACAGGTCGTTAGACCGTCCGAGGAGATGTGACGAGAGCGGCGTACCCTGTGCCTCCGTCGTTGCTGGTCTAATTGCCCACGACGTGAAGCGGCTCGAGACGGATCACCCAGTCGACCCCGGTCCGAGCGTGGGCGACGCAACGTGCCGAGAGTGAACGTGAGGTGAGCGCGTGACATCACCGTGTTGGCCTCGGCGCGGACGCACCTACTCGTTCGATGTGGACGATCAGCACCTGCTGTAGATCACCGCGCCTCACCCGAGTCGATTACTGCGTCTCGCCCGCCTCGACCACTGCGCGACCCCCCGCGTCGAGTGCGGCTTGCCAGCCGGTTCCTCGCGCCTCGAGGAATCCGATATCCGAATAACTTACAGAAATACATCCGTGGGTTAAGCATAGGATTCGTTGCAGTAATATTGTACAGAACATCCAAAACCGTTATTACCACTGTCCGATTAGGATTGGCTGAGCAGAAAGGTATGATATGCACAAAACTATCCAAGTTCGGTTGTGAGAGACGATGGTAGCGATCGAAAGTTTACCCCCGCTAGCACACGCCGGTGCCCTCATCGGAGTGGTGCTGCTCGAGGCGATGATCCTCTACGTGGGGTACGGTTTGACCGAACGGGCATTCGGTCAATACGTGATAGACCAGCTCAGGGACAACTAATATGGACGTCTTCGGAATCAGTCTGGCCGTGTTAGTGCTGTTCGTCGGGTTCGGTCTGCTCATCGGAACCCTGTTCGGGTTCTTCGGGATGGGCGGGTCGTTCCTCGTGACGCCTGCGCTCCTGGTGATGGGTTACCCGTCGCGCGTCGCAGTCGGTAGTGGTCTGGCGTTCGTGTTCGGTACGTCGGTTATCGCGACGCTGAAACACCGTGACCTCGGACAGGTAGACTACAAACTCGGCGTGCTGATGATCGCCGGAACGACCGTCGGTATCGAGGTCGGCAAGGAGATCGTTCTCCACCTCGAGGAACTGGGAATGGCGGGGAGCATCATCAGCATCACCTACGTCTTCCTGCTGGGCGGTATCGGCCTCTTCGTCACCTACGAAGCCCTGAAGGGTGACGGTGGCGGCGGTGTCGACCACGACGTTGAAGACGCCGAGGTCGACGCAGACGACATCCCAGACATCGCCAAGCGAATCCAGGCGTATCGCGTGCCGCCGATGATTAGCCTGCGGGGCGGTGTCTCCGTCTCGCTGTGGATGATACTCGGCGTCGCGTTCGCGACCGGGTTGCTGTCGGGATTCCTCGGCGTGGGCGGTGGCTTCATCCGGATGCCCGCGTTGTTCTATCTCATCGGCGTTCCGGTCCCGATTGCCGTCGGGACGGACCTCTTCGAAATCGTCTTCTCGGGCGGTATCGGGAGCTTCCTCTACGCGATGGACGGCGGCGTCGACCTCTCTATCGTCCTCCCGCTGTTGGCAGGTAGCGCTCTCGGCGCGAGAGTCGGGTCGGCGGCGACGAGTATCGTCAACGAAGAGGACATCAAGGTCTACTTCGGGCTGATGCTGCTGGGCGGCTCCGCCGCAGTCGCCGTCCGCGAGATCGGGAAGTTCTACGACATCGCCGTCCTCGACACCGTCAGCATGGTGTTGATTCTGGGCTCTGCTCTGCTGGTCAGCGCCGCCGTCGTGTACAGCAGTGTCGTCACGCTTCGCGCCGAGTCCAACTCGTCGTCTCCCGTCGTCGAGTAGTCGGCGGAGAATTGCATTAATCACACACAAGTCTTTTGTCGGTCTGGGTGCTACCTAGGAGTGATACCAATGCCAGATTCGATGGCCGACCAGCTCCACGAAGACATGGAGTGTGAGGGACTTCTCCGGTGCTTCCACGGCCTCAAGCGACTCGACAGGGAATGTTTCCAGGCACTCGTTGCAGCCGAGGAACCACTTACGGTGGACGAAATCGCTGCCGTCGTCGAGCGCGAGCGGTCGACGGCGTATCGCGCCGTTCAGCGGTTGCTCCAGACTGGATTCCTCCAGAAAGAACAGGTCAACTACGAGCAGGGTGGCTACTACCACGTCTACTCGCCGACAGACCCGTCGAACATCGCCGATAACATGCAGCGACTGCTCAACGACTGGTACGCGAAGATGGGACAACTCATCCAGGAGTTCGAGGACAAGTACGACCAGTCCGACGCGATTGCACCATCTGTCGAGAGCTAGTCCGTTCGTCGAGGGGCAGTCCGCCGCCTGTGAGTGCACGTGTTCCCTCTCAGACCGCACCCCGTCTGTCCTGTCACTTCAGTCGCGGTTCCGCCCGGTGTGAGAACGACTCGATGACGTGTAAGCCAACATAGTATTGTTCAATCCCCCCAAAACTATTACTGCTGTGAGTTCGTACTCAATCGTGATGCCAGCCGACGACGTATCTGAGAGCAGTACAGTCGCCCCGACCGAACCGATCTACGTACAGGGACAGTCCGAACTCGATGAACTCGTCGTCGACCACGACGTCGTTCTCGTGGACTTCTACGCCGACTGGTGTGGGCCCTGCAAGATGCTCGAACCCATCGTCGGGAGGCTAGCCGCCGACACTGATGCGACGGTCGCAAAGGTCGACGTGGATGCCAACCAGCAACTCGCTGGAACCTACGACGTCCGGGGCGTCCCCACGCTCGTCCTGTTCGTAGACGGTCAACCGGTCGAAGAAATCGTCGGGCTACAGCCCGAAGAACAACTTCGTTTGCTGATCGACGCCCACACCGTGTAACCGAACGAGGCGCCTCGTAACCCGGTCATCGCTGCTCGGTGTCGCTGACTTTTCGGGCTTCGCAGTCGCCGCCAGCGTCGGCCTCGACCAACTATTGTCGGAGGGTGAAAACCGGCGAGCAACTGACTCTGACGAACGGCTCACAACCGTCGTCGACGTGCGTTGTCGAACGGGGACTCCTCGCTCTAGCTCGTCGTTGCGAGGAATCAGAAAATGGGTTGGGGCAGATTTGAACTGCCGACTTCCTCCGTGTGAAGGAGGTATCATAACCGGACTAGATCACCAACCCGGGCAGTAATTCGTATCCCCGGTTCTAACTTAAGGGTTACCTTGTCGGACTACTCGGACGGTTGTTGCTTCCTGCGGCCCCGGTACTGGTCGATGCGCTCTCGGGCATCCGCGATCGCCTTCCGACTCTCGCCCTCGGCGCGGGTTTCGAGTTCCTTCAACTCGGCCTGGATTTTCTCCACTCTGCTCAACTCTGGTTCCTCCTCGCGGCCAGTGAGCGTTCGGAACCGACGCTCGACCGCTTCGAGTTCCTCTCTCAACCCCGCTTTGCCGTGTTCGACAGCTCTACCGAGGTAATACTGGGCGTCTTCGAAGTGCTTGTTCATATTTGTCCTTACGCAGACGACAGATATAATGGTTGTGGCGATTGTGGACACTTCCACCGACGTAACGGAACGAAACGGTAACTGAGCACAATCGATTCCCACCAAAGATCCTCTCGAACACGCTATCGACTCCGTACCGTCGAAAAGAAGGAGAAAACTCAGTAGGACGGGCGCTCTTCGGGGACGCCGTCTCGCTTGTTCGCCAGTCGGGCGAAGGTGAAGAGTGCGTCGGACAGACGGTTCAGATAGGCTACGACGTGTTCGTTCAGTTCTTCCTCGGACGACAGGGCGACTGCTCGGCGTTCCGCCCTGCGACACACCGCTCTGGCGTGGTGTAACTTCCCGCCGACGGTGCCACCACCGGGAAGGATAAAGGACTGAAGAGGTTCGAGTTCCTCGTCGGCGTCGTCGACCCAGACTTCGAGTTGCTCGACGTGAGACGCTCGGATCTGCGGATCGTCGGCGTCCGGAGTCGGCGTGGCCAGTTCGGCCTGTACGACGTGCAGATGATTCTGAATCGTCGTCAATTTCTCGTCAAGTTCGTCGCGTCCCGTCGGGGTCACCGTTCCGATGAGGGCGTTCACCTCGTCGACGGTGCCGTACGCCTCGACCCGAGGCGTCGCCTTCGAGACGCGAGACGTCCCGCGCAAGTCCGTGAGCCCTTCGTCACCACGGCGGGTGTATATTCTCATGTCGCTGGCGCGAGCGTCCGTTCGATGTAGGAGAGGATGTTCTCGCTCTCTGCCATCGTAACCCCGCGCTCGTCGTCCACCAGAACCGGGACGACGCGCTGGCCGCTCACTCGCTTGACGTCGTCTCGCTTCGAGTGAAGCCCCTCGGTCCACTGTGTCTCGTACTCGATGCCGTGTTCTTCGAGTGCCTCGTGGACTTTGATGCAGTACGGACATCCTTCGAGTGCGTACAAGGTGATAGCCATAGAGGAACGGTAGGGTCGGCGAATGCAAGTAAGTTGCCACTGTCGGACGTAGTTAGGACAGATTCCAGTGACTCTGGCGTGAGAGGGGACAATCGTTTTGTATCGAGAGTGGAGTGTCATTGCATATCGCAATATGAGATTTATGAGGGTGCAATTGGCGTAGGTGAGTCACTTGCAGGGCTGGAGAGGCAGAACGCACGCGAGAGGCTCGAAAGCGACATCTTCAACAATCCGGATGGCAGACGGTACGTATGAATCTCGAACTGGAACACGAGTGTCCCGAGTGTGGCACGACGCGAGAATTTTACCGCGTGGCGAGTACGGAGCTCCACCTCGGAGAGAAGACAAAGTGGCGATGCCCGGAGTGCGACTACGGATTCGTCCTCATCGACGGCGACATCGACAGTTCCATCGAAGCGTAACGAGTCGGCTCTGGGTTGCCACGTCGAGAGGAATTATCTACGCCCCCGGCACCCACGTAGGCTCCGTTTCGAGGCGGAATCGCGCGGAGAGACACCTCGTGTTCTGGGAAGGTTCGGTCAGAACGGAGAGAGGATCAACTCACCAGCGGCGGCACGAGCGTCCCGATTGACCACCGACCACCTGGTGAACGCAGACGAACACTGCGTCTTTCACACGCCGAGACCAGCGGATCGACGGACGACGCGCAGGGAACTGTAGACAGCCGAACGGAGCGACTGACCAACTCGCCAGAGAGAAGCCTCGATACGCAGGAGGTCTCGAAACCGGAGAGAGAATTCGGAAGTTTCCTCCGTCAACCCCTGGGGTAGCAGTCTCGAAACCGGTGTCCGGGTGGAGCACCCCGTGGGCCAAACGAGGCTGAAAAAACTGCAGTTCGTCGTCGAACCGTTCGGAACCGACGACCACCGCGTCTCAAGAGCGATGTATAAATCGCATAATGATATAGCAAATTGGTCGATTGCAGTGCGTAGCGTGAGCAGCCGTATTTGCGGGGATCACCGGCCTCGGGACCCGACGCGCAGACATCCCCCAGCCGAGCCTTTATCCGAAGCAAGAATTGAGATACATCAATGACCGATGAGGAGACGATTCGTGTCTGGCTCGTCGAACGTACGTACTCCGACGACGAACAGAACCTGATCATACTCACCTACGCCACCACCGACGGCGAACGGTACTTCCGAAAAGAACGGGCACTCACGTCGTTCAGCGACGTTCGCGACACGACCGCTGCTGTCGACGCTGACCGAAGCAATCTCGGCAACGTCGACGATGCCGAAACACGAGAACAGTACGCTGCCGAGGCAACCAGAATGGCCGAGAAACACGACCCCGACGACGTACTGTAGTCTCGATTCGATCGAGGGCGTGTACTCGATGAGCTGAGCGACGGAACCGTCGGTAATTGCACATTCGATACTGAGACGTGTTATTTGAGTATTACAAGTTGGTGTCGGTGCCGATAACCAGTTACAACGCCGAACCAGTCGATTACACCACGCGATTGAAATTCAGCACAGACACGCAGTGACCAGTGTGACGCGAGGCCGGCGTCACCGGCGAACTTCGGCCGTTCAGAAGCGTCGGCCCGACGACGACGGCGGGACTACTCGTCCAGCGCCTGCCAGGAGAGTCGCGGGTCGCGCGCGGCACCGACCTGGTCGATGCGACGAGCGGTCGTGCGTGTCGGCGCAGACGCCAGCGTCTCCTCGTCGTCGACGAGCGTCTGGTTGAACGCCTCGGCGAGGTCGTCCAGTGCGTCCTTGTTCTCGACCTCGGTTGGTTCGGTGAGCATCGCCTCCGGAACGAACTCGGGCCACTTGGTAGTCGGTGGGTGAACGCCGAAGTCCAGCATCCGTTTGGCCACGTCTGCCGCATTGAGGTCACCCGCCGTGGCCGCGAACTCGTGGTGGAACGGGGCGTACGGGATGTCGTACTCGATCTGGGAGCCGAGGTAGTTGGCGTTCAGCACCGCCTTCGCGCTCGCGTCGGCGAGGCCGTCGTCTCCGAGTCGGGCGATGTACGCGTAGGCTTTGACGAGGACGAGCCAGTTGCCGTGGAACCCGTGGACCTTGCCGATGGACTGGTCGGGGTCGAACAGCTCGTACCCCGTCGCCGTCTCGCGGACCCGTGGGCTCGGGAGGAACGGGGCCAGGTCCTCGACGACGCCGCCC
>JBNJGG010000135.1:0-7768 GCA_051747545.1 Halobacteriota archaeon | reverse complement strand
GCCGCCGCCACCTACGACATGAACCCCGAGCAGTCGGGGGGACAGACCGACCCGGTGCTGTCCATCAAAACCGAGGCGGGAACCGACCCCCTCGACGCGCTGTCGGACGCTGCGGACAGAGTCGAAGAACTGAGCACCGACTTCGGGGACGCGTTCCGAAGCGCTATCGGCGCTTAATCTGCGGCGTCTGGTCCCGCGGTCTCTTGGTACGTTTTCTCACCGGCGTATATCGGCACGTCAAGCCAGTTCTCCATCGGAACGAGGGGACACTCGTATCGTGGTGAGTACGCACAGAAGGGGTTGTACGCGAGGTTGAAGTCGACGACCCACGTGCCGTCGTCGGTCCTGTCGTCCGGGCCGAGGTCGAGGTACCGGCCCGCACCGTAGGTTTCGTCCCCGCTGGTCTCATCCCGGAACGGCACCCAGAGTGCGTCTTCGTCGGGGTCTGCGCGATACACCTGGACGGTGAACGAATCGTCGTGGAGTGAAACAGTGAACTCTCCCCAGACGATGTACTCACGCTCGCCCTCCGTGGTGGTCGCCACCGTAATCGTCTCTGGCGTCTCGTGTTCGTGGATGTCGACCTCGAACCGATAGTCGCGGTCGGCGGGAAAGTAGGACAGTCCGTCGAATGACTCCTGTTCGTCCGCCGGAAGCGGCGAGTGTGGACTCTCCCGGAAGTATTCGTCCTTCCGTGCGCGGTAGGCTCGAATCGACTCCTCCCAGTCCGTGGATGTGCCCATCGGTAGCGACTACGATCGCCACTCGTAAGAACGTTGGTCACGGTGGTCGGTGACTCACACAGCGGGTCGCGTACATTCACACAGGTACGCGACACCGTCCTGCTTCGCGCGACCGAAGCCGGCCGTCCCGCTGCCGACGATGGCGTTGGACTACAGCCTGACCGGAATTTGCCGGTCTGCGAGATACTCCTTGACCTCGCGGATGGTGTACTCGTCGAAGTGGAAGATGGACGCCGCGAGCGCGGCGTCGGCGTTTGCGTCGCTGAAAACCTCGTAGGCGTCCTCGGGGCCACCACACCCAGAGGAAGCGATGACCGGCGTGGAGACGTTGTCGCAGACGGCTTTCGTCAGCGGGATATCGTACCCGTCTTTCGTTCCGTCGGCGTCGATCGAGTTCACGAACAGTTCGCCGGCCCCTCGTGATTCGGCCTCGCGGACCCACTCGACCACGTCAACGTCGGTTCCCTCCCGACCACCTTTGACCGTACACTCGAACCAGCAGGACTCACCGTCGACGTCGGCGTAGAACTCGCCTTGCTCGTCGAACCGTCGGCGGGCGTCGACGCTGATGACGATGCACTGACTGCCGAAGGCGCGCGCCCCCTCGTCGACGAGGTCTGGATTTCGAAGCGCCGCGGTGTTGATAGAGACCTTGTCCGCGCCGGCCCTGAGCGTCTCTTTGATGTCGTCTTTCGTCCGGATTCCGCCACCGACGGTGAGCGGGATGAACACCTCGTCGGCGACCCGTGAGACGGTGTCGAGCATCGTCGCACGGCCGTCGGCGCTGGCCGTGATGTCCAGAAAGACGAACTCGTCGGCACCGGCTTCGTTGTACCGCTTTGCCATCTCGACGGGGTCGCCGGTGTACTTCAGGTCCTCGAAGTTGACGCCCGTGTACACCGCCGGATTACCCTCGTCATCGAGGTCTACGTCGATACAGGGGATGATGCGCTTCGTGAGCATTCGCTATCTGAACGTTCGAGAGAGTCGCGTTTCACCGTTTCGACTACGGCATGGATTCTGTGTCCGCAGATTTATCCGAGAGAACGGGACCAGACTGCCCGTGACCTGACTGGGGCCCACGAGCGGCTCGCGGTTGTACGGCATCCCGCTCGTGAACAGCCGATGCCGTCTGTTCGCCAGAACGACCGCACCGATACGGAGTTTAGGTGCGCTTTTGTACGAGGGGATCAACATCGCCGTCATGAGCGACCACGAGACCCACGCAGACGAGCACGAACACCACAGCCACGAAGGCGGCGAATGGCGCGTCACGTCACCGATGCAGGAGTTCACCATGGGTCAGGCGTGGACGGGGCTCGTCGTCGCCGTCATCGGTCTACTGATAACCTTCGGCGTGACGTTGGCACTCGCGTAATTCGCTCCTTCTCCCCGGCGCGGTTCAGTCGAGTTCTCGCGCCAGCACGTCTCGAAGCGCCGACAACGACTCGTAATCGCGGGTGAGCAGGTCGCCACCGGCCGACAGCGAGAGGACGCCGTCCTCGGTGGCCTCACCGAGTTCGTCGACGGCGGCGACGCCCTCGAACGACGCACGCACGGCGTCGGGGTCGCTGGTCTCGACGACCGCCCGTCCCGGCGTCTCGTCGAACAGGTCGATTACGTCTTCGACCGACGCTTCGACGCCCGCCTCGCCGGTAACCATCTCGGCGAGCGTCACTGCGAGGCCACCGTGACTCACGTCGTGGACCGCGAGCGTGGCGTCGTCGTCTGCGACCGATGCGAGCGCCTCGACGACCGCCAGTGGAGTCCCGGTCAGCGCGGGGAACTGGTCGCTCCCACCAGCCTGTGCGAGGTACTCGGACCCGCCGAGTGCGGCCCCTGCGTCGCCGACGACGAGGAGCGTTCCCTCTCCGGAAACACCCATCGGAGTCGCGTGGTAGCCCGCACGCGTTCCGACCATCGCCAGCGTCGGCGTCGGCGGAATCGGTCCGGCCACGGAATCGTTGTACAGCGAGACGTTCCCGCCGACGACCGGCGTGTCGAGCGCGCTGCACATGTCTGCAAGACCGTCGACGATACCCGTGAATCCGCCGTACACTTCCGGTTTCTCCGGATTTCCACCGTTCAGGCAGTCGACCGCTGCGAGCGGAAGCGCCCCTTTCGCGGCGAGGTTCGTCGCGTTTTCGAGCGCCGTCGCCCGGGCACCGTCGTACGGTGCAGCAGCAGTCCAGAGTGGGTTCGCACCGGCCGAGAGCGCGAGGCCGAGCTCCTGTCCGTCGACGGTGGCTTCACGTATCGCCAGAATAGCGGCGTCGTCACCGGGTCGAACCGACGTTCTGATACCGACTTCGTGGTCGTACTGCCGGAACACCCAGCGTTTGTCCGCCGTGTTCGGACTGCCGACGACGGCGTCGAAAGCCGTTTCGAGCGCCGGCGCAGGGAGGTCACGCTCTGGCGTCGATGGTGTTTCGGCGTCGAGGTCGTTCATCGGAGCGCCGTCTGCGAGGAATTCCGCCGGAACGTCGACGACGACGTCGCCGTCGAACGTGCAGACGTAGTTGGCGTCGGTGACTTCGCCGATGACCGAACAGCCGAGGTCGTAGCGGTCGGCGATGGCCCGCACGGCGTCGACGTCCTCGGGTCGAACTTCGTAGCACATCCGCTCCTGCGACTCTGCGAGGAGGATTTCGAGTGCGGACATGTTGGGCTCGCGCTGGTGAACTCGGTCGAGTTCGATGTGTGCACCCAATCCGCCTTTGGCGACCATCTCGCTCGACGCACCACCGAGGCCGGCCGCGCCGAGGTCACGGGCAGACTGCACGAGGCCTGCGTCGACGAGGTCTTCGTTCGCCTCGATGAGTAACTTCTCGGTGTACGGGTCGCCGACCTGAACCGCGGGTCGGTCCTCCGTTTCGGCGTCTTCGGCCAGGTCCTCACTGGCGAAGCTCGCGCCACCGAGGCCGTCGCGGCCAGTAGCGTTGCCGACCAGAACGAGCGTATTCCCGGAGCGCTGTGCCGATGCGGTCACCAGCCGGTCTGCCGGTAACAGGCCCACGCAGGCGACGTTGACCAGTGGGTTTCCTTCGTATCCCGGGTGGAAGTCGACGCTACCGGCGACCGTGGGGACGCCGATAGAGTTGCCGTAGTCGGCGATGCCCTCGACGACGCCGTCTAGGAGGTACCGCGAATGTTCCCGCTCGAACGCACCGAAGTACAACGAGTCGGTCAGCGCGATGGGGTAGGCACCCATCGAGAGCGTGTCTCGAACGATGCCTCCAACCCCGGTTGCGGCACCGTCGTAGGGGTCAACGTACGACGGGTGATTGTGACTCTCGATACCGAAGGTGATGTAGAGGTTGTCGGTCAACGCGACGACGGCGGCGTCGTCGCCGGGACCGACGACGACCTGCTCGCCCTCGGAGTCGAAAGCAGACAGCAGAGGACGGGACGAGCGGTACGCACAGTGTTCGCTCCAGAGGTTCTCGAAGAGTGCCGTCTCTGCAGGCGTCGGCTCTCGGCCGAGCGTGGAGACGACCAGTTCGTGGTCCGAGTCGGGCAGAGTCATCCATCTACATGGTTAGAATAGGTGGGGTAATGTCTTTCTATGTGCATGGACGTGGATACGTCGTAGAACCGAGTGCCGCGAGTCGATATCGGGTGGGAGTCGTTGAAACACGGAGAGTATTCGACAAAACTATAGCTGGTACCGGTAGTACAACGGAACGATGGAAGAGTCACGCATTTGGGCAGCGCTCGGCATTGCCCTCGCGCTCCTCGGTCTCGTCGTTATCGCCCCCGAAGTGCTTACGGCCGTTCAGGAACACGGTGCCGGCGAACCAATCGTCCTCTACGGGATTGCAGTCGTCGTGGCCGTCATCACGACCATTATCGTCGCTGGGCCGAGCGTCGTGTCGAGCCACTAACCGCAACTGTCCGATACCGCGGAGCTTTTTTATTCGCCATGAATAGTATCACCCGTGTTAACGGTCGAGTTACACTCCCATTCGTCGTTGTCGCACGACGGACGTGACCCGGTGGAACTATTGCTCGAGCAGGCCGCTGCCGTCGGCCTCGACGCCATCGCCATCACCGACCACGACGAAATCGACGCCAGCCTCGAAGCGGTGTCGCTCGCCCCCGGGTACGACCTCCTGGGGATTCCGGGGATGGAGGTGACGTCCGCCGCGGGTCACGTCCTCGCGCTCGGCGTCGAGGAACTGGTACCCCCCGGACTCTCGTACGATGAAACCCTCGACCGTATCCACGACCTCGGTGGCATCGCCGTCATCCCGCACCCGTTTCAGTCCTCCCGCCACGGTGTCGCCGCTCACATCACCGACGAGCAACTCGCTGCCGCCGACGCAATCGAAGTGTACAATTCACGGCTCCTGACGGGGCGAGCCAACCGGAAGGCGGAACGGTTCGCCGCCGAGAACGGACTGCCGATGACCGCTGGGAGCGACGCCCACATCAGCGAGATGGTCGGGCAGGCCGTGACCGAAATCGCCACCAACACCGCCAGCGTGGAAGGCGTTCTGGAGGCAATCGCCAGCGGACAGACCAGCGTCCTGGGCAAGCGGACGCCGTGGCGCATCAGTTTCCGACAGGCCGCCGGGGGCGCGAAACGGCGTATCAAACGCGGTTTCGCCAACCTCCTGTGATACGCGGTGCGTCAGCAGACGTGGTTGCCCGCGCGCTCGACGAGCGAGACCCGCTCCCCGGAACTGACGGGTTCGCCGGACGCCTCCCCGACGGACGCCTCGTCCGCGACGTGCTGGGTCGCCAACCGCTGTTCTCGGAGGCGACGGAGCACACGCAATGGGCGTTCGACCCGACGGAGCTAGCGGACCCGGTCGCCGTGCCTCCGGGGAGCGTCCGTGGAAGTGACGGGGACGTACAGGTGTGGACGCTCCCAGACCCGCCGGTGAGAACCGACGAGACGGGGGCTGCTGTGGCCGACGTACCACCTTCGGAAGCGACCGACGAGAGCACCGTCGAAACCGTTCGACGCGCCGTCGAAACCAGCGTGCGTGACGTACCAGCAGACGGCGTTGCAGTCGCGTTCTCCGGTGGCGTCGATTCCGCACTCGTCGCTACGGGGGTCCCCGATGCGCCCTGCTACGTCGCCGGATTTCCCGGTGCACACGACGTCGACGCCGCGCGCCGGGCCGCCGCGGAGATGGACCGCGACCTCACCGTCGTCGAAGTGACCCACGCCGACCTCGAACGCGCCGTCCCCGAACTGGTGAACGCGACGGGACGGACGAACGCGATGGACGTGCAAATCGCCCTCCCGCTGTATCTCACCGCAGAGCGGGTCGCGGCCGACGGCTACGACCGTCTCGCGGTCGGGCAGGGGACCGACGAACTGTTCGGTGGGTACGCGAAGGTGGCGAACGCGCCCGGAGACCATCGCGTCGGGGCCGAAACCGTCCGCGGCGCGACTCGCGAGGTAATCGCGTCACTCCCCGACCAACTCGAACGCGACGTGCTCGCGCTCCGGGCGGCGGGCGTCGAACCCGTGGCTCCGCTGCTCCACGACCGAGTGGTTCGGGCGGCCCTCCCGCTCCCGGGCGCACTGCTGGCGACGACAGACCGACGGAAGATTGCACTCCGACGCGCCGCGAGCGCGCTGGTTCCCACGTCGGTCGCGGAGACCGACAAAAAGGCCGTCCAGTACGGCAGTCTCGTGGCGCGTGAACTCGACCGGTTGGCGCGGCAGGCGGGATTCAAACGGCGGATGGACGACCACGTCGGTCGGTACATTCGCTCTCTGGCCGCCCAGTCGTAACACCCGGCCCCTGGCTCGACATCAACAGGACTGAGCGAGTCGGGAGTCACCGGTGTACGACCAGCGTTATCCGGCCCACTCGCCCGCGGCTTCTATCGCTTCAGTTCCGAGCGCTCGGACGTCGTCGTCGACGCCGGTCGCTTCGAGGTCCTCGACCGTGTACCAGTTCCACGCCGCAGCGGGTTCCTCGTCCGAATCGGGGGCGATGTCACGTCGGTCGACCGTGGCGAAGTACACGTGGTCGACGTGCTGGTGGTACACGACCCCGTCGACGACGTCGACGTCGTAAAGCATCTGGTATCGGGGCTGTGGGAGGACTCTACCGTTCGGTGCGCCGAGCGACTGCTGAGCAGAGAGCAACGTCGGAGTCAACCCAGTCTCCTCGCGAACTTCGCGGACGGCGGCCTCGTGAGGCAATTCGTCGCGGACGAGGTGACCACCGGGCGGCATCAGGATGCCGAGCTTGTCGTGTTCGTGGAGGGCGGTCGCCCCGTCGTTGACGATGTACACCGTCGCGGTGAAGTGGCGGGTCGTCTCCATGGCGGACCCTGCGCCCGTACCGACTTCGATGTTACGAGTCGAGAAGGCGTTCCGAATCGAACAGTCGATGGGAGCCGAGAAGACGCTTCAGAAGGCGGCTCGAGTCGAGGTTGCCGTGGGATTCGAGGTTGCTGTGGGATCCGAGCGGCCGAATCAGGCCAACTGAATCTGATCTTCGGCTTCGAGCAGTTCGTGGTACCGGTTTCGGATGGTGACCTCGCTGATGTTCGCGACTTCGGAGACGTCGCTCTGAGTCACCTTCTCGTTGGTGAGCAGGGCCGCGGCGTACACGGACGCGGCGGCGAGTCCGACGGGGCTTTTGCCGCTGTGAATGCCCGCTTCCTTGGCGTTTTCGAGCAACTGCCGTGCGCGTCGCTCGGCTTCGTCGGAGACCCCGAGTTCGGACGCGAACCGCGGGACGTACTGGACGGGGTCTGCGGGTTGAATTTCCAACCGCAACTCGCGTGCGACGTACCGGTAGGTGCGGGCGATTTCGTCTTTGTCGACCCGAGAGACGTTGGTGAGTTCGTCGAGGCTACGGGGGGTCCCGGCCTGTCTGGCCGCGGCGTAGAGCGAGGCGGTGGCGACGCCCTCGATGGAGCGTCCGGGGAGGAGGTCCTCGTCGAGGGCACGACGGTAGATGACCGAGGCGGTCTCGCGGACGTTCTCGGGGAGGCCGAGCGCGCTGGCCATGCGGTCGATCTCGCCCAGCGCCTGCTTTAGGTTGCGCTCT
>JBNJGG010000134.1:0-7774 GCA_051747545.1 Halobacteriota archaeon | reverse complement strand
GAACGCGATCACGCCGTAGAGTCCGTACAGCATCCCGATGTCTTTGTGGTCGACCGTCGTCAACCACCGGATCAGACCCGCGGGTTTCTCTCTGCTCACGTATCCGCTCTCTCCGCCGAAGGCACCACCACTGCCGAGCGGAGTATACGAACGCCAATTCTCTATCCGCGTCAGCCACGCGGCGACGGCCACGAGGAAAATTCCCATGAGGACCGTCAGTACCAGCTGTCCATTGACCTCCATGGCTGGCAGTGAGAATCGCAGGGTAAAGAAAGATTCGTGTTGCGTTCGGACCGGGGTAAACCGCTCTCTCTGAGGTTGGTTTACTCGCTCGGTTCGTCGCCGTCGCCCTCGGTCGTCTGCGCCTGCCGTGTTTCGTCGACGGTCACCAGTTCCTCAGTGCCGTGGTCGAACGGCCCGACACCCGAGACGGTCGCCTGCCCCGGCGGGTAGACGTCGGCGGTCTTCTCTGCGACCGCGATTGCCTTTCCGGACAGGTAGGTCAAGACCGCGAGCGCGAGGAACGGTACCACGAGCAACCCGAACTGTAGACTGCTCTCCATCGGGTTGAACCCGAACGGCGCGACCACCGCGAACCCGACGATGAAAAAGAGGATTATTCCAAGCGGAACGAAGTTCACCGTCAGGTCGAGCATGGTATCCCGGTCGAATATCTTGGACGCCATGTACCAGCGTTATCGACGACGCTCAAATAGATTGTCGATTCGAGTTCGTCCCCCGTGGTCACACTCCGAACAGCGTCGACCGCGTCTTACACGGCCGGATCTCCCGATTCTCGCTCGGTCGACGCCTTCGCGTTCAGAGGGGGGTCGAGTCCTGCGAGGCGACGACCGAACCGACGACGGCTCCGACGAACAGCATCCCTGCGGCGACGAGAATCGCGTATCCGCGGGCCGGAAGCGAGACGTCGGTGAAGACGAAGACGCTGCCGACGACGCCGAGAATCACCGCCATCACTACGAGTGCTGGCCACGGCGTCCGCACGTATCCGGCTTCTTGGAGGATACCGGCGACGCTCCCACAGAACAGGAGTAGTCCGCCGACTGCTATCGGGAGTAGACCGAAGAGGATGCCGATCTCGGCGATAGGTATCCCGAGAGCGACGAACATCGGCCACGGGCTCGCCATCCGGTACTGTTCGCTAAGCCCCGGTTGCTCGTCCATACGCCTCATTGGGGGCGTGCTATAAGAAGCCCTTCGGAAACGGCTCGCCGGCCACGTCGTCGCCGCACGCACTCAGGGGACGGACACGCCGTGTCGTGCGAGGTAGTCGTTTACCGCCTTTATCTCGACCGGACTGCCGATGATTCGACACCGATTGGACTCCGCGGTGAACACGGTTATCGTGAACTCCGTCTCCAGCTCCTCGCGTAGCTCCGTGAGAGAGTCACAGGGAAGAACGATTTCCGTACTGTCACGGAACGTCGCGGCGTCCGTCATCGCACTGTAATAGTCGTTCATGCAATGCGCTTTAACCTGTCGAAGCCTCCCCGTGGTGACCTCTGAGGGCCGGTTTTCTCGCACGTCTCCCAATTGCCGTGGTTGTCTCGAACCGGAAGGAAAGGGTTTTTCGAGGAACGCGGCGGAGATGAGGGTAATGGGACTGGAGGAGGAGATAGAGGAAATCCGCGAGGAAATCTCCAACACGCCCTACAACAAGGCCACCGAGGCCCACATCGGGCGATTGAAGGCGAAGCTCGCGGAGCTGAAGGAGAAGCTGGAGAACCAGTCCTCCGCCGGCGGTGGCCACGGCTATGCGGTCGAGAAAACGGGTGACGCCACCGTCGCTCTCGTTGGATTTCCGAGCGTTGGCAAGTCGACACTCATAAACGCGCTCACGAACGCCGAAAGCGAGGTCGGCGAGTACGAGTTTACGACGCTGAACGTCCATCCGGGGATGCTGCTCTATCGAGGTGCGAACATCCAGATACTCGACGTGCCCGGGCTCATCGAGGGTGCCGCCGGTGGCCGAGGTGGCGGCAAAGAAGTTCTGTCGGTCGTTCGAACCGCCGACCTGGTCGTCTTCGTGCTTTCGGTGTTCGAAATCGAGCAGTACGACCGCCTCAACGAGGAGTTGTACGAGAACAAGATTCGACTCGATACGTCGCCGCCGAGCCTCTCACTCACGAAGAAAGGAAGAGGCGGGTTGCAGGTGACGAAGACGGACGACGTCGAACTCGAAGAGCAGACCATCAAGGACGTTCTCCGCGCGCACGGATACGTCAACGCGAACGTGACCGTCCGTGGCAATCCGACGATAGACGAACTCATCGACGGCATCATGGACAATCGGGTCTATCTCCCCTCTCTGGTTTCGGTGAACAAAGCGGACCTCATCGATCACGACTATCTGCCGACGGTCGAGGAGAACCTTCGGGACGTCGGTATCGACCCCGAGTCGGCGGTGTTCATCAGCGCCGTAGAGGAGAAGGGCCTGGACGCGCTGAAAGAGCGTATCTGGGAGGAACTCGGCCTCATCAGAGTGTACATGGACAAGCCGGGACGCGGCGTCGACTGGGAGGAACCGCTGGTCCTCAGAGAGGGCGAGAACACCGTCGAGGACGCCCTCCACAAACTGGGTGCGAACCTGGACGAGCGCTTCCGCTTCGCTCGGCTCACCGGTCCGAGTGCCAAGCACGACGAACAGCAGGTCGGTCGTGACCACCGGCTCGCAGACGAGGACGTACTCCGCATCGTCGCCCAGAAGTGACTCCGCCACCTTCGGAACGTACCCGCTCTCGACCCGATGGAGAGCCGCTTACTTCTCGAAGCGACGTTCGTCGTCTCGTCGTCCTGTTCCTTCTACTCGCCGTCCCGTGGTCTGTGGTGGTCGTCGAGTCCGGGTACCTCTCGCTGGTGTTCGCGTGGGGACTGACGACGCCGAGCGTCGGGAGCGTGACGACGCTCTATGACTTTCTCTTTCGCTTCACCGCGGGACTCCCCGGTCACATCTACGCGTGGCCCCTGAGCGTCGCTCTGTACGGCCTCGCGCTCGCAAGCGCCGCGCTGGGAGTCGTCATTGGCCGCGAGGACGAACGCGTAACCGCCGGGTTGTTGGTGCTCGCCGGCGTCGCCCAACTGTCTTTCGCACAGGGCTTTTCGGCTCAGCCTGGACGGTTTGCGCTCCCGGTCGGGAGTGTCGCGCTGTGGGTCGTCGCGTGGTCGCTCTACTGGCCCATCATCCGCGCGTAGTTTGGCGGCGTTCCCTCGGTCGAGTCGTAGCCCCTCCGACCGAGTCGTTGCCCGTTAATCCACACTCAGTCGACAAACCATCAGTCACAAGGGATTTATTTTGCGGGGTCGTCTCACCGTCTATGCCAGGTGTGTTCTCTGACGCGCTCGCGTGGGTGGTCATCGGGCTGTTCGTCGTCGGCAGTCTCCTCGCCACGCGTGACCGTTCGCGCGCTCGAGCGGTCGTCGCGGGAGCGTGGATACTCTTCGGGGCGTTCTGGCTCCAGTTGGTCCCTCACTTCGCGTTCGTCCACAAGAGCTACGTCGAGGGCATTTTGACCGTTCTGGCGGTACCGGCCTGCGTCTACACGGGGTGGCTCGTCTATCAGGGCCGCGACACGCTGTTCATCCTGTCACGCGCCGTCGCCGTCATGGGACTCGTGTACCTGCCGTTCGAGACGATTCCGGCGTTCACCATCGGCGGTCTCACGGTTCCCGCACCGAGGCAGTTCCTCATCGAGACGGTCGCCGCCCAGACCGGGTTCCTCATCCGCTTGCTCGGCTACCAACCGACGCTGCTCGAAGGGTCTTCGGGCTATCTCGACTCCTACCAGTTCGTTCACACGGACGGTCACGTACTCATTTTCACGGTGGTGCTGGCCTGTACGGGCCTCGGGAGCATGGCCATCTTCGCTGGGCTCATCGCGGCCGTCGAGGCACCCCTTCGACGGAAGTTCCGGGCGCTCGCAATTGCCATCCCCATCATCTACGCGCTCAACCTCGTGCGGACGACGTTCATCGGCGTCGTCTTCGGTAACCAGTACATGCAGGTGTTCGTCGACGAGGTGCTCTTCCTCTTTGGCTCCTCGGACCCCTACAAGGTCTCATTTTTCCTGTCGGATCGGGTCATCAGTCAGGTGCTGGCGGTCGTCGCCCTCGTCGGCATCACCTATCTGGTCGTCCGCGAGGTGCCGGAACTGCTGACGGTCATCGAGGACGTCCTCTACATGCTCACCCGCGAGGAGTACGACCTCCACGAGGCGCTCGACATCGGTCGGGTCAGAACCGACGGCGGTCTCGAGTCGCAGTCGGTCGATACCGGGACGGAGTTAGACCTCACTTCCGGGGCGGAATCGGACTCCGATTCAGTCGGCTCGAGAGACGACAACCGCTAGTGCCCTGGGTCGATTACTCGATGGCGACCAGTTCCTCGGACGCGCCGCCGAACGTCGCCAGTGCGTCGGCCTCGATGTGGTGCAGGTCCGCGGGGATTACCAGCAAGTGGAGGGGGTCGCCGAAGTCGCGTCCGGCGAGCGCGGAGAGGCGGTCGGCGGCGACGATCGGGTCCGGGCTTCCCGCTCGCGCGACGGCGACGGCGAGTCGGTCTCGCCAGTTCCCCGCCAACAGGTCGGCGGCGACGTCCGCGGTCATGTACTCGTCGACCGGTTCGTCACTTCCCGTCGAGGTGCCGCGGCGATCGGTGGGCGTGTCACCGACTTTGATGTCCAGATACACGAGCGTGTGCAGATTGCGTTCGAGGTTCGCCTCGATCGATTCGGCGACGCTCACCGGCACGTCGTCGCCGCCGTGGGCGTACGGGAACGGGAGTGTGACGGCCTTGCCGAACCGGTAGTTTTGCAGGCCGGTGAGACCGCTCGCGGCCGACTGCGCTGTCACCCCGTGAATCACTCGCGTCTCGATGCCGCGCTCGGCCGCCCGCAACCGGAGGTCGACGTGCGTCGTCGAAATCATCGTGTCGCCCGCGGTGAGAAAGACCACGTCTTCGGACGCGGCCGCGTCGAGAATCGGGCCGGGGTCCTGTTCGACGCCGACGCGGTCACGCACTTCGATTGGGAGGCCGTGGTACGATTCGAGGTCCTCGACGGTCGCGCCCACGAGTTTGCTGGTATAGAACTCCGCGAACGCGCGGTCGGCGTCGACGAGTGCCTCGCGGCCCTCGACGGTGATAGAGCGTTCGTCGTAGAGGCCGAGACCGATGAAGGTGAGCATGTCCTCCCTCGACGGTGCCCGCGCATAAAAGGCGTGAACCGAGCGCGGCCGTGGTTCTCGTCGACTGATGGACAACCATTCACTTTGCCAGCTCTGTGACAGTGGGTCCGCGTCGGCGACGACCTTTCGTTCCCTGCAACTCCCAACGACCGTGACGATGGCTCGAACTGACTCGATATCCCTTCTCAACCGGTGAGTAGAACGTCCTCGACGTGTCGATCGAGTCAACTCCTTCGACGTATCGAACCCGGCTTCGCGGTCTGAGTTGCTCGCGGACTTCTAGAGCAGCCTCGCTCTTCGTCGTGAGAGTCACCCAGTCGTTTGTCAACTCCGATCTTCGTCGTGATTTCCGATCGACTTGTCGGAATTATCACGACTGTCACGCGCCGCGACTCTCCGCGTCAGGCGACAGTCGCCCAAAGTTATTTAATTCTATTGACCGGTTCATTACTCGATGAAAACTCCGTCTCTCCGGCAGGTTTTCCTGTTGGTTCTCTGTCTTTCTCTGAGTCTCGCACCCGTCGCTCAGGCGGTCGGTGTCGACTCGGTCGCGACGGCTCCAGATTCCAGTGCGAACCCGACGTCCGCGCCGGTCGGCAGTGGGACTGCCCCGACAGCAGTACCTGCGTCGAGTGCAACCTCTCCCCAGGTCGAACGCGCAGACCGGCACGGGTCGCGGGCCTCGAACGCGACGAACAGGACCGACCTCGCTCCAGGTGAAATCCGTGCAGCACCCACCAGCAGGCAG
Organism: Halobacteriota archaeon; assembly: GCA_051747545.1. Classification (GTDB taxonomy): domain Archaea; phylum Halobacteriota; class Halobacteria; order Halobacteriales; family Haloferacaceae; genus JBNJGG01. Next base: position 1,824 of record JBNJGG010000134.1, on the reverse strand, counting down.
AACGCCGAGTCGGTCGCTCCTGTCGAGGTCGTCGTCGTCGCCACCGACTCGGCTTCGACGAACGCCTCGGCGCTCCGCGCCGTCGGTGCGGACGTGCTCGACCGTCACGAGAGCCGCGTACGCGTCCGGACGTCTCCGGCGGCCGTCGAGTCCATCAGGCGACTTCCGTGGGTCGAGAGCGTCCACAGGCCCTACCCAACTGCGTCGACGGACATCAGCGGCGGCGTCGCCGTCGTCGGTGCCGACGACGTCCACGCGATGAACATCACCGGAGAGAACGTCACCATCGGCGTCCTCGACAACGGGTTCGACGTGACCCACCCCGAAATCGCCGACAACGTCGTCGATTCGGAAGCCTTCGGCGGGACGACCGTGGCCAGTCGAAGCGACCACGGGACTGCCGTCGCAGAAATCGTCGCCGAAACGTCGCCGAACTCGTCGCTGTATCTGGCGGCCTTTACGGGCGGAACCGGGTACGGTAACGCGGTCGACTGGCTGGTCGAACAGGACGTAGATGTCGTCGTGATGTCGATGGCCTTCTTCGGGCAACCCGGCGACGGCACCGGGTGGATCGCCCAGAAGGCCGCTTCGGCCGTCGACAGTGGGGCGGTCTGGGTGAACGCCGCTGGCAACTACAGACAGGACCACTGGCAGGGACAGTTCACCGACACGGACGCAGACGGCTACCACGAGTTCGCCCCCGGCGACGAGGTCATCGGCCTGAACGACAACCGGAACTTGTCGGCGGGGTCGCGGATTTACGTCTCGGTCAACTGGGGTGGCCAGGGTGCGACCGGCGACTACGACATGTATCTCGTGCGAGAGGAGAACCAGTCGAGTGAAACCATACGCAAGTTCCCGGACCAGACCGGACAGGAGGGGTACGAGTATCTCGACACCACGGCCCCGTCCGACGGCCGGTACGGCGTCGTCATCGAACAGGACGGGTCGGCCCCTCCGGCCCCGCTTGAACTGTACACCATAAGTGGTGGCTCGCCGGAGTACATCGTCGAGGAGGGAAGCGTCACCGCGCCCTCGACGAGCCCAGACGTGGTGTCCGTCGGTGCGTTCCACTACGACAGCGGCGAACTGGAGTCGTTCAGTTCCGTCGGCCCGACCGCAGACGGTCGGCTCGGCGTCGACGTCATCGCTCCCGACGGCGCGTTCAGCGACGCGTACGGTGGGCGATTTTACGGCACGTCCGCTGCGGCACCCTACGCGGGCGGGATCGCCGCCCTCACGGTGGCCTCGCGGCCGTCGATGACGACCGCAGACGTTCAGCGCCACCTCCGCCGGACGGCCACCGACGTCGACGTGTCCGGTCCCGATTCGAGGACTGGATACGGACGAGTGGACGCGGAGGCCGCGGTGTCGACGCCCGTGGAGTGGACCCTCACGGGGCGTCTCCTCCGTCCGGACGACAGCGGGGCGTCGAACCGCTACGTCGCCGCCTCGCGTCCGAACGGAACGGTCGTCGCCGACGGATACACCGACGACGAGGGGTCGTTCTCTCTCGCCGTCCCCGAAAACGAGACGGTCGACCTCGCGTTCTTCCAGCGGAGTGCCAGCGGAGATGAATCCTACCCGCGCGACGGCGTTCCGGACGTGTACGCCTTCGAGCGAATCGAGACCGATTCGTCGACCGACTTCGGTGACGTTTCGCTCCCGTCCGGCGCTCCCGTCACGGTGGCCGTGACCGACGACGTCGGCGACCCGGTCTCCGACGCGAACGTCACGTTCACTCACACCGAATCGGGCACCGCCTCGGCCGAACTCGGTGCGTCTACCGGCAACGACGGTATCGCCGCAGTCGGGTCCGCTTCC
>JBNJGG010000133.1:0-7899 GCA_051747545.1 Halobacteriota archaeon | reverse complement strand
AGTCCGGCAGCTCTTTGCTGGTGAACCGGCCGCGCCTGATTTTGCCGCCGATTTCCTCCCTGCTGGGCGGGCGACGGCGAGACGAGATACGCGCGTACGCGACGGGTCACTTCTGGCCCGATGTCGACTCCTTCGAGGAGGTCCGCGAGGCCGTCGTCGCGGAGGCCGAGAACAACGTCGCCGCGGGTTTCGACGCGGTGAAGAACAAAATCGGTGGCGAGCGCCTCATGTCGTGGAGCCGCGAGGAGGACCTCGAACTGGTCCGGGCGGTCAGAGAGACCGTCGGCGACGACGTGCGCGTGATGACCGACGCGAACCACGCCTACGACGTCGCCGACGCGAAGTGGGTCGGCGACCGATTGGCCGACCTCGACGTGTACTTCTTCGAGGAACCGCTGTCGCCAACGGACCTCGACGGCTACGAGCGACTCAACGCCATGCTGGACGTCCCGCTGGCCGCGGGCGAGTGCTGGGGATTCGAAGACGAGTTCGACGAGGTGCTCGAACGCGGCTGCGTCGAGTACGTCCAACCCGACGTGGCGAGTGCGGGTGGATTCACCTCGACGCGTCGAATCGCGACCCTCGCACACGGGAAGAATCGCAAGTGCCTCCCGCACGTCTTCGGGTCGGCGCTGCTGCTCGCGGCCAGTCTCCAGGTGCTGGCGACGATACCCGGCGAACCGATGGTCGAGTTCGATCGCACGCCCAATCCGATTCGTGACGACCTTCCGGTCGACCCGATTACGAACGACGGGAACACGGTCGCCATCCCCGACGAACCCGGACTCGGCGTCGAACTCGACCCCGACGTGCTCGACTCCTTCCGGGTCGACTGAGCAGGAGACGCCAACCGAGTCCGACCGAACCGTGTCGTCTGAGATTGACGGATTCGTGGCCGAACGAGGCCGACACCGCCGGTCGTGTCCGGTCGTCGAGACAAGTGGTAAGGGACCGCGCGAATCTCAAATTTTATATTAGAGTTGTGCCGTCATAGTGTATGGTCCACGGAGAGATCCAAGTAGGCGAGAATAGGTACCGCGAAACGTACGGACGATTCTACGAAGAACTCGAGGAGGGTGCAATCTACGAGCACCGTCCGGGTCGGACGATCACCCAGACGGACTCGTACTGGTGGTGTCTCCTCACGACGAACAACCACGGACTGCACTACGACGAGGGATGGGGAGCCCAGACCGAGTTCGGCCGCTGTCCCGCGCCGGGGACGCTCACGTTCGCCATCGTCTCGGCGATGAGCATGTCCGACATCAGCTACAAAGCCGTGGCCACGCTGGGCTACGAGGAGCTGTCGCTGCCGAACCCCGTCTTCCCGGGCGACACGATTACCGCCGAGAGCGAAGTCGTCGACAAGCGTCTCAGCAGTTCCCGCGAGGGTGACGGCATCGTGACCGTCCACACGAAGGGATTCAACCAGGACGGCGACGTCGTCTGCAGCTTCAAGCGGGCCGTCCTCCTGCCGACCGAAGAGAAGGGCTTCATCGACGGCTACTGAGACAGAACGAGGCCACGCCGGTCGGGGTATCCTCGAATCGCCGTCCCGCACACGAGCGGTCGGAGGCGGCGAGTCGATATTTCGAATTTATTTCCGTCGAAACGATAGCTGAGCAACGGGTTTTGGACGGTTCAGGACGGCAGTTCGAGCGTGCTCCCGACGCCGACCGACCGAAATGCGTCGGGGAGTCGCTCGGCGAAAATCGAGGCTGCCCGAGTGCCGGTGCAGTGGGTGCCGGCGAACACCTCGAGCGTTCCGTCGAGCCACGCGGCGAGGTCGTGAATCTCGTCGTCGTCGAGTGCGATGAGGTGCGTCCCGCCGACGACGTATCGGACGACGTCACCGCAGACCTCCTCCGCGTACTCGATAGAGTTGCGCAACCCGGCGTGGCAACAGCCGAGAACGAGTGCGAGGCCCTCGCCCGTCTCGACGACGAGCGCCTGGTCGTCGACGACTGGATCGTCGACGAGGTCACCGTCCGCGTCGACGTATCCGACGGTCGTGTCAGCGTGCGTGCGGGGAATAGTGCCCAGGGCGTGAACGCCGGACGCGACTTCGACCGGGTCGTCGTGTTCGACCACGTCGGCACCGGTGCCGACCAGCGCCCGTGAAAACGGAATGCCCGTGTGGACTCTGTCGGGGTCATCGCCGTCTCCGACGAGTTTGTAGCGATCCGTCCACGCCTCGGGGTGGAGGTAGAGTGTCGGTCGAGCGGTCGGGTCGAGAAAGTGGTCCAGTCCGCCCGTGTGGTCGTAGTGGGCGTGACTGAGGACGATGGTCTCGAACTGCGTCGGGAGCCCGAGCAATCGCGCGTTGTGCAGGGCAACGTCCGACTGGCCGGTGTCGAACAACACGTCGTCGACCGCGGCAGAGAACCCCCACTCGCCCCGCAAGCCCTTCGGGTGTGACGTCGCCACGCGGTTGTCCGCGAGTATGGTGATGGTGACCATGACACAGCGTTCTCGCGGGCGCTAATCAAGATTCTCGTCCGCGATACCCGAAGGAACTTCTCGTCCGCGATACCCGAACGACTGCACCCGGCGGTGAACGGCGTGCGGATTCAGAAAAATCGGAGTTCTGGTGCTTACTCGGCGTCGACGATCGCGACCGACCGAACGGGAGACCCGGTACCCTCGCGGATGTTCAGCGGGAGGCCGATGTAGAGGAACGACTTCCCCGCGACCTTGTCGAGGTTGGTCATGTTCTCGGTGTTGGTGACGCCGCGCTCCTTACACACCTGATGGGACGGGTAGTGGTCTTCGGCGTTGCGTTCACGGCGCGCCATCTCGGCAGCCGAATCGACGCTCGGTGCGTCGATACCGATGTTGACGACGCCCTGGTCGGCCAGCCACTCGGTGGCCTCGCGGGTCAGTCCGCCGTAGTCGTAGAGCCAGTCGTCGGTGTCCCAGCATCTGTTCCAGTGGCCCGTGTACAGCAAGACGGTGTCGCCCGTGTCGACCGTCAGGTCGTCGGCGTCGAGGCGCTCCCGGAGCTGCTCTTCGGTGAGGTAATCGTCCTTCGAAGTGATGAGGTCGGAGACGTCCGCGCACACCGCGTTGGTGTAGAACATGTGAAGCGGCATCTCGTCTATCGTCTCTGCGTCCTCCGAAGAGTCGAAGTGGTGCATCGCGTCGGTGTGAGTCGGCCCGTGGTCGCTCATGAGGACCCCGAGCGTCGTCGTCGTGAGCGCACCCTCGCCGTACCGGGCACGCGTCATCTCGTGGGTCTTCGCCTTGAAGAGAGCAGTGCCCTGGTGGCTGGGATACACGGGCATTCCTTCGTAAATCTCGCTCGACAGGTCGATGATGTCCTTCCCCTCGAGAGCGCTACTTCGGGGAAACCGTTCACTTGTCATGGTGTTCGTTGGCCGTTTCACCGGCACACTCTTAATCCTTTGCAGAACCGGATCTCGTCCGACCGGGAATAGGCTGCGCCGGCCCGAGCGGCGGTCGTTTCACCCGCACAGCCGGCTTGCGTCGCTACCGCCGGGACGAGCGGATATTGGCGACCGCTTCCTCGCGGGCCTTCGTTCGACCACGAAAGTACCGCCAACAAGATACTGTGACATTCTCATACAGACTCAGTATATTGCGTGATTTTCACATACAGATTACAAGGATAGTTTTGTAATGTGTGAAGCGATCCCACAACACAGATTGCGCAGTCGAGCGCGTGAAACGTCAGACAGGGGAGTGACGAGGACCGAATCGACGACCGTCAGCCGAACAGCGTGACGGCGATGGCCCCGACGACGATAATCGCAGACGCCGCGACGAGCCGCGGGGTAATGCGCTCGATTCGACCGAGGAACGTCGCCGACACCGCCGCGACGATGAGCGGACTCGTCTGCATGATTGGGACGACGATGCCGACCCGAGAGACGTTGAGCCCGAGGTAGTAGAACAGCATGAACGCGGTACTGGTCACGCCCGCGAAGAGGTACCACCGACGGTCTGCGACGGGGATGTCCGCCGGACGAGGTAACGAGTCACGCCACGCCATGTACAGAAAGAAGACCACGAACGCGCCGGTCGTTTTGATGGCTAATCCCTGCAACACCGGCGTCCCCTCTCGAAACCCGACCGTGGCGAAGATCGGTTCGAGGCCGAGGAGTACCGCACTGCCGAGTGCGAGGAGTAAGCCGGTCCACGGGACGCCGCCGTCGGCGAGACGAACCGTGGACGCACCCTCCCAGGAGACCAGCGCGACGCCGACGACGATGAGCAGTATCGCCCCGAACTGGATGGTGCCGACGTACTCGTCGAGGAACAGCGCGGCCAGAACCGTCGAGTACAGCGGCATGGACGCCTTGATGGGTTCTGCGCGACTCGCACCGATTCGTTTGATACTGCCGAACAGACAGACGCGCCCCAGCATCGTCGAGACGATACCGGCGGTGACGAACGCGATAATCGCGGTGGGTGTGAGGACGAAGTCCGAGACGAAGACGAGCGCGAGCGCCACGAAGGTCACGGCGTTCATGAAGAGGACGATGAGCACGGTATCGGCCGACCGACCTCGACGAGTGGCGAGACGGACCCCGATGGCCTGCCCGGCGAGACAGCACGCCGCCAGCGTCGCAAAGAGTACTCCGAGTAGGTCGACCATGTCTTCGAATCCAACCGACCGTCAATAACAACTCCGACTGCGGTCACGATGGCCGATGTCGGCGGTCGAAGCAGGAGGCCAGACGACGTGAATTCAGCCAGTGGCTGGCTGTCCTCGGCACAAGCGGCGGCGTAATCAGGATGGTGGAGCCGAACTCAGTCGACGTTGACCATCAGGTCGAGGGCGTTGTCGCGCAGGATTCGATTTGCGTCCGTCGTGGAGGCGTTCTCGGCGAACGCGAGTTCGAGTTTTCGCAACTCGTCGGCGGTTCGGGGTTCGTAGGGCGCGTCGGTGCCGAACAGGATTTGACTCGAGGGGAAGACCTCCATGGCGTTTCGCGCGGCGGCGTGGTCGCCGAAGAATCCCGACGTGTCGAGGTAAATCCGGTCTTCGAGTTCGGCGCGGAACTCCTCGTAGCTCTTGACGTGCTCTTGGCCCGGCCACCGGCCGTCGTCGAGCTGGAGCTCGATGCGACCCATCATCCCGGAGATGTTGCCGCCGAGGTGGTGGTAGACGAGGTTGAGGTTCGGGTACCGCTCGAGGACGCCCTCGTGAATCACCTTGAAGATGCTCTCGGAGAGGGCGGCTTCGCGTCCGAAGATTGCGTTGAGTCGCCAGCGGTCGTCGAGCGCACCCTCCGCGACCGAATCGTCGATTTTCGGATGAACCATAATCGGCGCGCCGGTTCTGTCGGCAACCTCGAAGACGGGTTCGAGTTCCTCGTCGGTGAGCTCGATGCCGTCGGTCTTCGTCTCGAGACCCGCACCGTTCAACCCCATGTCGAGGAATCGTTCGAACTCCTCGGCGGCCGCCTCCCCACCCGCGGCGACCGGAATCGCACCGAGTCCGTAGAACTGGTCGTACGCCTCGGTGATCTCGACGAGAGAATCGTTACCGGCCGCGACTGCGTCGACATCTGCCGAGCCCATGTAGATGGGTTGTGAGACGACGGCCCCGTCCATGCCAGCGTCCTCGTACATCTGCGCGAATGTCTCTGGGTCCCACTCCAGCGGGCCCAGCACCGGGCCGAGGCCGCCCGTTCTGCGGTACTCGGGGAAGACTGATTCCGTATAGACGTGTGCTCCAAAATCGATGGTCATCGTATCGTGGCGAGAATTGGATTCGAGAGACATAGCTCTGCTCCTTCGAGCAAATCGTGCTCGGGGACCCGTAGCTGGTGGGATTTCGACGCCAGCAGAGCGCGAGACCTGCGAACGACGCAGAGACGATGCTGACCGCTCGATGCGACGTGCGGCCCTTATACTTCCAGTTTGGCGAAGACGGAGATCAGTGACAGGCACAGACACCCGATGAGCACCGCGTACGCCGTCGCGTACGAGGTGAGGTGGGCGAGTGAGCCAACCGCGGTTGGACCGAGACTGCCGACACCGAGAAAGACCGTTCGCGCCGCACCGAAATCGCCCGCGTACGTCGAGTCGGGGAACAGGCCCAGAACGTACGCGTTTACCACCGGCCAAACGCCCGTCAGTCCGACTGCCGCGACGAGGACCCCGACCAGCGTGAGGAGTGTCGTGGGGGCGGTGACCAGCACGCCGAGCCCGACGACTCCAATCGTGATCATCCCCGTGATGACCGTCTTTCGGCCCACCCTGTCGCTAAACAGCCCCGAGACTGGATTGATGAGGGCCCCGATGACGAACACACTGGTGTACAGAAGCGTCGCGGTCGTCGAGGAAACGCCCTTCTCGGCCTGCAGGAACAGCGGGAGAAAACTGATGAACCCCTGCCACGCGACCGAGAGTAAGGCGATGGAGACGAGCGTCCATCGCGTCCGCGACGAGGAGACGAGCCGTGAAATCGTCGCGCGCACGTCGAACTCGACGCGGGAAACGACGTACACCTCGTCGAACAGTCGATGGGCGAGGACGATGGTGAGCAGATACACGACCAGGAGCGGGACGAACGCCGACTGCCACGTGAACGTCGAGATTGCGACGAAGGCGATACCGGGGACGAGCGTCCCACCGACGTTGATAGACGAAGAGAGGACGCCCAGGGCAGAGCCGACCCGGTCGGGAAACAGTTCAGAAGAGAGCGCATAGGTCGCAGGCAGGTACAGGCCGGCACCGATACCGAGCATCGAAACCCCGAGGAGCAACCCGCCGAATCCGCCGGTGACGAGCATGACGAGCGCGCCGACCGACAGCGTCACCAAACTCACGAGTATCGTCGTCTTCGAGGTCAATTGGTCGGACGAGACACCGCCGGGATAATGCATCACCGCGTAGAGTCCCCACGAGAGCGAGAGCGCCATCCCTGCGAGTGAGGAGGAGATGTTCAGGTCGTCGATTATCGACGGCAAGAGCGGAGGTAAAATCAGCCGACCACCGATACAGGCCATGATGCCAACGGCGAGTACCGAGAGCTTGATGGATTGACGACCTGGTTTCGGGAAGCGTGTGTCTACCATATCTTCTCACCTCGGCAGTAGCGATCGGTCGGAGCGTTCGAGCTCACTCCTCGGAGAGGTCCGGAGGGATTTCACTCATGGCTGACCGATGCCGTGCGGTCGCAGACGTGGCTACACTCGTGATGGCGATGGTCAATAAGGTAGCGGTGTCGGCAACCCCTCGACGACGGGCACGCAAATCGCGCGGGAGGTGCGTAGCGTCGAACACAAGTGGAGTGAAAGAAGTGGAGTGAAAGCAGAAATCGAGACACGCTGAAATCGCAACCTGGTCGGGCGTCGCAGTCGAGTACGTCGATATCGAAACAGTTAGGTGAGTTCTCACGGACTCAGCGAGAGAAGCTATGATCAAGACGGTAGGATTCTGTATCCGACAAGACCACCTCAGCCACGACGAGTTCGTCGAGCACTTCCGGCAGGCACACGTGGAACTCGGCAAGGAACTTCCGGGACTCATCAAGTACACCACGTCGGTCCCGACCCAGCAACCCGGCGAACTCAAACACCGCGATGGCGGGTCGCGAGACGTCTCCGTCCCCGAGGCCGGACTCGTGGAGTACGACATCATCTCCGAACTCTGGTTCGAGGACCTCGAGGCGTTCAACAACGCGTTCCCGTCCGAGGCCAGTCGAAAGGCGTTCGAGGACGAAGAGGAGTTCTTCAAGGAGATCTACTTCGTCGTCGTCGACGAGGAAGTCCACCTCGACGAATCGTAACGCCGAGTCAGCGTCCACTCGGGTGTGCTAGCTCGCACCACCGCTCATCGACAGACATGTTTTCTCTCACCGCCGGGACGGGCGACAAACATCAGCGTTAATTATAAGCCTTAGATGTCCCATGTGTGAGTTATGTC
>JBNJGG010000132.1:0-8020 GCA_051747545.1 Halobacteriota archaeon | reverse complement strand
ACGTAACCCCCTCGGCGTGAAGGGTGCCGGCGAGAGTGGGACCGTCGGTGCGCCCGCCGCAATCCTCAACGCCGTAGTCGACGCCCTCGAACCGTTCGGCGTCGACACGGTGGGGATGCCGATTACCCCCGAGAAAGTCTGGGAAGCCATCCGGGCCAACGAGGCCTAACCAGTCCAGCCGGCCCCGCCGCCCGAGGTCGCCTGTACGTCGAGACACGGAGTGTACCGTCGAATGATAGCTCAGACGTCGGTGATGTGCGAACATATGTGTTTGTAACATCGTACTCAATCTAGGCGGTAGAGCTATCGACGATGTTCCCAAAACTGAGACACTGCGGTCACCAACAGATGACCCGGAAAATTCATCAATCAATCACGACCGGGGGTAGGATTATTTACGCCCGACGCTAACGGAATGGGCAACATTTTTATCGCGAACAGACATCGACTGATACGAAGCCCGAATATTGCGAGGGAAATCATGGAATTTAACGGAACATTTGAACTCGAAGGTGTAAGCGCCAAAGAGGTATGGCTCGCGCTCTCTGACCCGGTGATGATAAAGCAATCACTTCCAGGGTGCCAGTTCCTCGTGAAGGTCGAGGACGAGGTCGACTTCGACGAACTTCGAGAGCAGGCAGAGGGGACCGAAGACCCGCCAGTGCTTCCGGAGGCGGACCCGGAAGAAGTCTCCGAGCGAGCGTTCGAGACCGGTGCGCGCTATGCGACCATCGTCGAGATGGGCGTCGGCAGCGTCAAACCGAGCTTCGAGACCATCGTGACCATCGACAAGGCGGAGTTCCCGGAGATGCTCGCCTCCGGGGAGGGGAGTGCAGCGAGCAGTTCCTTCGAGATGGAATCCGGCATGACGCTCGAGGACACCGAAGACGGCGTCACGGTCAACTGGTGGGCCGAACCCGACGTGTTCGGACGCATCGCGCAGATGGGCCAGCGGGTCATCAACCCGGTCGCAAACCGCGTCGTCCAGCGATTCTTCAACAACATCGCAGAGAAGATCGGGGCAGTCGGCGAAGACGACTCTTCGAGCCTGCGCGACAGAATCAGGGACCTCGTATGAAAATCGGGAGAACGAACACGGGAGGGACGACGCAGCATGAGTGAGCACGATATTACACTTACGGTCAACGGAACCGAGCACGAACTGGAAATCGAGTCCCACAAACTGCTCGTACACGCCCTCCGCGACGAACTCGGGTACACGGGGCCCAACGTCGGCTGTGAGTCGAGTCTGTGCGGTGCCTGCACCGTCCACATCGACGGCGAGGCGACGAAGTCATGTACGGTGCTCGCGGTGCAGGCCGACGGCAGCGAGATAACGACCGTCGAAGGCCTGGCCGAGAACGGCGAATTCCACCCGATTCAGGAGAGCTTCCAGGAAGAACACGGGTTGCAGTGCGGGTACTGCACTCCCGGGATGATGATGACCGCGACGTCCTACCTGGCAGAAGAGCCGAACCCGGACCGCGAGGAGATACGGGAGGCCCTCGAAGGGAACCTCTGCCGGTGTACGGGCTATCAGAACATCGTGAACGCCGTCGAGTCGGCCGCACAGAAGATGCAGGAGAGTGACGACTAGATGTACCCGTCAGCGTTCGACTACTACCGGGCAGAGAGCGTCGAGGAGGCGTTCGAACTCCTTGACGAACACGCGGGCACCGAAGTCGAACTGCTCGCGGGAGGACACAGCCTCCTGCCGACGATAAAGAGCGGGCTGGCCTCACCGGAGGTACTCATCGACATCGGTCAGATCGACGACCTCAACGAGATACAGCACGACGGCGACTCGGTGACGATCGGCGCGAACGTGAACTACGCGACGATCGCGAGCCGAGACGACCTCTGGGACGACGTGACAGTCGTCGCCGAGGCCGCGAAGGAAATCGGTGACGTGCAGGTGCGCAATAGAGGGACCATCGGGGGCAACCTCGCACACTCGGACCCCGCCTCGGACCTCCCCGCCGCGGTACTCGCCTCGAGCGCGACGATTCACGCGCAGAGCCCGGACGGATCGCGCGAGATCGACGCCGACAACTTCTTCCTCGGGATGTACGCGACGTCGCTCGACGAGGGCGAGATTCTCACCGCCGTCGAAGTGCCGACGCTCGCGGAGAACGAAGTCGGCGTCTACGTCAAGAAACCGAGTCCGTCCTCGGGCTACGCGATGATTGGCGTCGCAGTCGTCCTCGAAACCGACGGCGACACTATCGAGTCGGCACGCGTCGCCGCGAACGGCGCATTCGATCACGCGATGCGACTCGACGCCGTCGAGGACCGCCTGACTGGAGCGACCGTGGGCGACGATACCGCAGACGAGGCAGCCGAACTCGCAACCGACGGCGTCGAGGAGTGGATGTTCATGACGGACCTGCAGGCGTCGGCGGAGTTCCGTGCCCAACTGCTGAAGGTGTACACCCAGCGGGCGCTTACGAAAGCCTTCGAAGACGCGGCGTAGAACCACTCACCACTGTTTGATTTCCTGCAGTTCACGCGACTGTCGAGTCGAGGCTCGGTGCGGCTCGATTCGAGGAGACCGTGCGACGTTCGACGCTGCATCCATCGACGCTACGGTCAGTGAGATGACACCCGGTGAGTCGGTCACGACACCCGGTGAGTCGGTCACGACACCCTGTGAGTCGGTCACGACACCCTGTGAGTCGGTCACGACACCCGGTGAACGTCAGCGGTGAGTGTCACCAGATTCGTCGGTTTCGCGTTCAAATACATATGTTACTCTCGGGGGATTTTTGCCCGTCGAGTTAGCGCATACTGTCCGTAGTCTGATACGGTAGTGGGGAACCGAGACGACACCGGAGTCGGGGCGAGTGGACGAATCGATTCGGTCGGGTCACTGACCGTTGGACGTTTCGCGCACCGTCACGAAAACGAGGGCGTCTGCTTCGCGTCGAAGCCGCAGATTACTCGCTGGTCGGCTACTTCCCGGGCGAGGACTCCGCGTCCTGTAGCGCGTCCCACACCGTCGCCGCCGACATCGGCATATCGATAGCCTCCACGCCGAGCGGGGCCAGCGCGTCGAGCACGGCGTTCACGATGGCCGGTGGCGCGGCGATGGCACCGGCCTCACCGACGCCCTTGACGCCCAGCGGATTGTGGGGGCACGGCGTCACCGTACTCTCGGTTTCGATTTCTGGCAGCTGCATCGACTTCGGTATCGCGTAGTCCTGAAGGGACCCCGTCATCAGCGTCCCGTTCTCGTCGTAGATCGCGCCCTCGTAGAGCGCCTGACCGATACCCTGAACCACGCCGCCGTGGATCTGGCCCTCGACGAGTTTCGGATTGACCTGTTCGCCGACGTCGTCGACGGCGTAATAGCGCACCAGGTCGACTTCGCCGGAGTCGGGGTCGACTTCCACGACGGCGACGTGCGTCCCGAAGGGGAACGTGTAGTTCGGGGGGTCGAAGTAGGACGTGGCTTCGAGGCCCGCCTCCGTTCCCTGGGGGAGGTCGCCACCGTAGGCGGCGGCGGCGACTTCGTCGAAAGTTACCGACCGATCTGGAGCGCCCCGAACGTGGAACGACCCGTCGTCGACAACGACGTCGGAGGCCGCGGCTTCGAGGAGGTGACCCGCGATTGTGGTGGCTTTCTCCCGAACCGTTTCGGCGCTCTGTCGGACGGCACTGCCGCCGACGGCCAGGCCACGACTTCCGGCGGTGCCGCCACCGTCGATGACGTGGTCGGTGTCCCCCTCGATTACCTCCACGTCGTCGTAGGCGACGCCGAGAACGTTCGAGACGATCTGTGCGAACGACGTTCGGTGACCCGTGCCGATTTCCGTCGTGCCCGACTTGACGACGACTTTCCCGGAGGGCAGTACCTGCACGACCCCGCTCTCGTGCCAGCCGGGGGCCGCCCCGCAGGCTTCGACGTAACACGAGAGGCCGATGCCCAGGTATCTCCCTTCCTCGCGCGCGGCCGCCTGCTCGGCTCTGAACGCATCGTAGTCGACGGCGTCGAGGGCCGTGTCGAGCGTCAGTTCGTAGTCTCCGCTGTCGTAGGTGCGCCCGAATCCGGTCTCGTAGGGGAACTCATGGGGTTGAATGAAGCTCTTGCGACGGACTTTCGCCGGGTCGATGTCGAGTTCGCGGGCGACGGTGTCGACCAACCGCTCGATGAAATACGTCGCCTCCGGGCGACCAGCCCCGCGGTACGCACCGTAGGGAGCCATGTTCGTGAACACACCGGTGATGTTGATGTGGCCGGCTTCGACCGCGTACTGTCCGTTCACCATGCTCGCGAGGTTCCCCGGGACCCCAGACCCACCCGGTCCGAGGAACCCGCCGATTGGGACGACCGACTCCGCGCGGATGGCGCGTAGCGTCCCATCCTCGTCCACGGCCGCTTCGGCAGAGACGACTTGCTGACGCGAGTGAACCATCGACAGGAAGTCTTCTGACCGGGTCGCGACCCACTTCACCGGGCGTTCGAGTTGCATCGCACACCACGCCGCGAGGACGTGACCCGTGTACGGCTGTAGCTTGGCACCGAACCCGCCACCGACGTCCGGGGGCCGAACGCGTATCTTGTGTTCCGGGACGTTCAGTGACGAGGCGATGTCGTCGCGAACGGTGTGGGGGTTCTGCGTGGACATCTCGACGGACAGGTTACCCGTCGAGGGGCGGTAGCGCGCGAGGGCCGCACGCGGCTCCATCGCCGTCGGAATCACTCGCGCGATGTCGAGGTCCATCGAGACGACGCGGTCAGCGCCGTCGAACACCTCGGCCGTCGCTTCGGCGTCGCCGACGTCGAGGGTGAACGCGCGATTGTCGGGTGCCTCGTCGTGAATCGTCGCCGCGTCGTCGTCGAGGGCACCGACCGGGTCGACGACGGCATCGAGGCGGTCGTAGCTCACGTCGATGTGGCCGAGCGCCTCGTGGGCGGTATAGCGGTCGGTCGCCACGACGGCGGCAACGGGTTGACCCTGGTAGGTGACCTTCCCCGACGACAGCAGGGGGTGCTCGGGAGCGACGCCGTCTGCCGGACTGTCGACGCGGAGCGTGCCGGGAACGCCCGAGGCGTCGACGTCGTCCTGCGTGTAGATGCCGAGGACGCCGTCGAGTGCCTCCGCACCCGACGTGTCTATCGACTCGACGGTGGCGTGACCGTACTGACTGCCGAGGAGCGCGAGGTGCGCCTCGCGGGGATACTGGATGTCGTCGGTGTACTCCGTGTCTCCGGTGAGGAGATGCGGGTCTTCCCGACGCTGAATGGACGAGCCGACGAGTTCGCTGGGCCGCGCGTCGTCGGGCGAAATCGTGTCAATTTTCATTGTGTGATGCCCTGCGAGAGTACGGTTCTGCCGGTGACTGGCGACTGCTGGACTGGGGTGGGTGGCCGCGTCGTGTCCGCCGCAGCAACATTCCTCATAGTCATTGTGAGTGGTGTTCTCCGATGAGATGCAAAAGCGTTACCCGTATTCTGGAAGGTCACACGGAGACGACTCGCCCCTCTTGAATTCGCTTCGAAGCCGAGTCGCTGCTGGCAGTCGACGGACATCACGGCCGGACGATTACAAATTGATTTGTTGTCCAACGGTGCACTCTCGAACACGCCCGATACCACAGGAGGGCCGCCCTACGTTTCTATTGAATCGAGACAGACAGCCAGTCACGCAGTAACTGTTATGTTGGCGGGGACAGAGCCAACTTAGTACCCAATCGTCCGCAATATTGGCCATTGGGTAGGACACACACCGGATCTGTCGAGCGTGATGTTTCGTGTGATTTTCGATCCACAACTTTATCAGAGGTTTGCCGTATTCGGTAAATTGACACAAGTATTACAGAATTAATTAGATAACGGGAGCAGATATAACACGCCCGATGGTGAGAGTCCCGTCAAACTCAACACCTATCCGACATATTCGTGGCTGGATTGTGATCTGACTCGGGCGGGCGGGACCGGTCGTCGATCGCGCACACGGGGGTGGGAAAATCCCAGAGACCTTCGGAGCCACTCGTGGGGGCTTCGTAATCGTCGAGAAAGGGCGATGAGGAGCCCCACATCGGCGCGAAGACGGACTGGAGGGGCCTACGGTGCTTCCTTGATTTCGACGAGGTAACCGAACGGGTCACGGACATAGAGTGCTGGCGCGCGTCCGGTTGCTCCGAGTCGGAGCGCTTCCATCTCGACGGTCACGTCGTCGTCGAGTAACTCCTGTTTGACCTCCTCGATGGAGTCGTCGACGACGAGTGCGACGTGGTCGTAGTTGGTCCCCGACGGGGGGTCGAACTCCGAGGTGGGCCGCACGTGGAGTATGCTCGTCGGATTCAATCGAAACGCGAAAATCGGTCGCTCGCCTCGCTCGAAGGCGTCTAGCCCCTCTACCTCGAACCCCAGACAACCGCGGTAGAAGTCGACGGCGCGAGGAACCTCGTCGTCTGGAATCAGGAGGTTGACGTGGTCGATGGTTCGTACGTCCATGTGTGCATCACCTCGGGTGGAAGTGCTGGCGGGACGACTGATATCTTTTGTGGCGACCCACCGCAGTGTCGACCACTACACGAGGGTGATTATCGAGATACCGGCGACGACGAGCGTCGCACCGGCGGCGACGCCGCGGGTCACCCGTTCGAGGTCACCTAACAACAGATACGAAAAGAGGGTCGCAAAGAGCGTCGAGGTGCCCGAGAGCGTGGTGACGATTGCGACGCGACCGTTCTTGAGGCCGATGAACAGCATGAGTAGGCCGAGCACGCTCAACACACCCGTCGCGACGAAGTAGCCGTAGGCTCGAATGGGCAGACGTTCGAAGAACGGCTCTCGGCGGGCGATCAGAAAACAGACGATACCGAAGAAGGCGGCAGTCTCGTTGAGCGCGAGTCCTTCGATTGGCTGTGCGGACGTGACGGTCAACCCGAACCGTCGGATGACGTTGCCGGCCCCGAAGGCGAACGCCGCGAAGAGGGGAAACAGCAAGTCGCTACGCTTCCACCCGGTCAGGTCGCCACCCTTCGAGGCGGTGAGTACGGTGAGTCCGGTCACGACGATGACGATGCCAGCGGCCTGTAGTAGCGTGATGTACTCGCCGAGAAAGACGAGGGCGAGAACGGTCGCAAAGAGCGGATTGGTCGCGACGACGCTGCTGTTGACGCTCGCACCGACTCGGCTGATTCCCGTGTAGTTGCTGATGCGTCCCAGAACGGTTCCGACGATGCCACCCACCAGAAACACGCCGTAGCCGTACAGCGTGAGGTCCGGCGCGAAGTTGTCGACTCCCTGCAACAGAATCACGGACACCCAGAGCATCACGAACCCCGTCCCGACGACGATGAACGTGACGAGCATCGGTCCGCCGCCGTAACTGAGCCCCCGTTTCGACATCACCGGTGAAGTCCCCCAGAACAACGCCGCGAGCAATCCGGCGACGTATGCAATCTCTGCCATATGGACTAGCACATACCGCTAAGGGATAATGAAGGAAGTGGGTGATCTGAGCCCTCCACGTCATCGAAGACGACGGGCGGCCCGACAGTGAGGCCGCTGGCTCACCGCTCTTCAGGAACGATTGGGAGCGTGACGTGTGAGGGGTGGTCGGGCCCGGTGTGGACGGTGACTTCACCGCCGTACACTTCCGGCGGCCTGTCCTCGGCCTCCTGGTGGCGGAACGGACCGACGCCAGTGAAGTTTCGCCACTCGTCTTCGCCGTCGACGCCGGGAGCCCGGTAGTCGTTGCCGCGGACGGAGAGACCGATTCGGTACCCTTCGGGTGCCACGATGCTGGTCGGCCAGATCTCGACGTCGAGTTCGTAGATTTCGCCGGGTTCGAGCGGCTGTTTCTCGTCGTGGGTGTGGTACGGCCGCCACGGTTCGCTCAACTCCTCGTCGAGTTTGCGGTGCGACGCCCGAAGCCAGCCGTGTGCCAGCGGCGAGTGCGGGTCGAGTGCGCCCTGGAACAGCACTTCCTCCATGTCCGGAGAGAAGAGTCGGACGACGAGGAAGAGGTCGGCGTCCTCGGTGTCCGAGGAGACGAACAGTTTCGAG
>JBNJGG010000131.1:0-8093 GCA_051747545.1 Halobacteriota archaeon | reverse complement strand
CAGCGCAGACGGCGACCGACCGGTGAACCTCTCCGGTGGGTTGAAGGCGAAAGGACACCCCGTCGGTGCGACGGGTGCGAGCCAAATTGGCGAACTGACGCGCCTCCTTCGGGGCGACCATCCCAACAGTCACGCCGTCTCGAACGCGACGGTCGGGCTCACTCACAACGCAGGTGGAACCGTCGCGAGTGCCGTCGTCCACGTGCTGGAGGTGGTCGACTGATGGACGCGGGATACGACGACTGGCTCGACGCTATCGACGCTGGCAGGGGGACGTACCTCGAGTGTGACGAGGGCCACGGGTCGCTTCCGCCGCGTCGCGTCTGCCCCCACTGTGGCTCACCGTCGCTGTCGGAGACACCCCTGGTAGACACGGGGGAGATAACGACGGTCAGCGTCATTTACGTCGCCCCTCCGCGGTTCGAAGACGACGTTCCGTACGCGACGGCAATCGCCGAGTTCGGTTCGGTTCGACTGACCGGCGTCGTCCGTGGCCTCGAACCCGGAGCCGTCGAAACGGGCCTCACCGTGACGGTCGGTGTGGAATCGACCGAAACGCGAGACGAGCGCCTCCTCGTCTTTCGACCTGCCTGACGTCCCGGTACTCGGGGATGGCAGACGCCGTCGAGAACGGTCGGGGAGCGACGGAAAATCGGGAGATTCCAAGTAGAGTAGAAGCAAGCCAGGTTGGTCCCGAACGGTTCACTACGAGTCAGGTTCGAGTCAGGCCAACGAGTGTGCGACCTCGGCCGTGACCTCGTCGACGAACTGTTCTGGGTACTCGACGTGCGGGAGGAGTTTCGCGTCGTCGAAGACGACGAGTTTCGCGTCGGCGTCGTCGGCGAGGACTCGCCCCTCCGAGAGGGGCGTGATGTCGTCCTCACGACCCCAGACGAGCGTGACCGGAACGTCGAGCGTCGAGAGTGCTCGTCCGAGGTCGATGTCCGAGTTGAGGTAGCCGCTGACGAACGAGGCGGGCGCGAATCTGGCGTTGGGTTGATGGGCGGTTCGCCACTCGTAGTCCACCCAGGAGCCGGAGAGGTTCGACGCGTCGTAGTACCCGTGGTCGACGTTGAAGTACCGAATCGACGGTTTCGAGGTGAGGAGGTTGAATAGCAGCGTCCCGACGAGCGGCGCTCGAATGAGCTCTCGCAGCCACTGCATCGGTTCTTCGGGCCCCGCTTCGGTCGTCGGGGCGACGAGGACCAGTCCGGAGACCGAAACGTCGCGGGCGGCGGCGACGGCGTACGCGGCCGTCAGCGACGAGGCGATGACCTCTGGCTCGTCGAACGACGCCAGGAAGTCGGCGACGAAGTCCTCGTACAGCGCGGTCGAGTACCGAAGTGGCGGCCGATCCGAGCGTCCGAACCCCGGGAGGTCGGGTGCGACGACGTGGTAGGATTCGGCGAGCGAGGAGAACACCTCCCGGAATTCTCCGTTCGTCGCGGCGGCGTTGATACCGTGCAAGAGGACGACCGTGGGCGCGTCGGAGTCACCCGCCTCCGCGTAGGCGGCGTTCATTCCACGCCAGCGGAAAATCCGTTGGGTACCCGAGAGTGCTGGTTCGAGGTCGCCCGCCCGCGTCGTGAGCGCACGGTTTGCGACTGCGACCAGTCCGAGACCGGCGGCTGTGAGGCCGAGGGAGCGGCGGAGGTTCATAGTAGAAAATTGAACTGCCGTTCACTTATCTCCACTCCTCGTTCTCACCGGTCGAAAGAGGTGGTCA
Source organism: Halobacteriota archaeon (assembly GCA_051747545.1). Lineage (GTDB taxonomy): Archaea > Halobacteriota > Halobacteria > Halobacteriales > Haloferacaceae > JBNJGG01. The sequence goes on along the minus strand of JBNJGG010000131.1, from coordinate 6,367 downwards.
CCACCGCTCGTCGAGGCACTCTCCACCGCTCGTCGAGGCACTCACCGACGTTCGTCCAGGCACTCACGGAGCGGGGCGAGCACCTCGTCGGCGACGTTGTAGGGGTCGGTCTCACGGCGGAGCACACCCTCGACGAGTTCGTCGAGACCACCCTGTCGCTCCAACTCGCGTTCGAGCAGGTCGGTCACGTCGCTTCTGAGCAACTGGCGAATCTCCTCGGCGTACCTGATTCGGGCCTTCGCGTCGAGTTGGCCGGAGCCTTCGAGATACGCGCGGTGAGCTTTCAGTGCCGCCATCAGGTCGTCGAGTCCCTCACCCGTCGTCGCCACCGTCTCGACGACGCGCGGCGTCCACCCGGGACTGTCGTCGTCACCGCCGTCACCGCGCTCTCCGTTCGTCACATCAGAATCCGACCGCGCCATCGACGCACCGTGGTGGCCGACGCCGTCGCGCGGTGGTGAGTCGCCTCGAAGGTGAATCATCTCCTCGAGTTCGGCGACGGCCTTTGCGGCACCGGCTACGTCGGCTTTGTTGACGACGAACACGTCACCGATTTCCAGGATGCCCGCCTTGAGCATCTGCACGTCGTCGCCGCTCCCTGGCTGGACGAGTACCACGACGGTGTCGGCGGTGCGGACGATGTCGATTTCGTTCTGCCCGGCACCGACCGTCTCGACGACGATTTTGTCTTTCCCGAAGGCGTCGAGCGCGGTGATCACGTCGGCAGTGGCCGTCGAAAGACCACCGAGTTGCCCCCGGGCACTCATCGAGCGAAAGAACACGTCCATGTCACCCGCGTTCGAGGCCATCCGGATTCGGTCGCCGAGAACCGCGCCGCCCGTAAAGGGCGAGGACGGGTCGACGGCGATGACTCCTACCGTCTCGTCGCGCTCGCGGTACCGTCTCGCCAACTTGTCGACGAGCGTCGACTTGCCCGCGCCGGGGCTCCCCGTGATACCGATGATTTCGGCACTTCCCGCGTGGCTATGGAGTTCCGAGACGGCGTCGCGGTACCCCGACGACCGATTCTCGATGAGAGTGATGGCTCGGGCCAGCGCGCGATGGTCGCCGTCGAGGAGGTTCGAGACGAGAGTCGAAGTCGCAGACTCGGACGCGTTCATCGGCGCTCCGAAACGTTTCCGCGGACGAAATCCACCGTCTCCTGCATCGGCGTTCCCGGGCCGAAAATCTCGGCGACGCCGAGTTCTTTCAGCCGCGCGCGGTCCTCGTCGGCCGACGATGAGGAGCGTATCCTCGAAGGCACCGTACTCCTTGAGGCCCTCGACGACCTTCGGGACGAGCGTGTTGTGTGCGCCCGAGAGAATCGAGATGCCGAGGACGTCCACGTCCTCCTGAACTGCGGCCTGAACGATTTCGTCGGGGGCACGGTGCAGACCCGAGTAGATGACCTCGAATCCGGCATCGCGAAAGGCCCGGGCGATGACGTGCGCGCCCCGGTCGTGGCCGTCGAGACCGACCTTGGCGACGAGACAGCGGATGGTCCGCTGTTCGGTGTCCGCGCTCATAGCTTCAGTATCGGTCGCTGACCGTTTGACTCTAACGGACGGCTAGGGGGCATATTCCCCACTACCCAGTCGTCGGGGACGCTGCTGACCGGTATGCGACGCCGAACGCTCTGAAGGCCGCGACGTTGGCTGCAAATCCGACGAACGATCCGATAACGAAGACGGAGCGTCTGACCAGTGGAATGAATCCGAAAAACAGCAACGCAACGAACGAGCCAACCTGGATGAGAAATCCGATCACCCACGCCACGAAGTACGACGACGAGATGGCGTCGACTACCTGTTCCGTTCGGAAGGTTCCAGTTGGTCGGAGTCCGACGACGAACTCGGTAAGCACCGCAGGATACACGTACACGAACGTCAGAAACAGAGGGAGAGACACGAAGACGGCAGTCACCGACCCCATCACGGCGATATTCGCGTTTTCAGTCAGTGTTCCGGCCTCAGCCAGCAACACATAGACAGTGACCGGTACCAGATAGAACCCGACAGAGAGCACGAAACCGACGATACCGTCGACTCCGAGCCGAAATGACAGAAGAATACCGGTTCCGCACTCCACAGTGCGGACAGAGTTCCGTGTTCGATTTTATCAGTTCTCCACAGCTCGAACAGAAGATCTCGTCATTGGGTTTCCGTCGATCGGGTTCCATCTATACGGTGACTTCACCACGGTTGATCTTTTCGGCCTGATCGTAGGCGTCGTACGCGATGAGTACGTGGACGACTGGAATCAGGAAGAAAAGGAGCGGACCAATGAGAACAAGCGTCAGAACGACCGCGAGCAGCACGATAATCGTATCGGCGACACCCACACCGAGGAACGCCGCAATGCCCCGTCCCAACTGCCCGTTGTACACCTGCCCGGCACCGGGAACGATGAGCGACGCGACGAACGAGAGTGCGGAATTCTTCACCTCGTCGCCGCTCCCACCGTGTTGACGGACCCCACAGTTGGGACAGATCTCCGCATCCGCTTTGATTACCTCACCGCAACTCGAACAGTACACCTCGTCAGCCCCCTTCTCAGGAGACCCAACCGTGGCCGTGGCAGTTCCAACATCATCCATCGCCGGCTCCGCCCGCACATCCTCACTAGATGCGTCTTCGCCACTGGCCGCCACCTGTTCGACATTCTCGGACGCTCGGGTCTCTACGGTTCCCGGTGCGTCCTCCGAGTCGGCGTCCTCCGCTTCCACCTCGCCGGTCGGGTCAGTTTCGTCGGGGAGTTCGACACCGTCCTCGGGGTCAGCCTGTCCGTCGGCGTCGTCGACCGCGTCAGTGCGGTCTACTTCGGTAGAGTGGTCATCCTGTTTGGTCATCCGTCCGACAATACCTTCATGATTTCATAAATGTACCGGACAGTTACACAACGATTTCTGAAAATGGCTCGTTCCGGGGGAGTGTGCCGAGAACTGCCTGTGTCCGTTGTGAGTATTCACTCGTGTGCGCTGTGACGGGTGCGGCAATCACACGTGCTCGTCCAGGAACTCGACGATGTCACCGTAGGCCTCGATGCGATTTCCCAGTTTCGACAGGCCGTGACCCTCGTCGTCGAAGATGAGCGACCGGACGGGCACGTCGTGGTCGCGGACGCGCTGGATGATTTGCTCGGCCTCGCCAACGGGGACGCGCGGGTCGTTCTCGCCGTGGATGACGAACAGCGGGGCCTCGATGCGGTCGACGTTGTTGATTGGACTGATAGATTCGAGAAAGTCGTAGTCGTCTTCGAGCGACCCGTACTCGGCTTCGCGGAGTTTCCGCCGCCACTCGCCGGTGTGCTTGAGGAACGTGACGAAGTTGGCGATGCCGACCACGTCGACACCGGCGGCCCAGAGGTCGGGGTACTCGGTCAGCGACGCGAGCACCATGAAGCCGCCGTAGGAGCCACCCATGGCGACGATTCTGTCGGGGTCGACGGCCGGATGGTCGCACAGCCATTCGACGGCGGCCTTCACGTCTCTGACCGAATCCATCCGATTCTCCACGTCGTCGAGGTGGCCGTACGCCGTCCCGTAGCCGGTCGACCCTCGGACGTTCGGTTCGAAGAACGCGTACCCGTGGTTGAGGAAGAACTGCTTGACCGGGCTGAAAGAGGGCCGCCGCTGGGATTCGGGGCCGCCGTGGATGTCGACGATGACCGGGGTTTCTCGGTGGCCGGTGTCGGTCGCGGGCAGCGAGAAGAACGCCGGAATCTCCCGACCGTCGAACGTCGGATAGTGGACCAGTTCGGGCTCGATGAACGTGTCACGGGGAATGCCGGCGGTGGACGCGCGGGTCCACTTCTCCGTCTCGCCCGAGAGGAGGTCGACGACGTAGACGTTAGTGGTGTCGGTACTGGAGGTGACGGTGACGGCGCATCGGTGGCCGTCGTGGTCGAAGCTCACGCCGCCGGCGACACCCCGGGGGAGGTCGGGCATCGGCAACGGGTCGATCCGGTCGGGGGCGGTTAGCTCTCCCGTGTTCACCTCGGTGTAACCGTCGACGTTTCGGGTGAAGACGACCCGACGGCTCCCCTCGTCGACGGCGATACCGTCAACGTTCCACTCGCGGTCGTGCTCGTCGGCCGTACCGTAGTCGACCGGAAAGAGCCCTCCCGAATCGAGTTCCAGTCGAACCAGTTCGAGCGTGTCGCCGTCGCGGTCGGTGACGAGGTAGAGGTTCTCGCCGTCTGGCCCCCACGTCGCGCTCAGGTAGCGAACGGTGCCTTCGTGTGGAGTGAGGTGCTCTAGGTCCCCCGTCGTGACGTCGAGGACGTACAGGTCCTGGTCGAAGTTGGAGTACGCCTCCGAAACGAGCAAGCGGGTGTCGTCGGGACTCCACCCGCCGAGCGTGAGCCACCCGTCACCCTCGTGGACGAGTTCGGCCTCGTCTTCGGTCTCCTCTCGTGATTGCACGTACACGTCGAAGGCGGCCACGTCGCGTCGGTTCGACGTGAACGCGAACCGGTCGCCGTCGTGACTCCAGCCACCCCACCGGTGCTTCGCGTCCGGCGTCTGCGTGAGGTGCGCCACCGTACCGGTCGCGGGCGTGAGCAAGAACAGTTGCTGTCGCTCGTTGCCGCCGGCGTCCATGCCGAAGACCAACTCGGGCCGCTCTGGGGACCACGAGGCGAACGTCACGCGCTCGTCGTAGAACGTGCGTTGCTCGGGCCACGACCCCGGCGCGTCCACCGTCCACAACTGCGGGACACCCGTCGTGTTCATCAGAAACGACAGTGTGTCGCCCACCGGTCCGAAATCTGCCCCGTACGCGCTCCGGATGTTCAGATACCGTTCGATGTCGTACATACCTTCGAGATGGCTCGCACGGGCCAAACCGTTTCGGGTCGGACGGTCTGACGACGACTCCACCCCGGTGTCGTGTGACTAGCCAGAGAGTGACACGCCGAAATCAGGCCATCGACCCGTCACCGACAGGTCTTCGCAAGCGTACGTTGGGCCGGTGTAACTGACGAATAACTTTGCTGGAGCGGGTCCTACGTTCAGGGGGCGGCCCACCGCCCGGTGAGAACGATGAGTACGGCACCCAGTGAGAACAAACAACTTACACGACGAGTACCCGAGGAGATGGCCACGCAGCACAATCTGAGCGCCGCAGACGAGGTGTTCGCCGAGGACTTCGTCGAACACGGTGGACCAGAGGGAGACATCCGAGGGAGAAAAGAGAACATGGAGCGGTTCGAGCACTTGCTAGAGGCGTTCCCTGACTTCGAGGCAGTCGTCGAAGACATCGTCGCTGAGGGAGACACCGTCGCCATGCGCGTGACGCTCAGCGGTACCCACGAGGGGAGATTCATGGGATTCGAACCGACCGGGAACTCCTTCGAGGTCCAGAACATGGTCTTCACCCGAATCGAGGACGGGAAAATCGTCGAACGCTGGATGCAGGCCGACACCCTCGGCATGCTGCAGCAACTCGGCATCGTCGAACTGTAGGGAGACGACTCGACCGGGTGAGTCGTTGATTGCAGACGCCCGCGGGCGTCTATCGGGACGACAAGACACCGCGTGTGAAGCCGTCACCAGCGGCTGCCGTAGCGACGCGTCAGAAGACGCCCTCGGCTTTGAGACCCTCGATGACGTCGTCGACGAGCGTCTCGACGGAGTCGTAGGGGAAGTCCTGGTGGCTCCCGAGTTTCGCCGCGAGTTCCATCGCGGAGAGACGCACGTCGCCCGCCTCGAACGTCGTCGCGGGACCGTTCGGCAGCGCCGGCACGAGGTCCATCTGGTTCTTCACGGGGAAATCTGCTCCGCTGAACGCCTCGACGAACTGCTCCCGCAATTCGGATTCCACGTCAGTCATAGATAGAGGTGGTTTCATGGCGCGGAAAAACGTTCCGGAAACCTTCATGAACGTGTTGGAGGTTCCGTGGTCCGTGATGAAGGTGTCTGGAGGTGCGTGACAGAGCGGCGTCGTTTTACCCCCAGTCAGTGTGCGATGCGTATGAACTTCGACTTCGACCTCTTGGCCGAACTGACCGAAGCCAGCGGCGTGCCCGGCTACGAAGACGAAGTGCGCGACATCGTTCGTCGGGAACTGGAAGCGACGACCGACCGAGTGCGCACTGACGACATGGGCAACGTCGTCGGAACGATCGACGCGGGTGAGGACGAGACGGGCGCGACGAGTTCCGACTACGAGGTCGCCGTCGCAGCCCACATGGACGAAATCGGCTTCATGGTCAAGCACGTCACCGACGAGGGGTTCCTGCACGTCGACGCCCTCGGGGGGTGGGACCCGCGAGTCCTGCGAGCACAGCGGGTCACCGTCCACACCGACCACGGCGACCTGACCGGTGTCATCGGGGCTTACAATCCCAGATACTTTATAGATGCGCT
>JBNJGG010000130.1:0-8094 GCA_051747545.1 Halobacteriota archaeon | reverse complement strand
GAGGGAGACGGCATGACCGTCGCCTTCGGCGCGCCCGGACGAGGGCTTCCGGAAATCCTCGACGTTCCAGTGGAGGACCTCCCCACAGGGGGAGCCGTCGAACCCGGTCCGGGGTTCGACCTTTGGCTGAATACGATTCCGCGACAGGGCAGCGAGGTGGTGCGAACCGAAGAAGCGATGTTCGCCTCTCTCGGCTGTCTCACACTCACGGAGTAATACATGCCACAACCAAGCAGACCACGCAAAGGCTCGATGGGCTTCAGCCCACGCAAGCGCGCGACGAAGGAAGTCCCGCGCATCAAGTCGTGGCCCGACGACGATGGCGCATCCGCCCTACAGGGCTTCGCCGGCTACAAAGCCGGGATGACCCACGTCGTTATGCTCAACGACGAGGCCAACTCCCCCCGCGAAGGAATGGAGGAGTCGGTGCCGGTGACCGTCGTCGAGACGCCCCCGATGCGGGCAGTCGCTCTCAGAGCCTATCAACAGACGGCGTACGGAAAGAAGCCGCTGACAGAGGTGTGGGCCTCGGAGTTCCACCCGGAACTCGACCGAGTGCTCGACCTGCCAGACGAAGATACGTTCGACGACGATGCCGAGGCGCTCCGGGCCGCTCTCGATGACGGCGAGGTCGACGACCTCCGACTCATCACGCACACGGTCCCGAGCGAACTACGCAACGTCCCGAAGAAGCGACCCGACGTGATGGAGACGCGAGTCGGCGGTGGCTCATTCGACGAGCGCGCCGACTTCGCGCTCGACCTCCTCGAAGCGGGTGGCGAACACGCCATGTCGGACGTCTTCCGCGCAGGCCAGTACCTCGACGTGAGCGGTATCACGAAAGGCAAAGGAACCCAGGGTCCGGTCAAGCGCTGGGGCGTCCAGAAACGCAAGGGCAAGCACGCTCGTCAGGGATGGCGGCGTCGCATCGGTAACCTCGGTCCGTGGAACCCCTCTCGGGTCCGCTCGACCGTCCCGCAGCAGGGTCAGACCGGGTACCACCAGCGGACGGAACTCAACAAGCGTCTCATCGCCATCGGCGACGGCGACGACGCGACCGTCGACGGCGGCTTCGTCAACTACGGCGAGGTCGACGGCTCCTACGCGCTCATCAAAGGGTCGTTGCCGGGGCCGAACAAACGGCTGCTCCGGTTCCGACCGGCCATTAGACCGACCGACCAACCGCGTCTCGACCCCGAGGTGCGCTACGTCTCTACAGCATCGAACCAAGGATAAACCATGCAGGCAACAATTCGAGACCTGAGCGGTGACGAGGCGGGCACGGTGGACCTCTCGGCGGTGTTCGAGACGCCGTACCGGCCGGACCTCATCCGTCGCGCCGTCATCTCCGCGCAGGCTAACCGAAAACAGGCGTACGGTGCCGACCCCTACGCCGGGATGCGAACCCCGGCGGAGTCACTCGGTAGCGGCCGCGGCATGGCCCACGTCCCCCGACAGAACGGGCGCGGTCGACGCGTTCCGCAGACTGTCGGCGGTCGGCGGGCCCACCCGCCCAAGGCCGAGAAGGACCAGGGGAAGGAAATCAACAAGAAGGAGCGTCAGTTGGCGACGCAGTCGGCCATCGCCGCCACGGCGAACGCCGAACTGGTCCGCGAGCGCGGCCACCAGTTCGACGCCGACCTCGACCTCCCGCTCGTCGTCTCCGACGACTTCGAGGACCTCGTGAAGACTAAAGAGGTCGTCGAGGTTCTGGAGGCACTCGGTGTCGCCGACGACATCGAGCGAGCCGACGACCGGTCGATCAAGGCCGGGCAGGGGAAGCTTCGCGGTCGGAAATACCGCCGCCCGAAGTCCATCCTGTTCGTCACGAGCGGCGAACCGTCGAAGGCGGCCCGCAACCTCGCGGGTGCCGACGTGGCGACCGCCGCCGACGTGAACGTCGAAGCACTCGCGCCCGGCACGCACGCCGGGCGATTGACGATTTGGACCGAGAGCGCCGTCGAGGAGGTGGCCAGCCGATGACTGTGCTTCAGCACCCGCTGGTGACCGAGAAGGCGATGAACGAGATGGACTTCAAGAACAAACTCCAGTTCATCGTTCACACCGACGCGACGAAGCCCGAAATTGTCGAGGCAATCGAGTCGCGATACGACGTGACCATCGACAAAATCAACACACAACTCACCATGAAGGGTACGAAGAAAGCGACGGTGACACTGAGCGAGGACGACGACGCCCAGGAAATCGCCTCGCGCATCGGGGTGTTCTAGATGGGGCGTAGAATTCAGGGCCAGCGTCGTGGACGCGGCTCACCGACGTTCCGGGCACCCTCTCACCGATACAAGGCCGAGTTGTCTCACAAGAAGGACGAAGAGCGCGACACAATCTCCGGAACGGTCGTTGGAATCGAACACGACCCCGCCCGAAGCGCACCCGTCGCGGCCGTCGAATTCGACGACGGCGACCAGCGCCTCGTGCTCGCACCCGAGGGCATCGCCGTCGGGGAGGAGATTCAGGTCGGCGTCTCCGCCGAAATTAAACCCGGCAACACGCTTCCGCTCGCCGAAATCCCCGAGGGGGTCCCGGTGTGCAACGTCGAGCGTCAGCCCGGTGACGGTGGCAAGTTCGCCCGTGCCTCCGGGACGAGCGCGCAGTTGCTCACTCACGACCGCCACGTGGCCGTCGTGAAACTCCCGTCGGGACAGGTCAAGCGGCTGAACCCGCAGTGTCGGGCCACCATCGGCGTGGTCGCAGGCGGCGGTCGGACGGAGAAACCGTTCGTCAAGGCCGGAAAGAAGTATCACAAGATGAGAGCGCGCGGCATCAAGTGGCCGCGCGTCCGCGGCGTCGCTATGAACGCGGTCGATCACCCGTTCGGTGGCGGTGGCCGCCAGCACCCGGGACGCCCCAAGAGCGTCTCGCGAAACGCCCCGCCCGGGCGGAAGGTGGGCGATATCGCCTCCAAGCGCACCGGCCGCGGCGGAAAAGGAGGAAACAAATAATGAGCACTGACTACCGCACCGGCCGCGAAGGTGAGTTCACCTACCGCGGTCACACCGTCGACGAGTTGCAGGAGATGTCGCTCGAAGAAGTCGCGGAACTGCTCCCCGCTCGACAGCGGCGAAGTATCACCCGAGGACTGTCCATCGAGCACGAGAAGTTGCTCGAGAAGGTCGAAGACGCTGACCCCGAGGAGACGGCGAACAACCCGATCCGGACGCACCTGCGCGACATGCCGGTGCTGCCAACGTTCGTGGACCTGACGTTCGCGGTCCACAACGGTCAGGACTTCGAGCGCGTCCGAATCCAGCCCGAGATGGTCGGCCACTACCTCGGCGAGTTCCAGATAACTCGCAACTCGGTCGAACACGGGCAGGCCGGTATCGGCGCGACCCGGTCCTCGAAGTTCGTACCACTCAAATAACCATGGGAATCAGTTACAGCGTCGAGGCCGACCCCGAAACCACGGCGAGAGCCATGCTCCGGGACCGGCCCATCAGCATCAAGCACAGCAAGGCCATCGCCCGTGCCATCAAGGGCATGTCGGTCGAGGCGGCAGAGGAGTACCTCGAAGCGGTTATCGCCGGGGAACGCTCCGTTCCGTTCAAACAGCATAACTCCGGTGTCGGCCATCGAAGCGACATCGACGGTTGGGACGCCGGACGGTACCCCGAGAAGGCGTCGAAGGACTTCCTGAAACTGCTCGAAAACGCGCGCAACAACGCCACCGAGCAGGGCTTCGACGGCGAGTCGATGGAAATCATGCACGTCGCCGCCCACAAGGTGGGCGAGCGAATGGGCCGCAAACCCCGGGCGTTCGGTCGCGCGGACCCGTGGAACACGACGCTCTGCGACGTGGAACTCATCATCGAAGAACCGGAGGCCGACGAATAATGGCGGACGAACACCAGTTCATCGAAGACGGACTGCAGAAGTCCCAGATAGACGAGTTCTTCGCCGACGAACTCGGTCGTGCGGGCTACGGCGGCATGGAAGTCGCCAAGACCCCGATGGGCACGCAAATCGTCCTCAAGGCCGAGAAGCCGGGGATGGTCATCGGAAAGGGGGGGAAGAACATCCGCAAGGTCACCCGGGAACTCGAAGACCGATTCAACCTCGACGACCCACAAATCGACGTGCAAGAGGTCGACGAACCCGACCTCAACGCGCGTATCGTCGCCGACAGACTGGCGAACGCGCTCGAACGCGGCTGGTACTTCCGGAAAGCGGGCCACACGACCATCGACCGCATCATGGACGCCGGTGCCCTCGGTGCCGAAATCGTCCTCAGCGGCAAGGTCACTGGCGCACGCTCGCGCGTGGAGAAGTTCAACCGTGGCTACATCAAACACAACGGTGAACCCGCCGAGGAAGTCGTCGACGAAGGCCAGGGCGTCGCCGTGATGAAGCTCGGAACCATCGGCGTGACGGTGAAAATCATCCCGCCGGGTGCCCAGTTGCCCGACGACTTCGCCATCAACGAGGACGTCGAAGTCGAGGCCGTCGAGCAAATCGAGGCCGAAGGCGTCGAAGAACTGCTCGAAGAGCCACCGGAAGAGGAGGTTCCGGTCGCCGAGGAAGCGGCCGAGGAAGCAGAGGAGACCCCCGTCGTCGACGAGGAAGTCGTCGAAGCGGCCGTCGAGGAAGAAGCCGCTGAAGACGAGGAGGCCGCTGTCGACGAGGAGGCCGCTGTCGACGAGACGGCCGAGGAACCGGAGTTCGAGGAACTCGACGAAGAGGTCGAGGCTGAAGCCGCCGACCTCGTCGCCGAGATGGAAGCCGAAGACGAGGAGGACAACTGATGGCAATCCTGTACACCGAGGAAATCCGCGACATGACGCCCGCCGAACGGCAGGCAGAACTCGAGGACCTCGAGACGGAACTGCTGAACGCGCGAGCGTTGCAGGCGGCAGGTGGCGCACCGGAGAGTCCGGGACGCATCGGCGAACTCCGCCGAACTGTCGCGCGAATCAAGACCATCCAGCAAGAAGAAGGCGACCTGGACGAGTAATGGCACTGACACCCGAGACGCTCACGCGACACGAACTCAACGGCCTGCAGGTGCGGGTCGTCGAGGCCCAGAACCCCGACCTCGTCGGGATAGCTGGGCGTGTCGTCCGCGAGACGATGCGGACCCTCTGCATCGAGGGCGACGACGCTCGGGTTCGAACGGTGCCAAAGGACGGGACGACCTTCGAATTCGTACTCACGGACGAGTACACTGGCGCAACCGCGCCACAGCGCACAGATGAAGCCGCCACGGGCCGCAAGGCTGTGGGGTCCGCGTCCAAACCTGATTCGGAAACCGCGGGGGTCCGCTCCCGAGGGTCTGGGTCGGGCGAGGGTCCGGTCTACGTTACGGTGGATGGCGCACGACTGCTCTCACGACCCGCCCACCGCACTGAGAACGCAGGTGAATCTACATGGCGATAGGACTGAATGTGAAAGAACCGGAGGAGACATGTTCCGACGAGAACTGTCCGTTCCACGGCTCGCTTGCCGTTCGCGGACAGACGCTCGAAGGGACAGTCGCCTCCACCGACATGGAGAAAACCGTCATCGTGGAGCGCGAATACGACGTTCGCGTTCCCAAGTACGACCGCTACATGAAGCGGCGTAGTCGCGTCCCGGCCCACGCACCCCCGTGTTTGGACCTGGAAGTCGGCGACACGGTTCGTATCGCAGAGACAAGACCACTATCGAAGACGAAGGCGCACGTCGTCGTCGAAACGCTGGGGGGTGAGGAGTGATGGAGGCACTGAAAGCCGACGTCACTCGTGGCCTCTCCCGCGGTTCGCTCATCACGTGTGCCGACAACACCGGAGCCCGCGAGCTGAAAGTCATCAGCGTCGCAGGCTACTCCGGGACGAAGAACCGACACCCCAAGGCGGGCATCGGTGACCAGATTACCGTCTCGGTCACGAAGGGTACGCCCGAGATGCGCCGCCAGGTGCTCGAAGCCGTCGTCGTTCGACAGCGGAAATCCATCCGCCGGCCGGACGGCACGCGCGTCAAGTTCGAGGACAACGCCGCGGTCCTCATCGACGACCTCAACGAGCCTCGTGGGACCGAAATCAAGGGTCCCATCGCTCGAGAGGTCGCAGAGCGCTTCGGGAGCATCGCAAGCACGGCGACAATGATTGTATAGCATGACGCGACAACCACGCAAACAGCGAACACAGACGCGAACGGCACCGCTACACGAGCGGCACAAGCAGGTTCGCGCGACTCTGTCGTCCGACCTCCGCGAGGAGTACGACCGACGGAACGTACGCGTCAACGAAGGCGACACCGTCGAGGTGCTCCGCGGCGACCACGCCGGGGAGGAAGGTGAGGTCATCGACGTGGACCTGAAGAAGGCGATTATCCACGTCGAGGGCGTCACCGTCGAGAAAGCCGATGGCGAAGAAGTGCCGCGGCCACTCGACACCAGTAACGTCCGCGTGACGGAACTCAATCTCGACGACGCTCGCCGCGAGGCGCGATTGGAGGGTAACGAATGAGCAGACACCAGAAACGACTCTCGGTTCCCAACTCGTGGCCGGTCGAACGGAAGGAAGCGACGTGGACGGTCAAGGCCGGTGCCGGCCCGCACGGTGAGGAGGGTGTTCCCCTGCTCATCATCCTGCGGGACGTGCTCGGCTACGTCGACAACGCCAAGGAGGCGAAATACGCGCTGAATCACGGGAACGTTCTCGTGAACGGTGACTCCGTCACCGACATCCGCCGACCCATCGGGATGTTCGACATCCTCGCGTTCATCGAACGCGAAGAGTACTACCGCGTCTTCCCCGACGAGGGCGGACGGTTGTCACTGTCGCCCATCTCCGCGGAGGCCGCAGACAGCCGTCTCGGGAAGATCGTCGGCAAACAGCAGATAAGCGGTGGCGACTTCCAGCTCACCTTACACGACGGGACGAACGTCCGCATTCCGGCCGACGAGGCTGGAACCTACAAGACGCGAGACTCGCTCGTCGTCGACAACGAGACCAAGGACATCGTCGCCCACTTCTCCTACGAGGAGGGCGCACTGGTCACCGCAGTGCAAGGCCGTCACGCCGGTGAAATCGGGACTATCTCCGACATCATCGTGACCGCCGGTAGCGGTAACAACAGTGTCCTCGTCGAGCAAGACGACGGCGACGGCTTCGAGACCATCGAACAGTACGTCGTCGTCATCGACGAGAAGTTCACCGGTGGTGCCGCCGGCGCCGAGTCCGAATCGGCAGGCTCCGACGAGGAAACCGCCGGAGGTGATGACGAATGAGCGAGGCAGAGTTCTCCACGATGCGCCAACCGCACGTCGAGAAAGTCGTCGTCCACATGGGAATCGGTGAGGGTGGCCGTCAACTGGCGAACGCAGAGGACATCCTCGAAGAGATCACGGGTCAACAGAGCGTCCGGACCATCTCGAAGCGGGCCGGACAGGACTTCGGCGTTCGACAGGGCACGCCCGTCGGCGCGAAGGTCACCCTGCGCGGCGAACGCGCGCACGAGTTCCTCGAGACGGCGTTGCCGTTGACGACACTCACGCGCGAGCAGTTCGACGAGAACGGAAACTTCAGCTTCGGCGTCGCCGAACACACGGAGTTCCCGAGCCAGGAGTACGACCCGAACATCGGTATCTACGGACTCGACGTGACGGCAAACCTCGTCCGTCCGGGCTACCGTGTGACGAAACGGGACAAGGTGGCGCGGTCGATTCCGGCCAGCCACCGGTTGACGGTCGAGGACGCCGTCGCGTTCCTCGAATCGACGTTCGACGTTGAGGTGGATAATGAGTGAATCACAGACGGGAGAGCACGCGACGCGACGCACCGGCCAGGAGAACGAGTGCCGCCGGTGCGGCCGCAAACAGGGGCTCGTCGGCAAGTACGACATCAACCTGTGTCGGCAGTGCTTCCGCGAAATCGCCCGTGAAATGGGCTTCAAGAAGTACCGATAACCATGGCAGATAACGACCCACTCAGCAGTGCGCTGTCCGGCGTGAACAACGCCGAGAGCGTCGGGCATCTGTCCCACGAGATACAACCCGCCTCGAACATCATCGGCTCCGTCCTCGAGGTCTTCTACGACCACGGGTACATCGACGGCTTCGAGTTCGTCGACGACGGCAAAGCCGGTCGGTTCGAG
>JBNJGG010000129.1:0-8130 GCA_051747545.1 Halobacteriota archaeon | reverse complement strand
ACCCCACCACCTGGTAGGTCTGCTGACCCTGGGCGTCCATCACCGCCACCTGAGCATCGGTGAAGACGAGTTCTTCGTCTTCGAGTCTGATGACGACCTCTTCGGCCTCGATTTCGTCGAGGTCGATGCCCATCTGTTTCATCATCTGCTTCATCTTGCGCGGGTTCATTCCGCCACCTCCAAACATGGTCGACCGTCGGTGGGCAGTCGTCAAAAGAGTGGCGAACCGGTGGGCCCGTCCCATGGTTTCAAGCCGCCAGACCGCAATCGACGGTCATGTATCTCGGCGATGAGACGTGGCCAGACCTCGGGGACTACGTTGCGAGTGAGTCGCTCGCGCTCGTTCCCCTCGGGTCGACCGAACAGCACGGACCGCACCTCCCGCTCTCGACGGATCACCGAATCGCGCAAGCGCTCGCACGAAAAGCTGCGGACCGAGCGGGAGTCCTCTGTACACCGACGGTGACGCTGGGCGTCAGCCCGCATCACCGTCAGTTCCACGGCACCATGTGGGTCGACCCACCCCAGTTTCGAGACTTCGTCGAGTCGTTCACCAGAAACCTGACGTACCACGGCATCGACCGCGTGGTATACGTCAACGCCCACGGGGGTAACGTCACTCACCTCCGCGAGGTAGGACGCAGACTCCGTGACGACGACACCGCCTACGCGGTCGAGTGGATGTGGGACGAGTCTATTCCAGACCTCGTGACCGAACTGTTCGACCAGCCCGGGCCACACGCCGGACCCAAGGAAACGTCGATGATGCTCCACATCGACCCCGACATCGTTCGGACAGAGCAACTCGAAGCCGCCAGGGACGGCGGTCTGTTCGAGGTACCTGGACCAACGACCTACCAGAACGGAACGCGCGTCACCTTCGACGCCGTCGAGCACTCGCCGAACGGAGCCTTCGGCGACCAGACCGACGCATCCGCACGGGCGGGTGAACGACTGTTCGAGGCGGCCACCGAGCAACTGGTGGCGCTCGTCGAGTGGCTCCGCGAACAGCGATTCGAGGACCTCCTGGCACCCGATCACGTGGACCCGCAACCAGGCAGTCGCCGGTGACGCGCCCCAGCAATATGTCGCCGGTGACGCGCTTCAGCAGGGTGTCGCCGGTGAGGCGCACCGACGGCCGTGACGCGCGCCGACACTGCTCACTCCACGCGCGTGCTGATGCAGATACCCGATCCGACTGGTAACAGTAGCGTCTCGAAGTTTTCGGCGGCGCCGACGGAATCCAGGTAGGTCGCGACCCCGCGAGTGTCCTCGTCGACATCGGCGAGACCGTCGCCTTCGACGTGGGCGAGGAGGGCGTCGAAATCTATCGGCCCGCGCATCACGTTGTCGGCGACGACGACGCCGCCGGGCCGGACCTTCTCTCGGACTTTCTCGAACGCCTCTGCGTACCGGTGCTTCTGGTGGTCGATGAGTACCACGTCGAAGGGGCCGTCGTACCTGTCGACGATTTCGACGGCGTCACCCGCTTCGAACGTCGCCCGTGAGGTCACTCCCGCGCGCTCGAAGAACTCGCGGCCCTTGTCGAGTTCGTCGACGTCGAATTCCGTGAGCACGACGCGACCGCTCTCCTCCATGCCACGCAAGAACCAGTACGCCGAGTACCCGAAGCCGGAGCCGAACTCGAAGACCGAACTCGCCTCGGTGAGTCGGGCCAGTAGTCTGAGTACCCCTCCGGCGTCGGGGCCGATAATCGGGAATCCGTTGTCGTCCGCGAAGGCGGCCATCTCTCGTTGAATCTGGTCGTGGTCGGGGCCGACCGCACGGACGAACCGAGCCACGTCGTCTACGAGTACCATGTGTCATTCGTTAGCAATCCTCCGTCTAAACTATTTGGACACTCAGATACTCGACCGGAGAGTCGGTTCGAGACGGGGTCGGTTCGTGTCCACTAGTGCGTATCAGGGTGTTTCGATGTACGCGAAGTCGTCTCGCACCTGAAGTTTCGTCAACTCCCCGACGCCGGAGGGAACCGTCTCAACGCCGTCGACGAGGTCGGACTCGCCCACGTCTAACTTCTCCATCGAGTTCTCGCAGACTCTGAAGGAGACGCCGTCGTCGATGAGACTCGCCACCTCGTCGACGAGGTCGGAGTCGTCGGTCGTCAGGAGCAGTATCCCCCGACCGTTGGCGACGAGTACGACCGATTCGAGGTCGACCGTTTCGTCGGCCAACAGGTTCGCCACGTTGGCAACGGCGTGGTTCTGTTCCGATACGCCCTTCGAGAAGTGAAAGACAGTGCTCATGGTTGGGTCTGGGTCCTCCGTCGTTGGTTCTTGCTTGTCGGTGGTTGATTCCGGTCCGTCGGTAGTTGTCCCCGATTCGTCGGTCGGGGTATCCGTTCCACGCTGGGTCGACGCCGACTCTGCGGGTGAGTCCGACCCCCCCGCACACCCCCCGAGTGCGGTTCCGACGCCGATACCGAGGAACCCGAGAAACTGTCTGCGGGAGCGACTCATCGCTCACACATTCAGTCGAAGCGACCATTACTATCGGATGGCTAAGTGGTCGATTGTCCGGGTTACGACGTCGCTAAACGCGGGTTCGTCTGCTGCCGTTTCCGCGAAACGTGGTTCGGGTCGAGCCGCGTAGTACGAACAGTCGCACCGCCCGGCACCCCCGGCTTCGGAGTACTGTTAAGTCGTCGCCGAAACCACTATCCAGATATGTTCGACCCCGAAGAACTGGCCGAGATACGGGCCGCCAAAGAGCAGTGGGAAGCGGAGGACGTAGAGCCCACAGTGGAGCGATTCGGGGAGCGAGCCGAGGACTTTACGACCGACACGGGCGGCCAATCTGTCGAACGGTTGTACACGCCCGAGGACCTTCCGGACTTCGACTATCTAACGGACCTCGGCTTTCCGGGCGAGGAACCGTACACGCGGGGGGTCTACCCGACGATGCACCGAGGGCGACTCTGGACGATGCGACAGTACGCCGGATTCGGGACGGCCGAGGAGACCAACGAACGGTTTCACTACTTGCTGGAGGAGGGACAGACGGGGCTCTCGCTCGCCTTCGACCTGCCGACGCAGATGGGCTACGACTCCGACGCCACGATGGCGGCGGGTGAGGTCGGTCGCTCGGGCGTCGCCATCGACAGCCTGGAAGACATGGAGACGGTCTTCGACGGCATTCCGCTGGACGACGTGTCGACAAGCATGACCATCAACGCACCCGCGGCGGTGTTGCTGGCGATGTACATCGCGGTTGGCGACAGACAGGGCGTCCCGCGAGCGCAACTCCGCGGGACCGTCCAGAACGACATCATGAAGGAGTACGTCGCGCGCAACCTCTACATCTACCCGCCGGAGTCATCGATGCGACTCATCACGGACGTTTTCGACTTTTGCGCCGACGAGACGCCGAAGTTCAACACCATCTCCATCTCGGGCTATCACATCCGGGAGGCGGGGTCGACGGCGGCACAAGAAGTCGCGTTCACGCTCGGAAACGGTATCGAGTACGTTCGGGCGGCCGTCGACGCCGGACTCGACGTGGACGAGTTCGCACCTCGCCTGTCGTTCTTCTTCAACGCGCACAACAACATCTTCGAGGAGGCGGCGAAGTTCCGTGCCGCGCGTCGCATGTGGGCGACGATTATGGACGAACGGTTCGGCGCTGAGAATCCCAAGTCCAGGCAGTTACGCTTTCACAGTCAGACTGGGGGGTCGACGTTGACGGCCCAGCAGGTCGAGAACAACGTCGTGCGAGTCGCCTATCAGGCGCTCGCGGCGGTCCTCGGCGGGACCCAGAGCCTCCACACGAACGGCAAGGACGAGGCGCTGGCGCTACCGACAGAAGAGAGCGTCCGAACTGCGCTGCGAACCCAGCAGATACTCGCCCACGAGTCCGGCGTCGCAGACACCGTCGACCCCCTTGCCGGCAGTTACTACGTCGAGCGCCTCACCGACGCTATCGAGTCGGAGGCGTACGAGATACTCGACGACGTGGACAGACGGGGCGGCATGCTCGAAGCGGTCAAATCGCAGTGGGTCCAGCGAAAGATACAGGACACGGCCTTCGAGCGCCAGCGCGAAATCGAGTCCGGCGACCGAGTAATCGTGGGAGTCAACGAGTACCGCACCGACGAGGAGCCAGCGATAGACATTCAGGAGGTCACCGAGGCAGACGAACGTAGACAGGTCGGCCGTCTCGACGAGGTGAAATCCAGACGCGACGACGAGGCGGTCGATGCCGCGCTCGAAACGATCGGTGAGGTAGCCCGCGGAGAGGACAATCTCGTACCGCCGATTATCGACGCCGTCAAAGCCTACGCGACGGTGGGTGAGGTCTGCGACGTGCTCCGCGACGAGTTCGGCGAGTACCAACCGGGAAGCGCGCTCTAGCCCCACCACCCGAGCGTATCTGGCCGCCAGTAAGCGGTTCAACCGAACCGAGTGGGGGCCGATTCGACTGCCTGGAGAGACCGGACTCGCGGGGCACGGCTCCTCGGTGGACTCAGGCCGACGATGGTGAGACGGCACGAATGCGCCCGGCACGCTCAGGGGAGTGGAACGTCGAGTCGCTCTCGCTCGAGGAGTGTCACCAACTCGTCGGTGAATTCGCTCTTTCGGTGTTCGACCATCAGGTGAATTCGCAGCTCTCTGCGTTCTGCGAACCGGTGGCCACAGAGTGGGCAACCGTCCTCCGACAAGTATATCATATTTTACCATTATATAATCGGCAGTCTCGCGTATTAGCCGTTGTGGAACCAGTGGGCGAATCGGCCTGTTTTCGCAGGACACCGTCGCGTTCAGGCGTCGTCGGAACGCGAGACCAGAGCGACTGCTTCGTCTCGTGAGTCCGAGAGTAAGTCGGTGTCTCCCGGAAGTTCGCCACCGACGACGTTTCGGAGACTCTGCGTGATGTCTTTCCCGGTGTTGCGGGCTCGGACAGTGTTGCCACGGACGACACCGAGCGACTCGCGTACTTCGCGATCGGGGACCGTCTCGGTGGTTGTCAGAATCACGACGGCCGTTCACCGTCAGAGATTTTATCACTTCCGGCGCTGACGGATGTGATATGGACTTCCACCATATCGGAATCGCAACCAGAGAAGCCGACGAATTAGCCGCCATCTTTTCCGAACTCACGAACGCCCCAATCGTTCACGAGGAAGTAGTGGATGGAAAGAAACTCATCTTCCTCGAACTCGACGGCGGCGGATTCCTGGAGTTTCTACAACCCGGTGGGGAGGACACCATCGAGAAGTTCATTCGGAACTACGGACCGGGAATCCACCACGTCGCCTTGGACACCGACGACGTGCAGGCATCGCTCGACGCCGCGAGCGAGGCGGGGGCCGAACTCCTCGACGAGGTGCCGCGAGATGGGTCGAGAGGGACGAAAATCGGATTCGTCGACCCGAAATCCACCGGCGGTATCCTGCTCGAATTCGTTCAGGACTGAGTCTGTCACCGTTCGGTGACACGTAACGGGACCGCACCCCGTTCCGGAGTCGGGGAAGCGTTGGCTGGAACGGAGAAGTCGTATCGACTGGAGAGCGTCGCTAGCAGGAGTTTCGCTTCGACGGTAGCGAACCGTTCGGGCAGCCCACCGCGGGCGCGACCGAATGGCAGGTACGTGAATTCGCTCTTCGATGTCTTCCAGCGACCCCACCGGTCGGGCGCGAACGTCGCCGGGTCGTCGTACCAGCGCCCGTCCCGATGGACGGTGTGCGTCGGTATGATGACGACGACGCCGGGGGAAACCTCGTAGTTCCCGAGTCTCACGTCACTGGTCGGCACCCGCGCGAGCGACGACACCGGCGGAAAGAGCCTGAGGGCTTCCGAGAGTACGCGGTCGGTGACCGTGAGAGCGTCGAGGTCGGCTGCTATCAGGGGTCCGCCGCCCGTGATTTCGTCGAGCTCTGTCCGGACGCGTTCGGCCACGCCCGGGTGCGTCGCGAGCAGGTACCACGTCGCAGACAGCGCCAACACCGTCGTTTCGTAGCCCGCAAACAGCATTGCAACCACTTCGTCTCGGACGTCGCGGCTACTCACGTCCGCATCCTGCGTCGCCGCGACGAGTTCCGTCAGCACGTCGTCTCGACCGGTCACCCCTCTGCGTACTTCGGAGCGACGGGCCCGAACGATGACGTCGACGACCGACCGGAGGTTTTCGAGCGCCCGTCGGAATCGAAGGCGGCTCGGCGATGGAACCCATCGAGGAAGGGGGGCACTGGCGACACTCGCCTTTTCACAGACGGCGTCGACCGACTCTCGTAATTTGTGCGCTCGGTAGTCGAGGTCGGAACCGAACAACGTTCGCGCGAGCGTGTGGAACGCCAGCGTGCGGATCTCCGTGGTCCCGTCGAGATTCGTCGGGAGTTCCCACCGATCTGCTGCACGTCTGGCGTAGTGGGCCATCGTCTCCGCGTAGTCGTCGAACTCGTCGGCAGCGAAGACGGCCGTCTCCTGCGCCGTGGCAGTCGGGTCGAGTACCTCGGCGACGTCACCCGTCGGTCGGTAGCACTCGGCGTCGGTTTCGAGCACTCGCTCGATGTCGTTCGGACTCGCGACGAGGTACGCGTCTCGAATACCTGACAGGTAGACGACGTCACCGTATCGACGCACACACCGTTCGCGATACCACGTCGGCGACCGGGCGTGCCAGGGCGTCGTCCCGACCACGGGAAGCCCACGCGGTCCGGGTGGGTCGCTCGATCCCATGAGTCAGTCACGTTCGGTCATGGGTCAGACAGTCGGCAGACGAGTATCATAAATGTACGGCACACTTCGCGCTGGGAGGCCGTGAGGGCATCGTCGGACTGCGACGAGAGGCGACGCGCCAGTGTGACACGGGAGCGGACCTGCCGACCGCCGACGGAAAGACAGTAGTGTGGTCCCGCCAACGATGGACCGATGGACGATTGGCTGACCTCCCGTGTTCGGGCATCTCCTGGCGCGACGGCACTCGTCGAGGCTGAAACCGGCGAGGTATGGAGTTACGAAGCCCTCGATTCGGCGACGAAAGCCGCGGCGAAACGTCTCGTCGCACTCGGCGTAGGCCCCGGAGACCAGGTCGGCCTGCTCTCGAAGACGCGGCCGCAGGCGGTTCACGTCGTTCACGCGGCCATGCGTCTCGGGGCCATCATCGTGCCCCTGAGTCCGCGTCTGACCGGCCGCGAACTGAGTGCCCAGGTCGAGACGGTCGACCTCTCGGTCGTCGTCTGCGACGACGACACCGAAGCGGATGTACGGCGTGTAGTCGGTGACCTCCCACTGGCGTCGATGGCGACGCCGTCGGAGGCGGACGTCGTCGACTTCGGTCGAACCGAACCGGTGGCGTTCGAGCGGAACGCGTGGGCTCTGGACGACCCGGTGGCGATGGTGTTCACTTCCGGGACGACCGGGAGTCCGAAAGCGGTGGTACTGACGGTGAAGAATCTGCTGGCGAGTGCCGTGAGTTCGGCGTTCCGACTCGGAACGCTCCCCGACGACCGGTGGCTGTCGCCACTGGCGCTGCATCACATGGGCGGCATCGCGCCGATGTACCGCTCGGTCATCTACGGGACGGCCGTCGTCAGTCGCGCCGAGTTCGACCCGGGCGTAGTCGCCGACGACATCGAGAGGTACGACGCGACCGGAATCTCACTGGTTCCGACGATGCTCCAGCAGATGCTCGACGCCCGCGAAGCGCTCGCGGACTCACTGCGGTTCGTCCTGCTAGGTGGGGCCCCCGCACCGGTTTCGCTCGTCGAGCGCTGTCGCGAGCGCGGGATTCCCGTCCATCCGACGTACGGGATGACCGAGACGGCGTCGCAGATCTCGACCGCCACACCACAGGAGGCGTTCGACGCTCCCAGCACAGTCGGGCACCCCCTGCTGTGGACGACGGTCACCGTGATGGAGGACGGCCACGAAGTGCGACCGGGTGAGACGGGAGAACTCGTCGTCTCCGGGCCGACCGTCTCGCCGGGGTACTACGGCGAGGGCGACCCCGCCTTCCAGTCGGGGGGCTTTCGAACCGGTGACGTGGGGTCGTTTGACGAGGACGGACGCCTGTTCGTCCTCAACCGGCTCACCGACCGGATCATCACGGGCGGCGAGAACGTCGAACCGGGCGAAGTGCGCGGTATCCTCCGGTCTCATCCGACCGTCGAGG
>JBNJGG010000128.1:0-8258 GCA_051747545.1 Halobacteriota archaeon | reverse complement strand
CGTCAGTGAGTAGTTATTCGATGCCGAGGGTGTGGCGGTAGGCGTCGACGAACTCGACGGGAGTGAGTTCGCGCTGTTCGTCGATGGAGGTGCGCTTGAGCGTCTGGAGGATTTCCTCCTGTTCGCTCTCTTCGGGGCGTTCGAGGCCGAGGCGGTCACACCAGTACTGGACGGTGGCGAGGCCGCTCATCTTGCCGATGCAGATGCGGGGTGCGTGATTGCCCGCCAGTTCCCAGTGGTATGGGTACATGGTGGTGGGCATGTCCTGTTCTTCGAGGCGGTTCCACCAGGCGGTGATGATGCCGGCTTCGATGTCGAAGAGGCGGTCGCCGACGATGGGGGTGCTGCCGGGGATGGGCTGACCGCTGGCCTCGGCGGTGAGTTCGGCGACTTCCTTCAGTTGTGGCAGGTCGACGCCGATGTCCTTGCCGTAGAGCGCCTGCAGCGCCATCGCCAGTTCTTCGAAGTTGGCGTTGCCGGCGCGCTCGCCGAGTCCCGTCACCGTGGTGTGGGCGACGGTCGCGCCAGCGCCCAACGCAGCGAGGGTGTTGGCGACGCCGAGGCCGAAGTCGTTGTGGACGTGGGCCTCGATGGGGAGGTCGAAGTTGTCCTTGACGAGGTTGACGAGCGCGCGAGTGCCTTCGGGCGAGAGTGCGCCGAAGGTGTCGACGACGTTGAGCGAGTCGGCGTGGCCTTCCGTCGCAACGCGGTCGAGGATGGTGATGAGGTCGTCGGGAGCAGCTCTGGAAGAATCGATACAGAAGAAAGAGACGTACAGGCCCTGTTCGTGGGCGTACTGTGTGGCTTCGACGGCGTACTCCATGGCCTGGTCGTAGGACCAGTCGTAGGCGTGTTCGATGAGGTGACTCGAGGAGGGAACCTCCATGACGACGCCATCGACGTCACAGTCGACGGCGACTTCGACGTCTTCTTTGACACAGCGGGTAAAGGCCATGACGGTGGCGTCGAGGCCCTCGTTGGCGAGTCGCTTGATGGCGTTTTTGTCCTCTTCGGAGACGAGCGGGAGGCCGGGTTCGAGGCGGTCGATACCGATTTCGCTGTAGAGTTTGCCGAGTTCGACCTTCTCGTCTTCGGTGAAGTAGACGCCGGGCTGTTGTTCGCCGTCGCGGAAGGTGGTGTCGTGGAATTCGATGTCGCTGGCGTCGGGCAGTTCTGGTGGGTTCGTCCAGTTGTGGTGACTCGTCCAGAACGACTCCGACTTGTATGGTTCCGAATCCATGGGTAGGGGGATTACACAAACGAATAAAATACTGTTGATAGGGGCGAAGATGCGCGCGCCGACTTACGCTGGACCGTGACCGGGCTGCTTCTGCAGGAAGTCGTAGTCGCGGTGGTCGAAGTGGTCCGTGAAGTAGTCGGGGTGCTCGACGAGCGTCGTGATGACCGGACCCTCGTCGGTGACCATGACGTTCTCCTCCAGACGGACGGTCTGGTCGAGTCCTTCGTGACCGGCGAAGGTCTCGATGGCGAAGTACATGCCCTCCTCGATGTCGGCGGGGTAGTCGAGCGAGTACGCACGCGACATCCACATTCCCTCGTAGAGGGAGATACCGATGGAGTGAGCCGCCTGCTGGATGCTCACGCTGCCGAACTCGTCGTCGTCGTATTCGCGGAACTCCTCGGCGACGTCCTTCGTGGTGTTGCCGGGCTGGAGCTGTTCGATGGCGCGGTAGAGCTGGTCGTAACACTGCTCGTACAGCTCGATTTCCTCGTCGGTCGGGTCGGCGTCGACCTTCCACGTTCGCACGTAATCGACGAAGTAGCCACCGGGCCCGACGGCGTTGATGTCACAGATGACGAGGTCGCCCTGGCGGAGAATCTTGTCGGTCGCCCATCGACCGTACGGGTTCGTCCGGCCACCACTGGCGACGATGATGTCGTAGACGTGGTCGAAGCCGTTCTTGTAGAGGTACTCGTTCACCTTGGCGGTGATTTCCTTCTCCGGGATACCGGGCTTCGTCCACTCGTTCATCGCTCGCCACATGGCACCGTCACCGTACGACGCCGCCATCTTGAGCAGTTCGAGCTCGTCCTTGGTCTTGCGCACGCGAGCCTTACTGATGGCCGGCCACGCGTTTGCCAGTTCGAGCCCCTCGTTCTGGAGCGCGTTGAAGGCCGTCTGGTCGTACGCGTCGACACCGACGGGCTGGTCCTCGACGCCGTTCTCGACGAGGACTTCCTTGATGCTCTTGGCCATCTTCTCGGCCATCATGCTCTCTGCGCCCTCGGCCCACCGCCACGTCATGGCGGGGCGGATGTCGTTCATCCACGGCATGTCGACTTCCGAGCGGATCTTGTCGCTGCCGACAGTCTCGAACAGCACGGGCTCACCGTCACCGGGGAGGACTGCGTAGCGGATGAAGATGCTGTACTTCCAGTTGCCCTGATAGGAACCAGTGACGTAGCGGATGTTCTCACCGGCGAACAGGACGAGGGAGCCGAGTCCCTCCTCTTTCATGCGCTGTCGCGCTTTGTCGAGTCGCTCGGACCGGAGTCGGTCGAAGTTGACCTGACCGAGGTAGTCCGTCGCGGACTTGCTGAAAATCCGCCTCGGGTTGTATTCGTGCGGAACGTCGCCGAGGAATTCGTGGTGTTCGTCGTTGCTCATGCTTCGGTTTCGGGTTCATGCACCACCCTGATAAACTTTGCTTTAATCGGGTGCCATCGACCGGATTAACGCCCGTTCACGGGACTGAAACGGTCACTCTCGACGGTCGGTGCCGTCGTCGCCGACACCCCGCTGTCGGAGTCAACACTGGACCGCTATCACCGCCTCGACCCGCACAGATTCTTCGCGTTCAGTGCCGATTTTCGTTCCGCGCCACGAAACGGAACTCAGTTCACGCGGTACGACTCCAGGGCATCTTCGTCGAGGTCGATGCCCAACCCGGGTTTGTCGGGCGGGCGGATACGCCCGCCGTCTTCGACGTAGATTTCGTCCTGATTTTCGATGTACGGACTGGCGACGAACCGGCCCGGGTCGTCGACGCTCTCGTCGAAGACGGCGAACTCGATGAGCGAACAGGCCGGACTCGCCGCGGCGACGTGGAGACTGGCCGCGTAGTTGACACCGGGGCCGAACGCGTGCGGGACAAGCCGTTTGTTGAACGACTCGACCATGGTTCCGATTCGTCTTGCGGCCGTGATGCCTCCGACCCGGTCCAGCGAGGGCTGGTATATCTCGATGGCATCTGCCCGGAGGTGGTCGAGTGCGGGGTAGTGCGTGTAGTGATTCTGGTAGGCGGAAATTGGGACGGACGCGCGCTCGTTCAATCGGGCCATTCCTTCGATGTCGGTGTGGGCGATTGGTTCTTCGAACCATTCGAGGCCGTACTCGCTCGCCGTCTCGGCGACGGCCAGCGCGTCCGTGTACCCGTAGGTGGTGTTCGCGTCGATCGCGAGCCCGAACCCGTCGGGGAGATTCGAGGCGATAGTCTCGATACGCTCTCGGTCCTCTGCGACGCCGCCACCGGCGACGATTTTCATCAGCGGGAAGCCCTTCTCAGCGAGCCACTGACCGTCGTCGACGAGTTCGTCCGCCTCCTTTCGGTGGCCGAAGGTCGCGTAGGCGTGAACGTCTCCGCCACTGCCACCGAGAAGCTCGTACACTGGCAGTCCGGCGTGCTTGCCGAGGATGTCCCACAGCGCCTCGTCGACGGCGCTCAACGCCCGGTAGGCCTCGGTGCGTTTCACGTCGACGTACAGGTCGTGCCACAGTTTCGTCACGTCGAGGGGGTTCTTCCCGACGAGGCGGCCACCGAGGGAGTCGATTCCTCGAGCGATGGCCTCGGACATCGCCCACTCGGGGTCGTCGAGGTACGTCTCGCCGATGCCCGTGATTCCCTCGTCCGTCCGAATCCGAACGAGTATCGGTTTCGCAGTGGCGTCGAACTCTCGGCTCCCGCCGAGCATCGGGATCGTCCCGACAGCGCTTTCGAGGACGATGGATTCGACTTCCGTAATCTCCATGGATGGCCCACGCGTGCGCGTGACATTAACTTTCTCGGTCGGCACTCACTGCGCCGGACTCCCCAGACCGCGGTGTACGATTATAGTGCTGGCGTCTGTATCGAGGCACATGCTACCGCAGCGGGCGTACGTCACAGTTCAGTATCACTTCGACGCGGTGTCCATCTGGCTCAACCGATTCGGGTTCACGAGGGAACCGGGTAAACACTCCCGCGGCCTGTTCGGCGTCAACGTCGGGGCCCCCCGTCTGCTCGATCTGCACGACCGACTCGACGTGCCGGCGACGTGGTTCATTCCCGGCCACACCATCGAGAGTTTCCCAGACATCTGCGGTGACGTGTGGGACCGCGGCTACGACGTTCAGCATCACGGTTGGAGCCACGCCGACCAGTCCGTCTACGACGACAAAGACGAGGTGCGGGCGGATATGGTTCGGGGCATCGAGGCAATCGAGGCGCTCACGGGTCGCCCTCCGACCGGGTATAGCTCGAACCGCTGGGGGGCGTTCACCGGTGACACCCTCGACCTGCTCGTCGAACTCGGATTCGAGTGGGACTCGAGTCTCATGGGTCGGGAGTTCACCCCGTACTACGTGCCGACTGGCTGGAGCGCGCCGCAGGATGAACCGTACGACTCCGGCGAGGAGACGGACCTTATCGAGTTTCCGGTCTCCTGGCGTCGCGACGATTGGCCGCACTTACAAATCGAGAAAGGGGTTGATACGGTAGGTGCCGCAGTCGACGAAACGCGACTGTTCCGGTCCTGGCGCGAGCAGTTCGACTGGATGTACGACAACGTCGACGGCGGTGTGTTCAACCTGACGCTGCATCCACAGGTCATCGGGCAGGCTCCCCTGACCGACCGTCTCGAAACCCTCTTCGAGCACATGTCCTCGAAACCCGGTGTCGAGTTTACGACGTTCGAGGAACTCTCGACGCAGATTCGAGCGCAGTCCTGACCGCTCCACGCTCTCGCCCGCACCAACACCTAAATAATCGGGGGCGAAATGGCCGACATCTATGCCAACAGCCTATCACGTCGACCACAGAATCAGCGGCCAGTCGAGCAACGTCCACAACGCGTGGGACAACAGCTTAGCGCCACTTCGCCAGATCGACTCGGGTGACGTCGTCCGATTCGAGTGCCCGGTCGGGTTCGAGGGACAGGTGGACCTCGAAACGACGGCCGAGGAGTTCCACGAGAACTTCGAGGCGACCGGCCACAACCTCGTCGGCCCAGTCGCCATCAGGGGCGCCGAACCGGGTGACGTGCTCGAAGTCGAACTTCTCGAGGTACAGCACGGGGGCTGGGGACACACCTTCTTCCGCCCGGGGTCGGAGGGTCTCGGCCTCCTCCCGGACGACTTCGACGCACCAGGGCTTCACATCTGGGACCTCGACGGCGAGGTCGGCAGATTCGTCGACGGTATCGAGATTCCCCTCGACCCGTTCCCTGGGAACCTCGGCGTCGCTCCCGCCGAGGGCGGCGAACACAGCACGGTACCCCCAAGACCGATGGGTGGCAACCTCGACATCAAACAGTTGACCGAAGGGTCGACCGCGTACTTCCCCGTCGAGGTCGAAGAGGCGTTGTTCAGCATCGGCGACGGACACGCCGCCCAGGGCGACGGCGAGGTCTGTCTGTCGGCCATCGAGACGCCGATGTACGTCACAGCTCGACTGACCGTCCAATCCGACCGCTCGGTAGACCGTCCACAGTTCCGGGCGGCACCACGCTCGCAGGCGCTGGCCGCGGACCCCACGTACGTTACGACCGGCATCGGGGGTGACCTGTACGAGGCCGCGAAGACGGCGATTCGAGACATGATCGACCACCTGACCGACCGTCGGGGGCTCTCTCGTCACGACGCCTACGTTCTCTGTTCGGTCGCCGTCGACCTCCGAATCAGTGAAATCGTCAACCGTCCCAACTGGGTCGTCTCTGCGCATCTTCCGGAGGGCATTTTCCCGGACGGAGACGACAGCAAAGACCAGTCGTAGCGACGCCGTTCGGCGTCTGGTCGTCCTTACGACTCGCCACTCTCGGGGTCGTAGGCGTGGCCGTCGTTTCGACCCATGACCCCGTAGGACGGTGCTCCGATTGAGAGTACCCGGACTCCGTTCTCGGCCGACGCGGGGACGAACCCCCGGTGGGGGCTCCCTGGTTCGACGACGAACACTTGTCCCTCGCTCACGACGTACTCGTGTTCGGGTGTCTCCACGTGCAGTTCGCCCGCGACGACGTAGAATATCTCCTCCTGCTCGGCGTGGTAGTGGTACCGATTCGGAAGTTGTTCACCGGGGTCTGCGTCGTAGAGGCGCATCCCGACGTTCTTCGGTCCGCCTTCGCTCGGTTTTTCGTCTTCCGGCGGCGACTGTTCAGCTTTCCGATCCTCGTCGAGGTCTGCTGCGGGGGTGTAGTGATTGCTAATCTCTCTGGCCGTCGACGGACGATTCGGCATCGGTCGAAGGTATTCGGGGTCGATCACCTGATATCCCATGACCTACCGTCGGCCCGATGTCCGCAAAACTCTTCGGGGGTTCAGAATACGGAGCGGTCGTCTCGGTCGTCCTGGACCAACTGCGTCGGGACGACTGTCTCGCCCTCTTCGATGGTGATGAGTCGCCACGCGCCACCGACGCCGCTCTGCGGTTCTTCGGTTACGAGTCCGACGCCCTGCTCTCGAAGCGACTCGATAGAGGCGTCCAGGTCGTCGACCTCGTAGCCGACGTGGAAGAACCCCTCACCGTGTTCGGAGAGATACTCGTAGGCCCACCCACGCTCCGATATCGGGCTGATGAACTCGATGTACTGTCCGTCCACGTGATACAGTGCGGTTTCGAGGACGAACTCGTCGTCTCTCCGCATCCGGTGGACGGGCTCCTCGTCGAACAGTGTCTCGAACGTCGAGAGACTCGCATCCATATCTTCGACGACGTAGGCGATGTGGTGAATGCCGGTAAGCATACGTGACTGAGAGGCCGCCGCCGGCTATTAAACCCACCTACGGTGACTGGTGGGCAATCCTCTCGGTCGGCGTGTCGAGAACTCCTGTGCGCGCGTAGTTCTATCTCTGGAGTCGTGCCGGCCCGTCAGGGCGTCATCGCGGCCCGTCCCACGACCTCGCCAGCCCGAATGCGGTCGATGAGGTCCTGCACGTCGTCCATCTCGACGACTTCGGTGACTATCGGCTCGATTTTCCCCTCGACGACGAGTTCTGCAGACCGCATGAGTTCGTACTTCGAGCAGTACCGACTGCCGACGATTTCGGTCTCTCCGAATACCTGCTCGCGCGGGGAGACATCTATCGTCCGTCCGGGGAACGTCGTCAGGTTGACGAGTCGCCCCCGCGGCCCGAGGACCGAGGCCGCATCTTCGAGGAGTTCTACGACGCCGTTGAAGTCGACGACGGCGTCGTAGGTGATGCCGAGTTCGTCCACGGCGCTCGACAGCGGCTGATCGGCGGTGTTTATCGTGTGGACCGCGCCGAGTTCCGCACAGCGTTCTAACTTCTCGTCGACCACGTCGACGGCGGTAACGTTGCCACCGAAGTGTTGAGCCATCTGGACGAGGTGGATGCCGACGCCACCACCTGCGCCGAGTATCAGTACGTCGTCGTCCGGTCGAATCTTCGCCCGCTGGTTGGCCACGTGATACGGTGTGCCGATTGCGTCGGGAACGGCCGTCGCGGCAATCACGTCGATCCCGTCCGGAAGTGGGATGGCGTTGCCAGCCGGGAGTCGGGCGTACTCGGCGAATCCCCCGTCGATGTCGACGCTGACGAACCCACCGAGATTTTCACAGAGTGATTGCTGGCCCGAGAGACACGCCTCACAGCCGTCGCAACTCAGGTAGAAGTAGGCCGTGACGAGGTCGCCCTCGGAGACGTGTGTCACGCCACCCCCCGTTTCGACGACTCGGCCGACGAGTTCGTGCCCGGGGATGCGAGGGAGGTCCGCCTCGTCGTCGCCGAGGTCACCGTTCATCACGTTGCCGACTGTCAGGCCGACGCTGGTCGCCTCGACCTCGACGAGCACGTCTGTGGGTCCTGTCTCGGGGACCGGTATCTCTGCCGGTTCCAACGCACCACCCCACTCGTGAACTTGGAGACACCGCATCGTCTGGGACATGGAGTGAACGTACCTCCATGACGGTCAATAAGGTTTCGTTCTCCCAACTTTTGTCTCCTCTCCTCTCCTCTCCTCTCCTCTCCTCTCCTCTCCTCTCCTCTCCTCTCCTCTCCTCTCCTCCGACACGATAAGAGGCGG
>JBNJGG010000127.1:0-8475 GCA_051747545.1 Halobacteriota archaeon | reverse complement strand
GTGGTCCCCGGTGTTTTCGACGGTCGCGGTCACGGTCACCGTCACGCCGACGCTCACGTCGCTCCGGTCGAGCGTCGCACTCGTCACGTCGACGCTCGTCCCGGTCCACGGGTCGAAGCGAACGTTTTCGGTCACCGCGTCGCCGGTTCCGTCGGCGACAGTGCCGGCGACCGGGTCGGTGACGCCGCCGCTGGGTCCGCTCGCGTCGCCCCACCAGTTGTTGGTCGCGTTCACGGCCTCGTACCCGCTCCAGGACCCCCTATCGTAGTCGACGCCGACCCCGTTGGTCTCGATGTCGTTGAAACTGAGTTCTATCCCGACGGGGTCGTACGCCACCTCGATGCCGGCACCGAGGTTGTCGGTTACCTCGTTCTCGCTCACGACCGCGTCGTTCGTGACGCGCACCCCGAGCGCGTTCGAGCGCACCGTGTTCGCCGTGACGACGATTCCCTCGATACCACTCGCGCCGAAATCGACGCCCGTCCCGGTGTTGTCCGTGACGAGGTTGCCGGTGACGGTCGTCCCGTCCGACGTGTAGCTGCCGAAGTCGGACTCGATTCCGCCCTCGCCGTTGGTCGAGACGGTGTTGTTCTCGAGTGACGCATCGCCCGATGTGGTGAGGAAGATTCCGCGGCCGTCGTTGTCCGCGATTGTCGAATTTCGGACGACCGCTCCCTCGGCACCGAGGTTCAGTCCGTCGTCCCCGCTGTGCTGGACGGTGACGCCGTCGACGGAGAGGTTCGTGCTACCCTCGGCTTCGATACCGAAACTCCCCGAACCGGTGACCGCACCGTCCGCTATCGTGGCGTTTCTCGCCCCTTCGAGCCGGATTCCCACCTCGTCGGCGTTGGCGACCGTATTCCGTCGAAGTTCGACTCGCTCGCTCTCGACGACTCTGAGGCCGTCGTCCGCGCCGTCAGTGAGGTCGTTGTCGGCGACGACGGCGTCGTCCGACGCCCAGAGGGTCAGCGTTCCCCGCGGGACGCTCGAACCCGTGCTGTTGGTGACCGTGTTGTTCGCGATGGTCCCGCTGCTGAAGGCGACCTGTATCGGGGCCGTCACGCCGTCGAAGGTGAGGTTGCTGACATCCACGTTCGTCGCGTTGACGACGATGACCTGTCCGGGATCGGTCGGCACAGACGGGGCGTTTACCCCGCTCGCGTAGTACAGCTCCTCGCCGGCGACCGTGTTGTCGCTGAACGAGTGGGTCGTCAGGTCCGCTTCGAGCGTCGAGTACGGGTTCGAACTCGCGACGAGTTGGACGCCGGTCTCGAACGTGTTGTTCGAGACGGTCACGGCCTCGGTCTCGTAGATGACGAGGTCGGCGTCGTGACCGCTCACGTCGTTGTTCTCGACCGTCTGCTCGCTGAAGTACCGCAGGAAGATTCCCGCCCCGGAGTTGTCGGCGATGGTGTTCTCCCGGACGGTCGCCCGCGCGTTGGCCTCGACACCGTGGTTCCCGTTCCCGGAGACGGTGTTGTTCGCCACGAGCGAGTCGTGGCTGACGTCTATTCCGGTCGCGAGGTTGTTCGTCACGGTGTTGTCGGTGGCGGTCGCCCCGCTCGGGCCGAAGATCCCCCGGCGGTCGTTGTCGGACACCGTGTTGTTGACGAACGTCGCGTCGCTGCTGTCGCCCCAGTAGATTCCGTCACCCCCGTTCCCGGACACGAGGTTCCCGCGCATCGTCGCGTACCCTGAACTCTGTGCGCGGTTGTCGTAGATGCCGGACCCGGAGTTGTCGGACACGTTGTTGTCCTCGAGTACGACGTTCTCGCTGTTGCTCACGTGGATCGCACCGTCGAGCGGGTCGCCCGACCCGCCGTGGTGCGTCCCGGTGACGGTGTTTTCGGTCAGCGTCGCCCCGCTCGAACCGAACACCGCAATCCCGTCTCGATTGGCCGAGAGAGCGTTGCTCCGCACGTCGGCGTCCGTGGAGTCCTCGACCAGAATTGCTCGTCCGTCGCTGGTGGTGACGTCGTTGTTCGAGACGGTCACTCTCTCGGACCCCTCGACGTCGATTGCTGAGTGGGTGGTACTCGGGCCGAGCACATTACGAGTAAGCGTGTTGGCGTCGACAACCGCGTCGTTCGAACCCCAGAGCGCGATGCCGGCCCCGGTGGTGTTGGTGACGGTGTTACCGGAGACGGTGACGCCCGGACTGTGGGCGATCTGGATGCCGGCGGCCACTCCGTCGAAATCGAAGCCGTTCGCGACGACGTTCGTCGAGTTGAAGACGATGACCTGTGCGGCGTTCGTTGGGAATGACGGATTGTCCTCGCCGCTCACGTACTCGACGGGGTCGCCGTAGAGCGTGTTGCCCGTCATCGTGTGGTCGAAGGTATCTGCCGTCCCGCTGTCGCTGTCGAGCCGAATCCCGGTCGTGAGTTCGTTGTCGGTCACGACGGCGTTTCGGACGCTTTCGAGGGAGATGTCGTCACCGACTCCCGAGATGTTGTTGTCGTGTATCGTCGTCCGGTACACCGAACTCGCGCGGATGCCAGTCCCCTCGTTGTCCAGGCTGTTGTTCTCGACGAGGGCGTCGTCTGCGTCCTGTGAACCGAGCCCCGTCCGAAGTTCGACCCCGACCACGTCGTGTCCGTCGATCGTGTTGTTCCTGACCACTCCCTCGGGCGTCCAGATGCTCACTCCGACGTCGTGGTTCAGAATCGTGTTCTCCTCGACCGTCACCGACTCTCCGCCGTTCCCACCGCGGACGTAGATTCCGTAACCGGAACCGGAGGTCGAATCGCCGTTCCCCGCGATGTGATTCCCCGTAATCCGGACGTCGTCGCTCCCCTGGATGTACAACCCGCGAATCGCGTTCCCCGTGACGGTGTTGTTCGCGACCAGTAGACCGTGTGAGGCGGTGTCGCCGTCGCGGAGCGCCCAGTCGTTGTCGACGATCGTGTTGGACTCGACCGTCGCGTTCGAACTGTCGGTCACCCGAATCGCCGTGTCGTACTCCCGAATTTCGAAACCGTCGAGCGTCACGTTCGCAGCGCTATCGACGGTGACGCCGGTCGCCAGCGACCCCGACCCGTCTAATACCGGCTCGTGTCCCTGCGCCGCACGAATAGTCAAATCGTCGACTGTCACTGTGAGCTGCTCGGCGTACGTCCCGGTTTCGACGCAGACCGTCTCGCCGGGTGCCGCCGCGTCGAGTGCCGCCTGAATGCTCTCTCCGGCGGCGACACACGTCCCCTCGCCAGATTGGGCGACCGCTATTCCCGCTGTGCTCGTCGCCAGCACTGACGTCAGTAGCAGAAAGGAAAAAATCACAGCCTGAAATTGCGTCCGCAGGCCCCTGTGACTCTTGGTTTCGTCCGGTGCGTACATGTCTCGTATCAGTTATCATAATATATTACATTTCCTATCGTTTAGACGAATCTGATAATCAATCACATCTATTGTACGTATCCGGGTCGAGAGCCGGATGATTCAGAGTTTCCACACATCATCGTACTGTTCGATTCCGAGAATTCTCGCTCGACTAATGTGTACTCAGTCGAACGGTGTGGGCGACGGAACTCGACGCCACAGAGGCGCGAACTATCGAGTTCGACGCCGATGTCGCCCCGCCGTCATCCGACAGATGATTGATGAATAGGCTCGTCGACAAATCGGTGCTTCCGCGAGGGAAGCCGCGTCGACGCGTTTCCCACGGTCAGTCGACGAGCGCGTCTTCCAGCACTTCGAGCGGATGTCGAACCTCGTACCCGGTTCCGTGTTCCATCTGCATCGCGCAGGTCGGACACTCGGTCATTCCGGTCGTTCCCGCCGCGCGTTCCATGTGCTCGAACATCTCCGCCCCGATACGCATCGACACGTCGTACTTCTCGGTCTTCCAGCCGTAGGTGCCCGAGATACCCGAACACGAGTCGCCAACGTCCTCGATGGTGACGCGGTCCAGAAGCCCGAACACCTCGATCGTCTGTCGGTCGAGTCCCTGATTGCGGGCGTGACACGGCGCGTGGTACGCGAACGCGTCGGCGTCGACGGACGCTTCGGCGAGTGCGTCCGCGAGGTCCTCGTGGATGCGGAGGTACTCCAGCGCCTCGTAGGTGTTCGCGGCCACCTCGTCGAGGCCCTCGAAATCGAAGAGTTCGGGGTACTCCTGTCGGAGCGCCATCGAACACGAGGTGCACGAGCAGACCACATCGTATCCGTCGTCGACGAGCGCGGCGAGCGTCTCGACGTTGACGGCGGCCGCCCGCTGGGCGTCCTCCAGCATCCCGTTGGCGAACATCGGCGTCCCCGAACAGCGCTGGTCGGGGACGGCGACTTCGTACCCGAACGACTCGAAGACCCGAACCAGCGCCTTCCCGACCGCCGGCGTGTTGTGATTCGTATAGCAGCCGTGGAAGTACGCGATTCGTTTGGCTTCGGCGGGTCCCTCACCGCCGCCAGAACCGACGCGGGACCCGCCTCGGGACCGCCACCACTCCCGAAACGTCTCGGTTGCGAACTCGGGGAACTCGCGCTCGGAAGTGATGCCAAGCATTCGCTCTGTGAGCGCCCTGACGACCGAGTTGCTGGCGACGAGATTGGTCAGTCGCGGGGCCTTGCTCCCGAGACGAGCGAGCCTCCCGTAGTTGGAGAGCAGGCGATTCCGGACGTACTCCCGAGAGAATGCGGACATCTCGCTGTCGACGAACGCGGCACGGGCGGTGTTGTGCATCTGACTCAGCGGGACATCGGACGGACAGGCCCCGTCACAGCGCATACAGTTCGAACACGACGTGATCGAGTCGTCGATGTCGTCGTCCTGTTTGCGTGTTAGCCGCCACTGTTCGGGCCCCTGAAACTTCGGCCCGGGGAACTCGTCGTCCACCGCCGCGACGGGACACGACGTATCGCACGCCGTGCACTTGTAGCAGTTGTCTGCCCCCGAACGAAGGTCTCTCTCACTCCAATCGAGGGGGTCGCTCCCGGTTTCGTCGAGATGGTCGCTCTCGCTGTCGCCCGCCCGCGAGAACACCGGTGTCAGGTCGGATGCCGTCGGTTCTGAATCGCTCATTGTTACGTTAGTGCTCCTGCGCTGTGTCCGGCCGCGTACCCGGTTGCGAGCGAGACGCCACTTCCAGATTTCTCCGCGGCGAAGTCCGCACCACCGAGAATCCCACCCGCGGCGCGGAGGTTCTCGAACCGAACCGCTCCATCGGCCGCCAGCGGTCTCAGGTCCCGGTTCGTGTCGACGCCGAACCGCGCGAAGGGGTGGTCGCCGAAGGCGTCGTCTGCGAACCACTCGTACCGGTCTGCGGGGTGGGCGACGTGGCAGTCGAAGACGGGTTCGTACACATCTGTCCGCGAGGACGCGATTCCTTTTCCGACCAGGCCGCCTGTCGCGAGGACGAACTGGTCGGCGTAGTGTGGAACCGACGCACCCTCGCGGTCGACGACGACTGCGTCGATTCGTCCGGCGGTAGCCTCGTAGTCGACGACGGGGTTGCCAATCGTCAATCGGACGCCGGCGGCGTCGAGCGCGTCGTACAGACGGCGTTCGAGGCGGAGCCCCGGAAGACTCGGGGGTCCCGTCGGCACTTCGAACACCGAGACGCCGAGGTCTGCTTCGAGGCTCGCGCGCACGTCTGTTGCGCGCTCGTTGCCGAGAACCGCCGGGAACCCGACACGCGTTTCCCCGTCCAGATGCGGTCGACTCGTCGACGCCAGCGCCTCGCGTATGGGCACGCCGTCGACCGTCTCGTTCGCGTCGAGTGCCGTCGCCAGTCGCGTCATCGTCGCGTCTGCCCGGAAGTCGCCCGGGAAGTCGACGGTCACGCCGCGGTTCTGTGCGGGAACTCCCGCGGCGGTGAGGTGATCGGCCGCCAGTGGGGCGTCGAAGTCGGGGAGAGTCCGGAAGCCCACGAGCAGTGCGTCTCGGTTATCGCTCGCGAGGCCGGCCGCAACCGACGCGGGATACCTGGCCGTCGGTTTCACCGTCCCGCCCTGAGTCGGCACGAGCGCGTTCGTCGCGGTGTGGGACCCGCGATAGCCGTCGCCGACTGCGTCGTCGAACAGTGCGAGTCCGGCCTCGACTGCGTCGACGCCGACGACCCTGTACGGGTGGGTCTCGGGGAGGGTTCCGACGGCGTCGAACGGGTCGACGACCGGATGGTCGCTCCCTGGGGTGTACCCCAGCACGTCGACGAGGCCGCTGGCGTATCTGAGCGTACTCTGCTTCTTCGAGACGAGTCTGACCGTGCTGCCGGTCGCTGCCGCCGAAAGTGCCGCCGCCGCTCCAGCGAGTCCGCCACCGACCACGAGGACGTCCTCGTCAATCGCCACGGGTGCCCCCACCTGGCTGCCCACCGTCGCGCAGGCCTCTCGCATCAGACCCGTCGTCGAACGCCGCGAAATCGACTGCGCTGTCACTCGTCGCCGGGTCCCGGTCGCGATTCATCGTCGTCGCGTGGAGAGCGTACTTCAACATCGCCTGTGACAGTTGCTCGCCCCAGAGCGCGTGTCGTTCGCCCTTCCAGCGCTCGGCGTACAGGTCGTCTAGCGCCCCCCGCGTCGTCGACTCGTCGTACTCCGGGTGGAGTTCGGCGGCCATCCTGTGACAACAGAACGCACCCTGACAGTTGCCCATCGACGACCGCGTCCTGATCCTCACGGCATCGAGGTCGGGACCGGACTGCGAGACGGCGTCACGTATCTCCGCGCGGGTGACGGCCTCGCAGTCGCAGACGACCGGGTTCGGGGCGTCTCCCCCCAGCACGTCAGTGGCTCGACTGCCGAGGCGCTGAACGCTCCGGCGAGCAATCGGTGACCTGAGGCCGAACGCCTCCATGTACTCGTGAATCACCTCGACGTCCTCGCTTCCTGGGAGGGCACGGTCGGCGGTTTCACAGTCCGCGCGGACGCCGAACGTCTCGCAAACGTGGTCGGCGATGCGCTCGGCCATCAGCCGGTAGGTCGTGAGTTTGCCACCGACGATGGTCGACATCCCCGAGAGACCGTCGCGTTTGGCGTGGTCGAGAAGGAAGAAGTCGCGGGTGATGTCTGTGGACTCGGCGGTACCGGTCCCCGGCGGTTCGTACAGGGGTCGAACGCCCCAGAACGACCGGAGCGTGCGCGCCTCCGCCAGAAGCGGCACGAGTTTCGACAGTTCGTCTATCAGGAGGTCGACCTCGCTTCGGTCTTCGACGTAGTCGTCCGGGTCGTCGACTTCCTCGTCGGTCGTTCCGAGGATGCACGCCGTCTCGTGTGGGACGACGATGTCCGCGTCTCCCTTGGGTCGGCACCGGTTGACGACGGTGTCGACCTGCCGGACGTTCGTCACCGTCATCACCCCCTTGGACGGGCGGACGGCCACGTCGACTCCCGCGAGCGAGCCCACTCGACCGGCCCACGCACCCGTCGCGTTGACGACGTGGTCTGCTCGAATCACCTCGGTCCTCCCGGTTCGGTTTGCCGTTCGCTTCCCGGGGCCGGTGTGATGTGTCACCTCCACACCAGTGACTTGCCCGTCCTCGACGAGGAGGTCTGTCACCTCGGCGTGCGTCTCGATTCGCGCGCCGTGGCGCTCGGCGCTGACGGCGTTGGCGACGCAGAGGCGAAACGGGTCGACGGCGGCGTCGGGGACTCGAATGGCCCGCTCGATGTCCGGTGCGAGGTGGGGTTCGAGTGCTCGGGCTTCCGCGCCGGTGAGTTCTTCGGCGGGGATGCCGCAGTCACGACACCCCTCGAGTTTCGCGCGAAAGTAGTCGTCGGGGTCCTCGGGGCGCTGAACGAAGAGGCCACCGGTCGCTTCGACGCAGTGGGCGGCGATGTCGCGGAGGGTTCGATTCTCCTCGATGCACTCCCGCGCGCTGGCCGGGTCGGCGACGGCGTAGCGACCACCGCTGTGGAGGAGGCCGTGCATCCGACCGGTCGTTCCGTTGGTGAGATTCCCGCGCTCGACGAGCGTCACGTCGAGGCCCCGCATGGCCAGGTCGCGGGCCGTCCCGGTCCCGGTCGACCCGCCCCCGATGACGACCACCTCGGTCCTCGAACTCATCCTGTCTGCCCGAAGATCGCGCCTCAGCCATTTGGTTGCACCGGTCCACCTGTTCCGCGCCGAATAGGAGAGTGCAGTCGGATCGTGGTTGTCGCCTGTTCGCGACCTCGGTGGCCGCAAAGCTTACTATCTCATTGAATATCTGATACTTCGTGATGTCTAATCAATCCCTCTTTCGAGCAGGTATGGTAGCACTCGCGCTACTCATCGCACTCGCTGGGGCCACGCCGCTGGCCGCCGCACAGGAAGAAGACTGCGTCGACGCGTGTCTCGACGACCCGACTACCGGCCCACCAGAAGTAGTCCCCGGTGGCGGCGTCGCCTTCGACACTCCGGTCGTCGACACGGAGGGCGTCATGCCGGGCGATCGCGTCTCGTTGAACGGGGACTTCGAGGCGTTC
Organism: Halobacteriota archaeon; assembly: GCA_051747545.1. Lineage (GTDB taxonomy): Archaea > Halobacteriota > Halobacteria > Halobacteriales > Haloferacaceae > JBNJGG01. The sequence continues at coordinate 75 of JBNJGG010000127.1, read as the reverse complement.
CTCAAGGCCAAGAAGGCGTTCGCCGGAACCGACAACCCGGACCTCTAGAAGAATTTCGTCTCGACTCGTCGGAGT
>JBNJGG010000126.1:4880-8574 GCA_051747545.1 Halobacteriota archaeon | reverse complement strand
GCTGCTCACGCGACACCGAATCGAGGAGGGAGTCCAGAGAGGAATCACGAGCAAGCAGGGCCTCATCGCGGAGGGCCGCGGGGAGGCCTTCGACTACCTCCTCGGCGAGCGCACTATCGAGAGCGCCGACGAGGCCGCCCGGGCGGCGGCGGCGCTGTTGCTCCTGGCCGACCACCCCGTGCTCTCGGTGAACGGCAACGTCGCCGCGTTGGTGCCGGGCGAACTGGTCGAACTCGCCGAGGTGACCGGCGCAGACCTCGAAGTCAACCTGTTCAACAGAACCGACGAGCGCGTCCGGGCCATCGCCGCCCACCTCCACGACCACGGCGCAACAAACGTCAAAGGTCTCGTCGCCGACGCCCGGATTCCGGGACTCTCTCACGAGCGGGCGAAAGTCGACGCCGACGGCATCGCCGACGCCGACGTGGTAGTCGTTCCCCTCGAAGACGGCGACCGGGCCGAGGCGCTGGCCGCGCTCGGAAAGCGGGAAATCGTCGTCGACCTCAACCCACTCTCTCGGTCGGCGCAGTCGGCGACGGTCCCCATCGTCGACAACGTCATCCGCGCGGTGCCGAATATGACGCGACACGCCCGTGAGCTGCGAGACGCGTCCCGAGAGGAACTGGAGGAAATCGTCGCCGATTTCGACGCCGAGGCGGCGCTGGAAGCCGCCGAGCGAGCGATTCGCGGCGGCAACCTCGACTGAAGAACACCTCGTCGAATCCGCTCACCAGCACTGAACACGAGGAGAATCACCAGCGTGAATCCGGCGATGCCGTGGGCCCAGAACAGCCACGACCCCGACGGGTGGCCCGTACCGAGGCTGAGGAGGCCACTGGCGGCCTCGGACCCCACCAGCACGAGGATGGACCAGTCGGTGACTCGTGGACGGGGTTCGAGACGGTCGGCAACTCGCCGAGCGCGGGATGGCATCGACGTGGAGTGTACGGTCGGGAGACCAAAGCCGTTATCGGCGGCGAGAGCGACGCTACCGGCTCGGCGGTCGGGGACAATCCGACCCGGACGAACCGGCTACGTCGGGTGCGCGGCTTCGAGCGCCTGCGGGGGTCCACCGGGGAGTCGGTCGCGGTCGTGGGCCTCGCTGAACCCGATGTCGGGGCCGGTCGGAACGAGGCGTTTGGGGTTGAGGCCACCGTGGCTTCGGTAGTAGTGCTCGACGATGTGGGTGAAGTTGACGGTGCCGGCGACGCCAGGTAACTGGTACAGTTCCTTCGTGTAGTTCCAGAGGTTCGGATACTCGTGGATGCTCCGGCGGTTGCACTTGAAGTGAGTGTGGTAGACGTGGTCGAACCGGACCAGCGTCGCGAACAGGGCGAGGTCTGCCTCGGTGAGTCTGTCGCCCGCGAGGTACCGCTGGTCTTCGAGGAGGACTTCCCAGTGGTCGAGTGCCTGGAACAGTTCGTCGACGGCGCGGTCGTAGGCCGCCTGTGAATCTGCGAATCCGGCACGGTAGACACCGTTGTTGATGGGTTCGTAGATGTCGTCGATAATGCGGTCGACCTCCTCGGCGAGTTCGTCGGGATAGAGGTCCACCTCCCGGGTGCCGAGACCGCCGAAGGCCGTATCGAGCATGCGCATGATCTCCTCGGACTCGTTGTTGACGATGGTCTCGCGCTCCGTGTCCCAGAGCACCGGAACGGTTACGCGGCCCGTGAACTCCGAATCCGCGCGCGTGTAGATGTCCCGCAAGTACGCCGCGTCGTAGAGGGGGTCGGGGTACTCCTCGGAGAACTCCCACCCGTCGTCGATACGGACGGGTTCGACGAGCGAGAGGGAAATCACGTCTTCGAGGCCCACGAGCGTGCGCGTCAGCGCGGTTCGGTGCGCCCACGGGCACGCCCGTGAGATGTACAGATGATAGCGTCCGGCCTCCGCGGGAAACTCGGCGTCGGGGTCGTCTTCGACCCACTCACGAAAGCTCGTCACCTGCCGTTCGAACTCGCCGTCGTCGTTCGTCGACTGATACGCGTCTGTCTGCCACTCGCCGTCGACGAGCATGTTCATCGACGAGTCACCTCGGCAGTCGCTGACTGTGACATCGTATGCTGGTTGTGGGTGGGACCGAAAAAGGTTTGCCAGGATTGTGACCGGCGTGACCAATCGACCGCGTACCTGAGGTGACCCCGCAGACCACCTCACAGGACCGCCGCTGATTACCGCACGCGACCGTCACCGATTACCGCACGCGACCGTCACCGATTACCGCACGCGACCGCCGCTGATTCTGACGAATCCGAGTGCGTGCGTCGAATACGTGACCTCGTCGCAGCACTCTCGAAGGGCGCGATGGGCGGCAGCGACTCGACGGTCAAGCACCACCGTCGGCGACGAGTCGTAGCTGTGACGGGTGCCGGGCGGCGACGACGCCAGCACCAACCCACGAAACATCGCGTTTAGCGGTCGGGCGACCGGTCGGGTGCTCCGGGCGAGGTCCATGAGTGCGAGGCGGCCGCCGGCCCCGACGAAGGAGGCCCAGTCGTGGACGACACCCGCGGAGTCCGACAACATTCCGACGACGAAGGATGCGAACACCGCGTCGGCCGTCTCGACCGGGTGACGAGCGGCGTCGCCGCGGACGACGTGAACGTTCTCCCACCCCGCGCTGTCTACGGTCTGTTTGGCGCGTGCGAGCATCCCTGGCGAAAAGTCGACGCCGACGACGGTTCCATCGGGGCCGACCCGGTCCCGGAAGTGCGACAGGTTCGCGCCGGTACCACAGCCCATCTCGACGACCGTCTCCCCGGATCGGAGTGAGAGGGCGTCTACCGCGACCCCCCGGAGGTCCTGAATGTGTGGCGTCCGTCGCGCGAGCAGGTCGTACAGCCCCGCCCACTGAGTGTAGAACGACTGTGTCCGAGCGACGCCGTCCGAAGGAGAACCGTCCTTCGGGGACGCACCGCCGCCCGCTGGCGCGGCATCATCACGGCTCATACCGACTCATAGGAGTTCCCGGACGATAGCCGCGGCGGCGGGAGCGTCGGGCGCGAGGACGTACACGTTCGATTCGATGCCGAACGCCCCCGGATGGTAGAGAACCACCGTGTCGCCGACCGACTGTCCGGAGAGCGCGTCGACGACAGAGTCGGCCGGCGCGTCCGGGTCGAACTCGACGGTCTGATACCCCAGTTCGGCCAGTCGGGCGACGATGTCGGGGTCGTATCGGATGTTGACGGCCGCCCGGGCGGTCGACCCGGCGTCTCGGGCCGACAGCAGAATCGAGGCGACGTGTCCGCTCACGCCGAACTCGGGGTCACCGGGGACGGTCGCCCGTCCCTTCACGTCGAAGATTCGACCAGGAATCGCCGCCACGTCGTCGACGTGGTCGGCGTCTGGGAGGCACTCGACGAGGTTCGAGCCGACGTTCGGAATTAGCCCCGCGAAGCCGCTGGCGTTCGTCAGGAGTCGGAGTCCGCGACGAACCGAGGAGCGGACTCGTTCGGTGACTCTGAGCGTGCTGTCGGGGTCGTGAATCCGAGAGTATCCGTCGTAGGAGGCCAGTTCGGGCATCGCCTCCTCGTGGAGGTCCGACAGCAGGTCACCGGCCTCCAGTTCACGGATGAGGACTTCGACTTCGACCAGCGCCTGTACTGGGCTCACGTCGCCGGTCGCCAACCCCTCACCGACGCGGGCGACGAGGTCGCGAACGCGCTCGTCGTCGAGGACTCGCACGTTC
>JBNJGG010000126.1:0-4870 GCA_051747545.1 Halobacteriota archaeon | reverse complement strand
TCAACACCTCCCCCCGGTTCCTGATCGTCCCGGCTGCACTCGAGACCGACGCCGAGCAACTGCTCGCACAGATCGCGCCCTCGAGCACATCGAACGTGCTCGTCGTCGAGGACTCGCACGTTCCGACTCACGCCGCCGTGGGCGTACTTCGAGACGGCCGACTGGCTGATTCCGAGCGCCTCGGCGACCTCGCGTTGGGTGAGCCCCCGGTTTCGAAGGTCTTCGGCGAGCATGGACCGGAACGTGGGCAGAAACTCCTCGACGACGAGTTCTTCGATGAACTTCATGGTCACCCCCGAAGGCCGTCGGTAGCGGCGGCCCTCCGTCGAACCGTCGGCGTCACTGGTCGCCCCCGAACTCCCGGTCGTTCTTGATGCGCGAAGCCTGTGGGCCGTGCTGGTCCTGGTACTTCGACCCGCGAGCACTCCCGTAGGGGCGCTCGGACGGCGTCCGCAGTTCGGTGAAGACGAGTTGAGAGATGCGCATCCCGGGCGTGAGCGCGACCGGTGCCGTTCCGAGGTTAGACAGTTCGAGCGTCACCTGCCCGCGATACCCGGGATCGATGAATCCGGCAGTCGCGTGAACGACTACCGCCAGTCGACCGAGCGACGAGCGCCCCTCGACCTGTGCGACGAGGTCCGGTGGCACCTCGACGCGCTCTTTAGTCGTCCCGAGGACGAAGTCGCCCGGGTGGAGGATGAACTCCTGACCCTCGTCGACGACGGTTTTGGTGACGTACTCGTCGACCTCCTGTTCGCTCGTCGGGTGGATGCACGGGATGTTCGCGCGCTGGAACTCCAGAAAGTGCCTCCCGAGACGAACGTCGATGCTGGCGGGTTGGACCTGCAAGTCGAGGTCGTCCAGCGGTTCAACCACGAGGTCACCCCGCTCCAGTCGGGCGAGGAGGTCCGCATCCGAGAGTATCATACACCGAAAGGGTCGGTGGGAGACGTAAAACCTCCCGGTAAGTCGTCGGCGAGGAGGGACCGAAGATTTTTGTCGGGAAACGCGGCCACCCCGACGTGTGACCTGACTGCTACCGCGAGTCGCACCGGAGTTCCCACGAACTCGAACGGGACGACCCATCCCGAGTCCGACACAGCGACTCGCGCACTCGGTGTGTCGGCTGTTCGCCCACTGGGAAGCTACTGGTTCCGTTTCCGGCTAGTCGTGGTCGGCGCGCGCTGGCGCGGCGACGAGAACGCCGCGCCGAAACCGTGCGAGGGGCGAGCATCGAAGGCAAGCGGTGCGAGCCGAGACGCGCAGACGGCTGGGGAGGTTCGAGGCGTCCGAGTTGCTCCCGTCTCTGTCTGAGAGTACGCGATACTCCGAGACCACGCCACAGGCCGAGTCTCCTCCCCCGAGCGAAAGCCAGCAGAGATTTACCACCACACCGACGAGAACGCGTATGAAGCAGGCCATCGTCGCCCGCACCGACCTCGGCATGGGCGCGGGAAAACTCGCCGCCCAAGTCGCACACGCCTCGCTATCGGCCTACGAAGACGCCGACGGATCGACTCGACGAGCGTGGAAGGGCGACGGACAGAAGAAAGTCGTCCTCAAAGGCGACGGCGAATCCACTCTGTTCGAACTCGCCGCCGCCGCCGAGCGCGAGGGGCTTCCGCACGCGATAATTCGCGACGCGGGTCACACGCAGGTCGAACCTGGTACGGTGACGGCACTCGCCGTCGGACCCGGCGACGACGACACCGTCGACCGCGTGACTGGCCACCTCTCGCTGTTCTAACGATGACCGTGAGCGTATTCCTCTGGGAGACGGTTCTCAGTCCCGCGACGCCGGAGGTGTCGATTCGTGCGTGAGGCACATCCGATCGAGCAGGTCGTCGGCATCGACTACTACGTCAGCGACACCGACGGTGTCGGTGGGACGCTCCGCGTCGACCCCGAGGACTTCCGAGTCCGCGAAATCGAAGCCGTCGAACCAGAGTCACTCGATGTCGACCCCGGAGCCTACGGACACCTCCTCTTGCGAGTCACGCTTCGCGGGTGGGATACGAACGACTTCGCGCGCCGACTCTCCGACGCGCTGGGAATCAGCCGCGAGCGCATCTCGTGGGCAGGCACCAAAGACAAACACGCCGTCACGACGCAACTGTTTTCGGTGCGAACGCAGAGCGGTGACGGCGCGGACGCGACGCCGCGACCCGGGGACGTCCCGTCAATCCGCGACGCAGACGTTGAGGTGCTGGGCAGAGTGGGGCGAAATCTCCAGTTTGGTGACCTCGCCGGCAACGCCTTCGCGATTCGCGTCCGCGACCCGAGACGCCCCGAGAACGTCGACGCTATCACCGCCGAACTCGGCACGTTCGCCGGCGTCGACGAGTATGGTGAGAGGGGCAAACCCGTCGTTGGCGTGCCGAACTACTTCGGCCAACAGCGGTTCGGGAGTCGGCGGCCGGTCACGCACACCGTCGGTCTCCACGTCGTCCGCGGCGAGTGGCGCGAGGCCGTCCTCGCTTACGTCGGTAACCCGTTCGAAACCGAACCCGACGAAACGCGCACCGCGAGGGAATTCGTCGGCGCACAAGCCGCCGAAGACGACCCCGACTGGCAGGCCGCGCTCGAACAGATGCCCAATCGTCTTCGCTACGAGCGGTCGATGCTTCACCGCCTCGCCGACGACGGTGCCGAGAGCACAGCAGACTTCCGCCACGCGCTGGAGGCGGTCCCCTCCAACCTGCAACGACTGTTCGTCAACGCGGCGCAGTCGTACGTCTTCAACCGCATCCTGAGCGAGCGTCTCCGACGGGGCCTACCGTTCGACCGGCCCGTCGAGGGAGACGTGGTCTGCTTCACCGACCGCGACGCGCCCGGCGGACTATCCGTTCCCAATATCGACCGCCTGCAGTCGGTTACCGAGCGGCGGGTCGACGTCGTTAGCCGCCACTGCGAGCGTGGTCGGGCGTTCGTGACCGCACCGCTCGTCGGGACCGAAACCGACCTCGGCACGGGCGAACCGGGCGCAATCGAACGCGAGATACTCGCCGACCTCGACCTCGGTCCCGAGGATTTCGACCTCCCCGGTAACTTCGAGTCGACCGGAACCCGGCGGGCGGTGCTAGTGCGGACGACGCTCGAAATCGAGCGGGACCCGCTGACGCTCTCTTTCTCGCTCCCCAGCGGATCCTACGCGACGGCCGTGATGCGCGAGTATCTGAAGAGTGATCCGCTCGACCTCTGAGTGCGCCTCCGACGCGATTGGATTCCCACGAGTGCGGACGAGCGGGAAGTCGTCGAGGGAGTGAGCGAAGCGGTCGGACCCGGCGAGAATTGAACCTGTGGACGTGGCACTGCTCTACGAGAGATGAACGGAGTGTTCACTCGACCAGAGATGAACGGAGTTTTACTGACCGACTGCTTGACTCAACTATGAACTGTCGGCGGTGTGGAGCCCTCCTCGAAAAACCGGGCGATTACTGCTTGACGTGCAACACCGCCAACTGCGACAGCGTCGTCGTCGACTTCCAGCGTGACCGGGCGACGATGACGATGCTCTTCGAGGACGAGCGCGTCGGTTCGACTACCGTAACGACAGTCCCGGAAACCGACGAAGAAACGGTCGTCGTCGAACTGCGAAACTTCGCCGGTCGTATCGCAGACGAAGTTCGGCGCAAGCGGCCCGAAACCGTCTACGCCGCCGGAGACCGAGACACCCTGCGCGAGACGAGAGCGCAACTGCACTACGAGTTCTATCGGGTCGACGGTGAGAACCTCGTCGAGGCGGTGCTACGGGGCCGCGGTGACCGAACGCTAGAGGTGGTCGAGACGCCTCCCAAAGAGAAACTCGGCGGACGGCACACGACGCTCATCGGCGGCCGCGAGGGGAGACGAGCCATCAACACGGTAGCCGCACACCCGCACGTGAAGAAGATCATTCCCGGTCCAATCGACGCCGGTGGAACGAGCGCCCGCGGCGGCCTTCGAGCCAAGGTGACGCGGTCAGACGGCAACGGCAACGTTCGACTACTCGTTCGGGACGGGTCGAGCGTCCAGGAAAACCGGGTCGTCACCACCGCGATGGACCGCGAGACGGGCGAGCGCGTCCGAGACGACCTGAACGACGCGCTCGAAGAAGCGACACTCCAGTGAGCGCGGCCACGGACGGTTTCGTCGACCAATCGTGGTCGACACGACAGACTCAAAGCCTTTTTGTGCGCACTGGGGGTATATCGCCTTACTATGGCCGAGAAGAAGAAGGCACGCAAGACCGGCAGCGCCGGACGATTCGGCGCACGCTATGGTCGTGTCGCTCGTCGTCGCGTTTCGGAAATCGAATCGGAGATGCGGAACTCGAAGGTCGACGGCGACGACGTGACGCGCCTCGGAACGGGGATCTGGAAGAACGAGAACACCGGCGAGGTGTTCACTGGCGGAACCTACCGCCCGGTCACGCCGGGTGGCCGAACCGTACGCCGGTCGATTCGCGCGGCACTCACCACCGACGACGACGAATGAGCTACAAGTGTTCCCGCTGTAAGCGCGACGTCGAACTCGACGAGTACGGCGGTGTTCGGTGTCCCTACTGCGGTCACCGCGTACTCCTGAAAGAACGCAGCCGAGACATCAAGGAAGTCCACGTCGAGTAACCCTACCGTGGCACTCGACGGCGGCGACGACCACCACGCGCTTCTTCGATTCGAGTACGACGACCCTGAACGGGCCCGAACCGTCGAGCGGAGCGTCCGGGTCGAAGTCGGCGAAATCGACGACGAGCGGTCGCGCGCCGACGTCGCCCGCGACGGAGCCGTCGTGGTGGTAACCGTCGTCGCCGCGGACCTGATAGCCCTGCGCGCGTCGTTGAACACGTGGATGCGACTCGTCGACGTTGCAGAGACCGTCGCCGCACTCG
>JBNJGG010000125.1:0-8600 GCA_051747545.1 Halobacteriota archaeon | reverse complement strand
CACCACCGAGGGGTTCCGCGACGTACTCGAGATCGGTCGACAGGCCCGCCCGGACATCTACGACTTCCACGCGACCAAACCCACGCCTATCGTCGAACGCGACCGACGCTACGGCGTTCCGGAGCGTCTCGACGAGCGGGGAGAGGTCGTCGAACCGCTCGACGAGGACGCCGTGAAAGCGCTCGCTTCAGACCTCGAAAAGGTCGACAGCGTCGCCGTGTGCCTCCTCTTTTCGTTCGAGAACGAGAGCCACGAGCGACGGGTGCGAGAACTCCTCTGCGAGTCGGGCGTCGACGCCAGCGTGTCGCTGTCGAGCGTCGTCCTCCCGGAGATTCGGGAGTACGAGCGCACGTTGACGACCGCGATGAACGCCGCCCTCAAACCGGTGATGGACGACTACATCGGTCAGCTCGACGCGGGTATCCGCGAGGCGAACGTCGACGCCGAACTCACGTTGATGCAGTCGAACGGCGGTATCGTCTCCGCTGCGGCGGCGCGCGAGCGCCCGGTGAACACGCTCCTGTCGGGACCGGCCGCCGGCGTTCGAGGCGCGGCCTACGCGGCGGGTCGTGCCGGGTTCGAGGACCTGCTCACGATGGACATGGGTGGTACCTCCTGTGACGTGTCGCTGGTCCGCGACGGCGACCCGCTGGTGACGACCGAGACGCGCGTCGGCGACTACCCGGTTGGGGTCCCGAGCGTCGACGTACACACCGTCGGTGCGGGCGGTGGTTCCATCGCGTGGGTCGACGCCGGGAACGCGCTACGGGTGGGGCCTCAGTCGGCCGGTGCTGACCCCGGACCGGTCTCGTATGGTCGCGGTGGCACCGAACCGACGACGACCGACGCTCACCTGTTGCTCGGCCGGCTCGACCCTGGGCGATTCCTCGCCGACCTCGACGTGGACCGCGCGGCCGTCGAGGAGGCAGTAGAGTCGGCCGTCGCCGACCCCCTCGGGATGGACGTGACTGCGGCGGCGCAGGGCATTCTCGACGTGGCGAACGCGAACATGGAACGCGCGCTTCGAGTCGTCTCTATCGAGCGTGGTCACGATCCACGTGACCTCGCGCTCGTCTCCTTCGGCGGCGCGGGCCCGCTTCACGCCCCGGCGCTGGCGGAGATGCTCGACATCCCCAGAGTCGTGATTCCACGGACGGCGGGCGTCCTCTCGGCGCTTGGCCTGCTCATCAGTGACGTGGTGTTCGACTACAGCACCTCTCGAATCCGAGCGTTCGACGCCGTCGACCCCGCCGGACTCGAAGCGACCTTCGCGGAGTTCGAGGCCGACGGCCGAGACCGACTCGGGACCGAACACGCCGACGAGGTTCGATTCGAACGCGCCGCCGACGTTCGATACGACGGGCAGGCCTACGAGTTGACCGTCGACGCGCCCGAGCGAATCGATGCCGACGCGATGGCGGTCATCGCCGACCGCTTCCACGAGCGACACCGCGAGCGCTACGGCCACGCCAGCCCCGACGAACCGCTGGAACTGGTGACCGTGAGACTCCGGGCGCGCGGCTTGGTCGATCCGCCCGAGTTCGACCCCGTGACGACCGAGGGCGACTCCGCAGACGCGATACGCGAGACCCGCGCCGTGGTCTACGGCGGCGACCCGTACGAGACGCCCATCTACGACCGGACGCGACTACCGGCCGACTGCGAGTTCGACGGCCCGGCGGTCGTCGAGGGTGAGGAGAGTACGACCGTCGTCAGACCCGGCCAGCACGTCCACGTAGATGGAGAGGGAACGCTCGTCGTGGAGGTTCGATGATGGCAGATTCCGGTGCAATCGACTCCGTGACGCTGGAGGTACTCCGAAACGCCTGCGTCGCGGTGGCAGAGGAGATGAACGCGACGCTCGTCCGAACCGGGTACTCGCCGAACATCACCGAGCGTCGCGACTGCTCGACCGCGCTGTTCGACGCAGGTGGTGAGATGATTGCGCAGGCGGAGACGATGCCAGTCCACCTCGGGTCGATGCCCTTCTCGGTCGCCGCGGCAGTCGACCGGTTCGACGACCTCGGACCCGGCGACGCCGTCCTCCTGAACGACCCCTTCAGGGGCGGGGCACACCTGCCGGACCTGACCTTGGTCACGCCAATCTTCGCGGAGGGGGAACTGGTCGGCTACGCCGCCAACCGCGCCCACCACGCCGACATCGGTGGGGCCAACGCGGGTAGCGTGGCCGCCGACTCGACCGAGATCTACCAGGAGGGGCTCCGGATTCCGCCGGTCAAACTGTTCGACGGCGGCGACCTGAACGAGGACGTGCTGTCGATGGTGCTGGCGAACGTTCGGACGCCCGACGAGCGTCGGGGCGACCTCCGGGCGCAGGCGGCGGCGAATCAGACGGGGCGCAACCGGTTCGAAGCACTGGTCGACCGGTACGGCGTCGAGACGACGACGGTGGCACTCGACGAGATAAAGTCGTACTCGGAACGGCGGATGCGGGCCGCGATTGCCGACCTCCCCGACGGCACGTACCGCTTCGAGGACGCCCTCGACGACGACGGGCGAGGCAATCGTGACCTGCCGGTCGTCGCTACCGTCGACCTCGACGGCGACAGCGTCACAGTCGACTTCGAGGGGACCGCACCGCAGACCGACGGACCCATCAACGCCGTCTTCGCGGTCACCGCGTCGGCGACGTACTACGCGGTCAGGTGCCTGACCGACCCCGACATCCCGCCGAATCACGGCTGTTATCGCCCTGTCGAGATTCACGCACCGGAGGGGACCGTCGTCAATCCGCGACCCCCGGCGGCAGTCGTCGGCGGCAACCTCGAAACCAGCCAGCGCGTCACCGACGTGGTACTGGGGGCGCTCGCGTCGGCCGTCCCCGAGATGGTCGTCGCGGGGTGTCAGGGGACGATGAACAACGTCACCTTCGGCGGCGTCGACCCACGGAGGGAGACGCCCTACGCCTTCTACGAAACCGAAGGCGGCGGCTTCGGGGGGCGGTCCGGGGCCGACGGCATGGATGGCGTTCACGTCCACATGTCGAACACACTCAACACCCCCGCGGAGGTTCTGGAGACGGCCTACCCGCTCCGGGTTCGAGAGTACTCGCTTCGGCCAGATTCGGGGGGAACAGGGGAGTTCCGCGGCGGATTGGGCCTGCGACGAGACATCGAGGTCCGAGACCACGTCTCGACGTTCAACCTGCTCGCGGAGCGACACGAGAGTCGACCGTACGGACTGTTCGGCGGTGGCCAGGGCGCGTCCGGCGCGGCGTATCTGAACCCCGAGGGCGAGCACGAGAAACTGCCCGCGAAGACGTCGCAGGAGTTACTCCCGGGCGACGTCGTGAGCGTTCGGACGCCGGGTGCGGGTGGGTACGGTGCCCCCGACGACAGAGACCACGCGGCCGTCGCCCGGGACGTTCGACTCGGAAAACTATCGGTCGAACGCGCTCGCGAGGAGTACGGGTACGACGGAGAATCCACAGAGTAGGTCACACCGGCGCGCGGCTACCCGCCGGAAACACTACCGCTGGCGGACGTACCAGACGGCGAATCCGACGGCGAGGACCGCGGCCCCGCCGAGGAAGAAGAGGAGTCCCGGCGGGAGCGTCTGAGTCGCCGTCGCCGCAGCCGTCGTCTCGGCCGTCATCACGCCCGCACCGCCGCCGCCGTCGCTCGCCGACCCCGCCATCCCGACGGTCGGCAGGCCACGGAGCGCCAGTTGGACGATGACGCTCAACAGCGCGAGGATACCGAATCCGCCGAGCAAGCGCCCGAGGGCGGTCTTGAGTCCGGCCTGCTCGGATTCAGGTCCGGCGACGACGACCAGCGGTCGATCCGCGGGTGCGTACACCTTCATCTCGCGGCCCTTCTCGGAGTAGACCGTGTCGACGACCTCGATGAGGCCGGCGTCGTCGAGTTTTCGAAGGTGGTACTGGACGTTCTGCAGCGACGTGTCCACGCGGTCGGCCACCTCCGAAGGAGTGGCGGGTTCCTCGTGGAGCGTCGCGAGCACCCGACGGGCCGTATTCGACGAGAGCGCCGAGAGCAGGTCGTCGACCTCTGCGCTGTCGAGACCGATGACGCGCGGGGCCGCGTCCTGGGCGGCCGACGTGTCGGGGGAGGAGGGCAACAAACGGGCCATACACCCGGTAAAACGCCGGAAGGTACAAAACTATTGCTTTCAGGTGTTTCTTCGGCGACGGTTTCTGGAGGCACTGCAAACCGCCCGCTCACGCGATGACGACCACTCTGACGTCGTTGACGTTCGTCCCAGTCGACCCGGTCTCGACGACCGCGTCGCGTCCGCGGAGGTACCCGAGTGCGTCGTTGTCGGCGAGGGCCGCCCGGGCGCGGCCACGCTCGCCCCTGTGGTCGCGTCCGACGGTGTGGGAGTCGACCAGCGCGCCGGCGGCGTCGGTGCCCCCGTCGTGGCCGTCGCTGTCGATAGCACCCAGTACGACGCCCTCTGAGAGTTCCAGCGCCGCCGAGAGCGCGAATTCGAGGTTCGGGCCGCCGTCGCCTTCGCCGTCGACGGTGACGGTCACCTCGCCACCCGTGAGAATCACCGCCGGTGGCTCGACGGGGTTACCAGTCGCCAGCACCTCCTCGGCGACGGCGACGTGCGTCTTCGCGGCTTCTCGGGCCTCTCCGCGCACCCGCGACGAGAGCACCAGTGAACGGTACCCGAGCGCCCGAGCGAGTTCACTCGCGGCGTCGAGCGCGGTGAACCCATCGGCGAGGACGTGATTGGAGACGCGCTCGAACACCGAATCTCCGGGTTTCGGCGTCTCGGAGGTTTCACCCGCGACGCCTCGTTCGAGGTGGTCGACGACCGACTCGGGCACGTCCAGTCCGTACCGGGTCAATATCTCTAGCGCATCGTCGTAGGTCGATTCGTCGGGTGCGGTCGGCCCGCTGGCGATGACGCCGAGGTCGTTGCCGACGACGTCGCTGAAGGCGATCGTGACGACCGTCGCGGGCGAGGCGAGACGGGCGAGACCGCCGCCCTTCAGGGTCGAGAGGTGCTTTCTGACCGCGTTGAGTTCGCCGATGTCGGCACCGCTTTCGAGCAACAGTTCCGTCGTCGCGCGGAGGTCGTCCAGCGAAATCGAGTCGACGGGTGCCGGAAGGAGCGCGCTCGCCCCGCCGGTGACCACCGCGAGGACGAGCGTTCGCTCGTCGACGGTCTCCAGCAGGTCGACGAGACGGCGGGTGCTCTCGACGCCCCGTGCCGACGGGACTGGGTGGTCGCCGGGGAGTCGTTCGATGCGTGGCGTGTCGTCTCCCCGCGTCTCGTCCACGTCTGAAACGGCCTCTCCCCGCGTCTCGTCCACGTCTGAAACGGCCTCTCCCCGCGTCTCGTCCACGTCTGAAACGTCGTCGACCCGTGGCTCCGTCTCGGACGGTCCTTCGTCGCCCGGAACGACGACCGCCCCGGCGTCGATTCGATCGCCGAGAAGCGCTTCGAGTGCGTCCGCGACGCCGGATGCGGCCTTGCCGCCACCGACGACCACCACCCGGTCGAACGCCGCGAGGTCGTACGTCGCGTCGGCGACGTTGAGGCTGTCGCCGTCGATTCCGACCGCGTTTGCGACGACGGTGTGCGGTTGCGCCGCCTCGACGGCGGTCGACAGACACGCCAGTGCGGCCTCGTGTGCGGGGGTCGTTCCGAGCGCGTCGACGTTGCGAATCATGTCGGACCCTCTCCGACAATGGTAAAAAGCGTCCCCCTGTACCGGGTGCAATGAGTGAACCCGCGTCGTCTGTCTCCGGCGAGGGAAGTGTGACCGTCGTCGGGACGGCGCACGTCTCCGCCGACAGTGTCCGCGAGGTCGAGGAAGTCATCGAGCGAGAGCGCCCCGACGTCGTGGCCGTCGAACTCGACGAGGGTCGGTACCGCCAGATGCAGGGCGACACGCCGGACGACATCGACCCGAGAGACCTCCTCCGGGGAAACACGGTCTTTCAGTTTCTCGCGTACTGGATGCTCTCGTACGTCCAGGCGCAGTTGGGAGAGAAGTTCGACATCAAACCGGGCGCGGACATGCTCGCGGCCGTCGAGACGGCCGAATCGCTCGGCATCGACGTGGCGCTCGTCGACCGCGACATCCAGACGACGATTCAGCGATTCTGGGCGCGGATGTCCGTCGTGGAGAAGCTTCGGATGGTCGGCGGTCTCGTCTTCGGGATCACCGACAGTCGCGTCGTCGGCCTCACGCTTGGGTTGCTAGTGGGCCTCGTACTCGGGCCGCTCATCGGCCTCTTCGGCGGATCGGTCGGCATCACGGAGGCGGTACTGACGCGCGTTACCGGTGGCGTGCTCCTCGGGGTCGTGGTCGCGTTCGTCATCGACACCGTGGGCGATAGCTTCCTGGACGGCGACGAGCGCTTTCTCGCGGCACTCACGGGAGGCCTGCTCGTCGCGACCGGCGGCCTGTTCACCGGCGTCGCCGATGGCGTCGTCTCAACGTACCTGGGCTCGTTCGCCATCAGCGCGGTGGGGAGCCTCGCCATCGGCGTGAGCGCGGGGCTGGTGTTCGGGGCCGTCGTCGGACTAATCGTCGACCTCACTGGCCTCCTCGCCACCGAGGACGTCGAGGACTTCGACATCGAGGACCTCACCGACATGGACGTGGTGACCGTGATGATGGAGGAGTTCCGCGAGTTCAGCCCCGGCGGTGCGGAGGCGCTCATCGACGAGCGCGACGCGTACATCGGCCACCAGCTCGTCGCCCTGCGCCGGGGCGGTGCGGATGTCGTCGCCGTCGTCGGTGCCGGCCACCGCGAGGGAATCGAGAGCTATCTCGCCGACCCCTCGTCACTCCCGCCGATGGAGTCGCTGGTCGGCGTCGCCAAGAAGCGGGGGATTCCGTGGGCGAAAATCGCCGGCGTCCTCGTCTCCGTCGGCTTCGTCGGCTTCTTCGTCTTGCTCGCAATCGCGGGCGTCAGAGACGTGTTCTTGCTCCAGTTGTTCGCCGCGTGGTTTCTCGTCAACGGCGTCTTCGCCGCCGGACTGGCGAAACTCGCGGGCGCGCGCTGGACCTCCGCGCTCGTCGGCGGCGGCGTGGCGTGGATGACCTCGGTGAACCCGTTGCTCGCGCCCGGGTGGTTCACCGGCTACCTCGAACTCCGACACACGCCGGTGAACGTCGGCGACATCGGGACGCTCAACTCGCTCATCGCCGACGAGGAGAAGCCGCTCAGACAACTCGTCGGCGAGATGCTCGACGTGCCGCTGTTTCGACTCATCACCGTCGTGGCGATGACGAACATCGGGAGTGTCGTCGCGAGCCTCCTCTTCGTGGCGTACGTCCTTCCACTGTTTACCACCCAGATCGGCGGCGTCGAGGGGGTCTCCGAGTACCTGCTGCGCGGGGCGGCCAGGAGCGCGGACTTCCTCTGGGGGACGCTCACGTGAGCACGGTCGGACGCCTGACGTTCAGCAATCGAGAGCTTCAGGACCTTCTCGTCGCGTGGCTCGCACTCGGCGTCGCCTTCGCCCTGTTCTTCGCCGGGGGAGGTCGAAACGGCGTGCTGCGCATCCTCCAGGGGGGTATCGTCCTCCCGGTCGTGGTGAGCCTGCTCACCGCGGGAGTCGGCTTCCTCCTCCACGAACTCGCACACAAGGTCGTCGCCGTCCACTTCGACCAGTACGCGGAGTTTCGAGCCGACTACGGCATGCTGTTTCTCGCGCTGATGAGCGCGCTGGTCGGCTTCATCTTCGCCGCCCCGGGCGCGGTTCATCACCGCGGATACGTCACGGAACGAGAACTCGGGCTGATAGCGCTCGCGGGGCCCGTGACGAACGTCCTCCTCTCGGTGCTGTTCGTCCCGGTCGCCGCCGCGGGTGCGGTCTCGGGGTCGCCCCTGCTGTGGCTCGTCGGAACCCGGGGGCTGGCCATCAACCTCTTTCTGGCGGCGTTCAACCTCATCCCCTTCGGCGCGCTCGACGGTCGAACGGTCCTCTCGTGGAGCCGTCTCGTCTGGGTGGTGACGTTCGTCCCGTCGGTCGTCGCCACCGTCCTCGTCGTGTTCGTCGCCGGACTCGGGTTCTAGGCAGTCGAGTCCGTCTCTCTCACCTGCCATCCACCTATGTGTCTCGACGGCGTACACTAGTCCATGGAGAGCGTGAACCCGTCGTCAGGCGAGACGCTCGAAACGTACGACGAGACGAGCGGTGCAGAACTCGACGCCACGCTCGACGCCGCAGTCGAGACGTTCAACTCGTGGCGCGAGACCTCGTTCGAACGTCGCCGTGCGCTCCTCTCGGAGGCCGCGAGCATCCTCCGAGAGCGAACCGACGAGTACGCCGAACTGATGGCCCGCGAGATGGGGAAACCGGTCACGCAGGGCCGAGCAGAGGTCGAAAAGTGCGCGTGGGCCTGTGAGTACTACGCCGAGTGGGCACCCGAACACCTCGCCGACGAGGTGGTCGGCGGGGAGGAGCGGGCGCGAACGCTCGTCGCCTACGAACCGCTGGGGCCGGTCCTCGCGGTGATGCCGTGGAACTTCCCGTTCTGGCAGGTGTTTCGCTTCGCCGCACCAACGCTCGCGGCGGGAAACGTCGGCCTCCTCAAGCACGCCTCGAACGTCCCGGGGTGCGCCCTCGCTATCGAGGACGTGTTCGTCGGG